>JAZNWL010000070.1:0-32527 GCA_045593325.1 Acutalibacteraceae bacterium | reverse complement strand
TATATAAAAAAACTACCCGAAAAAGAGTTTTGTTTTTCTCTTCTTCGGGTAGCTTTGTCTTATACTGTCACACAAGCAGGGAATTTGTGTGCCAAATTCCGTTTTTATTAATGATAATTGTCCTTAGCAACCCTGCTCATTAGGCTACAGGGTTAAAAAACTTATTCCTTATCTTTTTTATCTTCCAGTGCATCGGATTCCAGGTCTAACAAGGCTTTGGCATCGTCATCCAGAATGGATTGATTTTCCACTTCCTTGTCCCCTTTCCTGGCTTTCACCACAGCGGCAACCACCAGCAATGCCAGGGCACCCACTGCCAGCACAATAACGCCAACGATAACCCAGGTGGAAGATCCATTTCCTTCACCGTCGGTTGTTTGAGCGGTTTGGGAAGAAGTGGCATCGGGGTTGACCAATACCCCTGTGGCACTTTCGCCGTTATCGGCAGAAACCACGTATTGGGAATTGTTTTCGTCGGCGGAATATACGGGGGTTACCGAAACTTCTGACACGGCATCCCCTTTCACACTCAACACGGTTTCCACGGTATTGGTTTCAATATCATTATTATTTTCATCGCTGAAAGCGGTGGAATAGAAGAAGAAACTGTGGTCCCCTGTGGCTTTGGAGTCCACCTTGAAATCCACCGTGAACAAAGACCCTGCCTTGGTAATGGGGGTCAGGGTTGCCAGGGTGAACAAAAATTTCCCGTCGGCATTGTTCCCCGCTGCCAAAGCATCGGTAAGCAGATCCCCGTTTTGGTATTCAATAAATTCAAAGGTGTCGGTATCATAAGTTACTTCCACGTTCACCGCGGCAGCGTTACTGCCTTCGGCAAGACCAAAGGTCAGGGTAATGGTGGAACCGGGGGTACAGGTGTTCCTTTCGGGGCCGCTGACGGTTAAGATTTCTTTCGGTGCGGCAAAAGCGGTTACCGAACCAAGGGCAACCAGGCAAAGAACGGTTACAAAAGCAATCAATCGTTTCATTTTAAATCTACTCCTATTCATCCAATTTAAGAATGGCCATAAAGGCTTCCTGGGGAACTTCCACAGAGCCAAGACTCCGCATCCGTTTCTTCCCTTCTTTTTGTTTTTCCAACAATTTCTTCTTACGGGTAATGTCACCGCCGTAGCACTTGGCAAGCACGTCTTTGCGCATGGCTTTTACGGTCTCACGGGCGATTACCTTGCCGCCCACCGCCACCTGTACGGGAATTTCAAACAACTGGCGGGGAATGTGTTCTTTCAACTTTTCGGCAATGCGGCGAGCCCGTTTATAGGCGTTGTCCGCATGAACAATAAAGGAAAGAGCATCCACGATCTCCCCGTTGAGTAATACGTCCAACTTCATGAGTTTAGAGGACATATACCGTTTGGGTTCGTAGTCATAAGAAGCGTACCCGCGGGTACGGGATTTCAGAGCATCGAAAAAGTCGTAAACAATTTCATTCAGGGGCATTTCGTAATGAATATCCACCCGATTGGAAGAAGGATATTGCATATCGAAGAAAATACCTCGCCGTTCCTGGCACAGATCCATAATGGCACCCACGTAATCGCTGGGACTGTAAATATGCACGTCGCACATGGGTTCTTCCGCCGATTGAATGGTGGCAGGGTCGGGATAGTTGGTGGGGTTGTCAATTTCCACCAGACTGCCGTCGGAAAGGCCGAATTTGTAAACAACACTGGGGGCGGTGGTGATCAAGTCTAAATTATACTCCCGCTCCAAGCGTTCCTGAATAATTTCCATGTGAAGCAATCCCAAAAAACCGCAACGGAATCCAAATCCCAATGCCGCCGAAGTTTCGGCTTCAAAATGCAAAGCGGCATCGTTCAGTTGAAGTTTTTCCAAGGCTTCCCGCAGGTCGGTATATTGAGCACCGTCGGCAGGATACACCCCGCAGAATACCACGGGATTTACCGCCCGATACCCTTCCAAAGGCTCAGCGGCAGGTGCGTCCGCCAGGGTAATGGTGTCCCCCACCCGGGCTTCACTAACGGTTTTAATGGAAGCGGCAATGTACCCAACTTCCCCGGCAGTCAAGGTCTGGCAGGGCACCAGGCTGGTGGCGCCTTTCCGCCCCAGTTCCACCACGTTGAAAGTGGCGCCGGTTGCCATCATTTTAATTTGGTCCCCCACCGAAATGGAGCCGGATTTTACACGAAAATAGGTAATAACCCCTTTATACGGATCATAATAGGAGTCAAAAATCAAGGCTTTCAAGGGTTCCGAGGAATCACCCACCGGGGGAGGAATTTCCTGAACCACCCGTTCCAGCACTTCTTTGATGTTAATACCGTTTTTGGCGGAGATCCGAGGAGCATTCATCCCCTCAATGCCAATGACCTCTTCAATTTCCATGGCAACACGGTCAGGTTCCGCCGCAGGCAGGTCAATTTTATTGATGACCGGGACAATTTCCAACCCATGGTCCACCGCTAGATAGGTGTTGGCAAGGGTCTGGGCTTCGATTCCCTGGGAAGCGTCCACCACCAGCACCGCCCCTTCACAAGCGGCAAGGGAACGGGAAACTTCGTAGTGGAAGTCCACGTGACCCGGGGTGTCGATCAAATTCAGTTCATAGGTCTGTCCATCATCGGCTTTGTAATATAAGGTAACGGCATGGGCTTTAATGGTAATGCCCCGTTCCCGCTCCAGGTCCATACTGTCCAAAAGCTGGTCTTCCATATCCCGCATGGCAACCGTGTCGGTAATTTCCAGCATACGGTCCGCCAGGGTGGACTTCCCGTGGTCAATATGGGCAATAATACAAAAGTTACGGATATTTTCCTGTGGGATGTTCATACACTTTTCTCCCATTCTGCAATGATATAAAATGATTATATCATACTTTCCGCCCCGATACAACCAAAATTTATTGGGTGGGAATTGACAATTTCCCCGATGTAATTTATAATATGGAAGAACTGAATCTGCCTCCTTAGTTTAATTGGATAAAACAAACCCCTCCTAAGGGTTAGTTGTGGGTTCGATTCCCGCAGGGGGTGCCAAAAACCGCAAGGGCTTCCTTGCGGTTTTATTCAATCCGAAGGATTGGTATGGAATCGCCGCAAGGCGTATGTCATCCCTTCGCCCAGCGAAGGGGATGTAATTCAGGCGTTCGCCTTGTATGTTCCCCTCTTCGGATTGATGACATCCATTTTCTTACGAAAATAATTCCATACCGCCGATGGCGGATGCCATGCACGCTACGCGTGATTTAGGAGGCTTTGCCATATGAGTGAAAACTTATTGTTAAAGTATGCTGAACAATTAGCAATCAAAATTGAACTGCTTTGCAAAGATATCAAGCACAATTCAAACACTGTTTTTCAAATCAAAAAATCTTCTTCCAGTGTATTTGCTAACATCACCGAAGCCCAATATGCCCAAAGTTTATCCGATATGTTATCCAAATTTAAAATCGCTCGCAAGGAATGTGCCGAAACCGAAAGTTGGTTAAAACTATTATACGCAAACAATTCTATAGACCAAGAAACCTTTAAAAAACACCGTAATTTATGCGGAAGAATTCAACGGCTTCTCACATCTTCTTGCATTACCATTGAAAAAAGAGTCAACCAAAAGTGAAACCCCGCTGGTTCCCGAGTGGGGTTCATTGTTTTTTAGAGCAAGACAACCTCGACCATTTATCTCAACCCGTATCAATTCTTTCTAATCAGATTTTTAGCAAAAATCTGCTAATTTGCACAGGCGTATGTTCCATCCATAGACTTTTTTTAACATCTGTGTTATACTTTGTTTGGCAAATAATAATTTTATAGCGAGGAAAGTATGAATAATAAAAAGATAAAAATAACAATCTTTATTGTTACCATAATATTGGTATGTGTGTGTATTTTTATATATCCAAGCCTATATGAATATCAATGTAAAACTCGTTATTTTGAGGATTTCGAAAAAAAGATTACAAATGAAATTTTAGAAAGTAATATTGTTATTGTAAAACAAGAGAAAAAGATAACAGAAAACATTACAAGTTTTTCTTGGAATGTTGGTGCAAGCGGAGTCGTTTTTGATTCAGAAGATAATACATATTACGCATTAACAGCATATCACGTTGTGAGAGATTTTGAAAACGCAGATTATATTATCATACCATATGGTGTTCCTACGTATTCAGAATATAGTAAAAATAGCAAAACTCATATTTCAAACCAAATGTACTATGAACAATTTGAAAAAGCGCAGTTGGTATTTGCGGATGAAGCATATGATTTGGCAGTGATTTCGTTTAAATCAGAGAAAAAGTTAAAGGTACTCCCGATATGCGAAGATAATCCAAAATATAATGAAGCGATTATGGTTATTAGCAATCCGGAAGGAGAAAGATTTGTTCATTCATATGGCAATATTTGTTCAAAGGATTATTATATTTTTGAGAGCAATGATGAACTACCGCCTGTAAGCACATTTAAACATAATGCTTATGAAAGCTATGGAAGTAGCGGAAGTGTAGTGTTGAATAAAGAAATGGAGATAGTTGGCATAAACATAGGGGGCGGTAGGGATTTTATGAATCGATTTAAATATGGTGTGATGGTTCCTTGTAAATTAGTTAGTGAATTCCTTGAAAAATGTAATCAAAACAATACAGAACAACAGACCGAGGCACAAGCGGTTAAATAAAGACATCTTATGGGAATAAAACCATTTCCCTAATTTTGAACATCTTGCTAACTGCTTGCTAATTAAACATATTAAAACAACATAAAATCAGCGGTAACGGCGTAACACAAAATAACACATTAACCTTAAAAATCCCCTGACGTCAGGGGATTTTTAGGTATTACAAGGGATGCTGCTTGTATTTCCTTCGGTATCTCCTAAGGGTTAGTTGTGGGTTCGATTCCCGCAGGGGGTGCCAGAAAACTCTCGTTCTTTTGAACGAGAGTTTTTTATCCAAGCCGACAGGCTTGGTATATCATCACGCGAAGCGTGTATATCTGTCGGCTTGATGATATACAAAACGACCTTTTGATGATATACAATGCTTCGCATTGATTTATTCCCACTTTTATGCTATCATTTTTACATCAACAAACCTCAAAAGGAGGCACTCACATGGCAGTTGACGTAAACAAATTATTTACAGAACTGGGAAATCTTCCCCGGGTTGAAGCCATTGCTCTTGGAGGGTCAAGAGCCACGGGTCGGAACGACCCAACCTCCGACTATGACGTATACGTGTATATTACCGGCCCCATTGATGCACAGGAACGGCAAGCCATTCTGGAACCTTATTGCCACTACATGGAAATCGGAAATTCTTTTTGGGAGTTGGAAGATGACGTTACCCTGAAAGACGGAATCGACATGGACATCATTTATCGGGATATACAAGGATTTGAAAACACCATTTCCTCTGTGGTAACCCACTGCACCCCTTGGAACGGCTATACCACCTGCATGTGGCATAACCTGATAACCTCAAAAATCATTGTGGACAAACAGGGGCGTTTTCAGGCTTTACAGGAAAAATATCGGGTTCCCTATCCCGAGAAACTGAAAAAGAATATCATCTCCAACAACCTGAATCTGTTAAGCGGTATGTTACCATCCTTTGACAAGCAAATTCAAAAGGCGGAAACCCGGGGAGATCTTGTCAGTGTGAACCATCGGGTCACCGAGTTCTTGGCAAGTTATTTTGATATTATTTTCGCCCTGAACGAAATGACCCACCCCGGGGAAAAACGAATGCAAAGCATTTGCCAAAAGGAATGTAACATTCTGCCCCACCGTTTCCAAGAAAATCTGAACAAACTGTTTGAAGGCGTGTTCCGACAGAATATCTCCCCTGTCATCAAGGACATGGTTGCAGAAATCCAAAAAGTAACCACTGATTATCAATAACAAAAAAGGCTGTAAAAAACTTTCGTTTTTTACAGCCTTTATTTATTCCTTATTGGTTTCCAGCAAAGCCTCAAATTCGGCAACGGCATCCTGATTATACTTGGCATAATCCACCGTTAAGGGTTTTACTTCCCCTTTCAGGAGTTTGCGGATTCCCTGTTCAATGCCGGGTTTGGAACTGGGCACCAGAACACCGCCGTGGTTTTGCATAAACAAACGGGGGCCGGTAATATCGGTGGACACCACAGGCACACCCAAAATGTCGGCTTCCGCCAGCACCAGGCCAAATCCTTCATACAAAGAAGAAAGCACAAACCCATGGCAAGCCTTTACCAAGGGCAAGGGGTTGGACATGGACAGAATCAACACAATATGATCAGCGCAGGGCAAGGTTTCAACGTATTCGCACAGTTTCCCATAAGAGTTTTTAAACTGATTGCCCCCGATGATAAACAAATAGGAATTGGGTTCTTCCTTCAGCACTTTGGCAAAAGCGTCAATCAACCGACGATGCCCTTTTTCAGGAGAAAAGCGACCCACGTTCACCAACTTTTTCGCATCCGACCGGACGATTTCCTGAACCTGTTCAAAGGTTTTATTGCAACGAGTATAGGAATCAAAGGCAAGTTCCTTTGCTCCCCGTTCCAAAATGCCTTGGTAATCAATCAGGTTATGGGCAACGTTCAATTCTTTGGGGGCTTTCAGGAATTGCCCTGTGGCTTCCCGAATATCCTCGGTGACCATTGCCACCTTATCGTAAGCCTGGTAGGCGTATTGCAAAACGTCTTTCCGTTGAATCTTCCGAACGTTCACTTCCTGCACCATATCGCTGTGAACGTAAATCACGCTGTTATTTTCAAACACCGAATATTTCAGAATGGTGCTGTCATCGTAACCTGTGAAGTGAATCATGGAGTGAATGTTGGCATCTCCGTAGTGCCGGCGCATTTCCAACTGCAGATCCTTTTTGAGGATTTTCATCATCAAAGGCAAGGGGAATTTGCGAAGTTTTACCAATACCCAAAGGATCTTTTTGAAGAGATTCAGATTGACCTTCCCGGTTGTGGCAATGTAATTCACCCCTTGGGGCAGATCCAACAGCATTTCCTGGTTGGGTTTCACCGCCGAAGCACGGAAGGTAATATAATAATTCTTTTTATCGGTATCCAGATTGGCAAGCAAATTAAACAAAGAGGTGGTCAAGCCGTTTTTAGCAAGCCCCCCGGAGAAAAACACCACGTTTTCCTTGCCGTTGTTGGGAATTTCCCGTTCTTCTATAATGGGAGAAGACTCCCCGAAAATAAAGCGACGGCACAGAGCCTTGGCAGCGTCGGGATGATCGTAAGAACAGTATTCTTTGATAAATTCCGTATCGTCATACCCTTTTTCACACCGCAATTCCCGGAACAGTTCGTCCACCGTGGTTACCTTGGGGAAGGGCAAGTCTTCCAAGGGGCGGTATACCCCACGGTCAGCAAAGTATTCGTCCTTATCGTAAGTAAACAAAACGATTTTTTTCCTGCTCACCGCGTAATCGTAAAACACGCTGGAATAATCGGTAATCAGGCAATCGGCAATATTCAAAAATTCATAGGTTTCATACTCTGCAGGAAACTCCCGAATATGCTTGAAATTTTTGAAGATTACGTCTTTTTTGGCAATGGGATGAATGTTGACGTAAAGAATTTCATCGTCCTTCAGCCGTTTATCCATCTCGTACAGATAATACTGCACGTAGGTGGTGGCTTTGGGGTCAATGGCGCCCACCGCGCCCCGCCAGGTGGGCATAAAGGCATATACGGTTTTATCGGTCAACTCCAGATCATTGCGGATTTGTTTGGCACTTGCTTCATCAAAAAAGGCAACGTTGCGGGGATACCCGGACAACAGCACCTTGCCCTTGGCAAGGTTGTGCATCATGTAGTCTTCCAACATGTGTTCCATGGTGTATTCATTGGGATACAACAAATAATCCGCCATGATAAAGTTCTTTTGGGGATTGCCAATGCCATACATGGCATTGTGGATTTGTTTCCCCAAAGTTTTCAAAGGCGTGCCGTGCCAGGTGTTCAAATACACCTGCCCGTCTTTTTTAATAAAGAAGGGTAAAAAGGTATTGTCGTTGGCAAGATATTTGGCCGACGCCATCACCTTCATGTGTTGCCGGGAAAAAACCGTCAACAGTTTTACCCGTTGCATACCGTTACGGTCCAACAAAACACGGAATTCTTCTTCCTTGCCGGAACGGCAGGTGAGATACAAAGTATAATCCCGATAAGCAGGGTCACGCACCAATTCCCGGAGCATATAGAACATATTCCCCTGCATGCCGGTGCCCTGTTGGGATTCCAGCAAAATTGCCTTTTCATTGAGTTTTAAAGTTTTATAATAATGAATATATTTCGTGGTTGCCGATTTGGGGTTGAATAATTTTTTGAGTCCCCGAATCAAAGTTTTTTTCTTCACATTCATACCCTCCAAAAGGAAAAAATGCATCTCCTTGTAGTATACCACAAATTTTTCTTTTTTCAACTATTCTCGACGAATATTTTCCCCCCGACCAAAAGACACCTATCGAGGTTCTCTTTGATCCTTTTGGCTTTAAAAATTTCCTAACAATTCACCCTATTATCGTTAGTCTATCGGTGTTACCTTGTGTATTTTACCAATTCTCTCCGTTATACTAACACTAACAGCATGAGTTGTTACGATAATAGTAGGATTGGAAGTGACCGCCGTGAAAAACGAAAAATCTGTTGAACAATTCATTGGCAAACGAATCGGGCAACTTCGTCGGGAAAAAGGCTATACTCAACAGCAATTTGCCGAAATCGTTGGACTTTCCACCAACTATTTGTCGGACATTGAGCGAGGAAAAAGTTCTGCCAGGCTGGACAAATTGGTGGCAATTATTGATGCCTTACAGTGCTCTGCCGATGATATTTTTTGTGATGTCATTCAGCACGGTTATCAAATCAAATGCTCCCGTCTTTCGGAACAGTTGGAAGGTCTTTCTCCGCAGGAACAAGAAAAGGCTTTTGCCATCCTAAATGCTTATGTACTATAATTAATCCATGTAAATTATGGTGATACCTATGAAAGAAAAAACCTGTTGCTTTACCGGGCACAGAATCATTTCTGCCCAAGAATACAGCACCCTGCTTCCCAAAACCCTTCGCACCATAGAACAACTGATTGAACAAGGATACATCTGTTTTGAAGCAGGCGGGGCGTTGGGGTTTGATACCTTGTGTGCCTTGGCGGTTTTACTGCTAAAACTCAAACATCCTCATATCCGCTTGCACTTGGTTCTGCCCTGCCCTTCTCAGGCGGACCGTTGGAAACCAAAACAACAAAAACGATACGAGGAAATCAAACAGCAAGCCGACCAAGTAATCTATACCAGTTCCTGTTACACGCCCGATTGTTTTCACAAACGGAACCGTCAGCTGGTGGACGATAGTTCTGCTTGTATCTGCTACTTAACCAGATCCAACGGTGGCACCGCCTACACCGTGGAGTATGCACGGAAAAACGGGCTGAAAATATTCAATCTCGCTCATTCCTGATTCTTATAACACCCCCCAAGAACCTTGGTTCTTGGGGGCAGACTGTCAAAAAAGTCACAGGAACATAGGCGTTTTATCACCAACAAAACAAATGGGAATCCAAAAAGAAAAATAAATCAAAGGAAAAACGGGGAGAATATCGAATTCTCCCCATTTTTGCGCCTATTTGTCATTTTTTCGGCACTCGAAGTACCCTCGTACGTCTACCGTGCCGAAGAAAATGCCATCCTGCACCTTTTTTGAAAGTCTGGCAGTTTGTCAAAAATTATTCAGCCAACAATTTGTCTACACTAACCAATTTTACACACAGGCAGAACAGTTTGGTGGCGATTTCCAGATCGGAAATGGGGGGATAAGAAGGAGCAATCCGGATATTGCAATCGTCAGGGTCTTTGCCATAGGGGTAGGTTGCCCCTGCCCCGGTGAGGATGACCCCTGCTTTTTTGCAACGGCTGACAATTTCTTTGGCGCAACCGGGCAAAGAGTCAAAGGAGATAAAGTAGCCCCCTTTGGGTTCGATCCAACTGCCGATTTCGAGACCGCCTAATTCTTCACGGAAAATGTTCAGCACCATTTCAAATTTAGGACGCAGAATATCGGCGTGCAAAGCCATGTGTTTTTTCATGCCTTCAATGTCCCCGAAGAAGCGGACATGACGCAGTTGATTGACCTTATCATGGCCGATGGTTTGGATGGCCAGTTGCTTTTTAATATCTTCCATATTGTTATGGGAAGTGGCAATGGCGGCAATGCCCGAACCTGGGAAACTGATTTTGGAAGTAGAGGCAAATTTGTAAACCATGTCGGGGTTGCCTGCTTTTTTACATTCTTCCAGAATTTCAATGAGTTCGTCATGCACGTCATCATACAGGTGATGGATGCCGTAGGCGTTATCCCAGAAAATACGGAAATCCTTGGCGGCAGGTTGCAAACGGGCAAAACGGCGAACCACTTCGTCGGAGTAGGAATTGCCGGTGGGGTTGGAATATTTGGGAACACACCAAATGCCTTTGATGGTTTCATCTTCTGCCACCAATTTTTCAATCATATCCATATCGGGGCCGTCAGCGTGCATGGGAATATTGATCATTTCAATGCCGAAATACTGAGTAATGGCAAAGTGACGGTCATATCCGGGAACGGGGCAAAGGAATTTTACTTTATCCAATTTGCACCAGGGGGTGTTCCCCATGATTCCGTGGGTCATGGCGCGGGCAACAGTGTCGTACATTACGTTAAGAGAGGAGTTGCCGTAGATAATAATGTTATCCACAGGAACTTCCATCATATCTCCAATCAAGACCTTGGCTTCGGGAATACCGTCCAGAACCCCGTAATTGCGGCAATCGGTACCGTCTTCACAGGTAAGGTCGGAATCACCGGAAAGAACGTCCATCATCCCCATGGAAAGGTTCAGTTGTTCGGCGCTGGGTTTGCCCCGAGCCATATTCAGTTCCAGATTGCGACTTTGATATTCCTTGTACTGGGCATGTAAAGCGTCCCGCAAGGCTTGCAATTCGTCTTTGGTCATTTCTTTGTAGGCTTTCATCAAATATTCCTCCGTTGTTGAAACAGCCGTTGGCTGTAGGTTTAATAATAAGTGACCTGAATTCGTTTGCCCATTTTTTTCAAGGCTTCGGTCAGTTCAATGATCAGTTGCATTTTAATGCTGAAATTGATAGGCAAATTGGGATTCTGGTGGGCAGGGTTGATCGCACGCCCAATGAAGAAGTTAATATTGGTGGCATCCTCAAACATCATTCGGGAAAGTTTGGAAGCCCCATCGGACTTGAATCCCCATTTTACGTAGGACTGGTTATCTTCCAGATAGTCCTTGGCATATTCCAGCACACGGTTCACCGTGATGACCCCTTCAGTTACCAAGTCCATGCCTTCCATGGTGGCAGTGGGTGGGATCTCTATGTCATCATACTCCAAATGGGGTTTCATTTCAACCCCTAAATATTCTGCCACCAGGCTGGAGGTGGTTCCCCCGCAAACCACGTGCTTGCCCTCACTTGCCAGAAAATCTTCAATCATTTTCTCGGTTTCCTCATGCACCGCAGGGGGCCCGAACATCACATTCAGGGCATCGTTTTTCCGCAAGCGAATGGCACAAACAGTGGTATCGTCTCCGGGTTTAAAGCGGTATAAATTGTTCACTTCTTCCAGCAAAATGGTTGCCCAGGTTTTTGCCGAAAAGTTAGGATCGTAAATGGACACCAGATAGGAAATAATGTCTTCCCGCTCCCACCCGAATTTACGGTCAAGTCCAATCCCCGCGTGGGTCACCCCGTCGCTCATGGCAATGAACAAATCGTTTTCCTGTAAATCAATATGGGAATGGTAAATGGTTTTATCCCCGATCTGATGGGTATGCTTTGGTGGGCAAAAATGCTTGCCGTCCCGTAGCACGATAATCAAAGGATTGTCATATTGATACACTTCTGCTACTTTATTGTCCCGCAGGTGAATCAGGGTAAAGGTGGAATAAGCCACCCCCCGCACCGAACAAATAGGCAAGGTATCGGCAATGGTGTTGACACATTCTTCCATGGAAAGCCCCGCCGCCATCATGGTGGAGATGATTTTAGAAGTCAGGGTGGAAAGGATACTTGCCTTAACCCCACTTCCCAAACCGTCTGCCAGCACAATAATGGTGTCGTTTTCCCCTTGTTCCAGAATGTCAACGTGGTCGCCGCACAACTGCTCCCCAAATTTGTTCATGCTCAGGTACCCAATATCCGCAAACAAACTATTCATCGGCGATGGACTCCTTTAATTTGGTTAACGCAATTTTGGTTTCGGCGGCAGTTTCCCCCAGAAGGGAGGCAATTTCCTGAACAATACGCATTTGCTTGTCAACCACCTTGTCGGCAATTTCTACCGTTTGGGTGGTAATGGCTTCTTTCTTTTGCCGTTCAATGGTTTCTTCGGTAATGTTCCGAATCACCGCAATGAGAATGCTGTAAGCCGCATCTAAAATAATCGTGATTTCAAAATGGGTGTTTTTTTCTTCCAAATGCAAAATATGAGTAGAAATACGTTGTTTGTTAGCCAAAGGAACACTGAAAATTTCAGGATCCATCAGTCGGGAAACCGATTCCCCCATCACGTCAATACGGTGTTCCACCCCTAACATATTCATGGCGGAACGGTTGATTTGCTGAATTTCCAACTGATGGTTGAGCACAATAATGCCATTGGGGGTATTGTTGATAATGGTATCCGAAAAGGTTTCTGCCTTTGCTTTTAAATAAGGAAGGCACATGGAAATGTCTGCCTTGCCCCGATAAATGGCAACTACTTTATCCCGACAGGTGGAATATCCGCAACCGCCGCAGTTGAGCTCATCTTCTTTGGTGGTTTTCCCCATGCGGGCTAAAATTTCGGTAATCATTTCTTCAGTGGGATATTCCCGTTTCCGAGGCAGGGGGGTAAATTCCTTTTTCATGCTCCCTGTATAGGTTACGGGGAAAGAATAACTTTTATCCACGTTTTGTTCCACTAAAGATACGTCCATCAAGGTGGTTTTGGTTCTGCCGGGACCCCCGATGCAACCCGATTCACAGGCGGACATTTCAATAAAACATTTATGCATGGTGCCTTTTTGAATTTCAGTCAAAGCTGCCATACATTCCTTGACCCCGTCCACCGCAATGTAGGTATACCCGGGCTTTTTCTCGCCCATGGCACGAATAATGCCACGGGTGACCGGGAAAATGGCGGCACTGCTGTGCTGACTGCCTTTACCCGTGGGAATAATGGCAACCCCTTCTTCTTCCAGCCAACGACCCAACTGGTCAAAGGTCAGCACCGCATCGGCGTACCCCTGATACCGTTCGGCTTCGTCTTTTTTGGCAATGCAAGGCCCAATGAAAACCACCTTGGCTTGAGGGATGCGTTCCTTAATATCCAAAGCGTGGGTCTGCATGGGAGAAAGCACAGGAGCAAGATAAGGCAAAGTTTCGGGATAATATTTTTGAATCATTAAATTCACCGAAGGACAACTGGAGGAAATAACAATATCCTGTCCGTCATCCAACAGTTCATTATAGGCTTCACAAACCTTGGTGGCGCCCACTGCCGTTTCCTCTGCCGAAGCAAAGCCCAACTCTTTCAAAGCGGTTTCCACATCATGAATGGTGGCACCCCCAAACTGTGCCGCAAAGGAAGGTGCCAGGCTGGCAACCACAGGTGCCCCGGATCTCAGCATATTTTCCACCGCAATCCGTTCGGAAAGAATTTCCTTGGTGGTTTGAGGACAGGCATTATAACAAAGCCCGCACCAAATACAATCGTCCGCCACAATACGGGCGTGTCCCCCGGAAAAGCGAATGGCTTTCAAAGGACAATGCCGAATACATTTGTGACAACTGCGGCAATGCTTTTGTCGTAATTTTAAGTATTGAGGTTGAGACATTTTCATTTCCTCCTTTGCTCGTTTGGAAACATAAGGCAACGCCAAATCCTTGGAACTCCCTTATATGCCCAAATGCCTGCGGGGTAATAAAACCCCGCAGGACATACAGCATCATACTATAATTTTTCAATCACTTGGGTGGCAAAAAAGTTGTCTACTTCTTCGGGGGTGATGGAAAATACGTTATCATCCACCGTTACGCAAACATCCTTTTGGCAGTTGCCCATGCAAAAGGTCCCTGCCAATTCCACTTTTTCCGAAAGATTTTTTTCTTCAATGAGTTCTTTCAACCGTTCCACCACGGTGCGAGAGCCTTTCAAGTGGCAGGAACTACCGATACAAACCGTAATTTTCATCATGCTACTCTCCTTAGAACAAAATGATCAAGAATTGGGAAACCAATACTACCGCAATCAAAGCAATGGGATAGGTTGCGGCATAGGCGGCGGCAACGTCTTCGGTGCCGGCCACCCCAATAAGGGTACCCAAAGCAGGGGTAGAGGTCATACCGCCGGTAATGGAACCCAGGTTGTTAAGAAGGCTGAGCTTGAGTACGTATTTGGCAAACAGGTAGCCCAAAATCAACGGCACAATGGTCATGATGATACCGTATACAAAATACATGGCATCGAAGTTTGCCACAAAGTCGGCGCCACCGGGGATACCGGCACCCACCAGGAACAATACCAAACCAAGTTCACGGAACAATTTCAAGGTAGACCCTTCAGGCATAATGCTGATTTTGCCAATGCGGGCAAAGTGACCGAACACCAAGGAAACCAACAGGCAACCGCCGGTGGTGGTCAAGGAGAAGCAGGTGCCGGAAAGACCGTCGCCCGACAGGGGAATTTTGATTTTCCCAATCACAGTACCCAAAATGGCAGCCAAGGAGAAAGCGGCAATACCCATGTGATCCAGTTGCAACAAATTCCCCAAGGATTTCTTTTTGGAGTCGTCGGTTTTTACCACCAATTTTGCCCGTTCTTCCTCCATATTGGCTTTGGTAAGTTTGGGAATCAGTTGCACAAACAATACCACACCGATAACCCCGAAGATGTAGGCAATGCCGTGACCCACCGAAACCAGGCTTGTGAATTCGGGAGCAACGGTGGCTTTGGCGGCAGAGAAAGCAGGAGTAGAAGTAAGGGAGCCGGAAAGTAAACCAACGATCATGGCAACAAACCCTTCGCGACTGTCGATGGTTGCACCGTAACCAATGGCATCTCCCAAATAAATGCAACCGGCCGCTGCCAGCCCCCCTGCCAGAATAATAATCAAACCAAGGAGAACGTAGGATTTAAAGTTTCTCTTTAAGTTACCAAAGAATTTAGGGCCGGCAATAAAACCAACCGAGGTAACAAACAAGACTAACCCCAGGTTTTCAATAATGGTCAAGGCTTGTTCAGCGTAATTCACACCGCTGACCACCAGTTGTTCTTCCAAAGGAGTGAAAAACAAAGCACCAAACACCAGAGCGATAACAAATACCCCGGCATCCCCCAGGCTGACCCCTTTAATGGTGATACGGCCCAGAGCATAACCAACAAACAAAATAGCAAACACGCACATCAACAAGAAGGATATGCCTGTAACGGGGATAACCCCTCCGAATAATTCCATTTTCAATACCCTCTTTTCTTATTTGCGAGCGTAGTTAGGAAGCAATTTGGGAGAAACCACGTTGGTTTCAATGCCTGCTTCTTTACATTCGTTTTCGAATTTTTCCACATGTTCCAAGGTCAGAGCACCAAGAGTTACGTCCTTGGATTTGTTCCCTGCGTTGCGGCCGGCGTTACGGCCGAATACGATGATATCGAGAAGAGAGTTTCCCATAAGCCGGTTGCGACCATGGATGCCCCCAACAGCTTCCCCGGCCACGTACAGGTTTTCAATGGCAGTCATGCAGTCATCGGTAATATCCAACTCGCTGTTTTGATAGTGAAGGGTGGGATAAATCAGAATGGGTTCTTTGCGAATATCAATGCCGTATTTACCGAACATCCGCATCATGGCGGGAATCCGTTTTTCAATGGTGCCTTCCCCGTTTTTCAGTTCGATCATGGGAGTATCCAACCAAACGCCTTCCCCTTCGGGCGTTTTCACACCCTTGCCGTGGGCAGAGCATTCACGAATGATGGAAGCGGCAGAAACGTCACGGGTTTCCAGCGGATGCATAAAGGCTTCCCCGTCCACGTTAATGAGTTTTGCCCCCAAGGAACGAACCTTTTCGGTTACCAATGCCCCGAAGATCTGTTCGGGATAAGCGGCCCCGGTGGGATGATATTGCAGGGTATCAGCATACAACAGTTTTGCCCCTGCCCGGTAACCTAGTACCAACCCGTCAGCGGTAGCACCGTAATGGTTGGAGGTGGGGAATCCTTGGTAGTGCAGACGGCCTGCACCGCCGGTGGCAATAATAACGGTTTTGGCTTTGGCAATGAGCACTTCTTTGGTTTCCATGTTGAGGAGCACAGCCCCTGCGGCTTTGCCGTTTTCATCCAGAATCAGTTCAATAGCGGCGGTAAAGTCCACCACGGGGATCTGACGGTTAAGCACTTCATCCCGCAAGGTACGCATGATTTCTGCCCCGGAATAGTCCTTGGCGGCGTGCATGCGTTTACGGGAAGTACCGCCACCGTGGGTAGTGACCATGGTACCGTCTTCCATTTTGTCGAATTCCACACCCAGTTCGTTGAGCCACAAAATTGCTTCGGGTGCTTCGGTTACCAATTTATAAAGCAGTTCTTTTTTAGCGGCAAAGTGACCACCGCCGAAAGCGTCCAAAAAGTGTTGGGCGGGAGAATCGTTGGGTTTGTCAGCGGCTTGAATGCCACCTTCAGCCATCATGGTGTTGGCATCCCCCATGCGAAGTTTGGTAACCACCATAACGTTGGCGCCGGTGTTATGGGCTTCAATGGCGGCAGAAGTCCCTGCACCGCCACCGCCGATCACCAGAACGTCCACGTCATAGTCCACTTTGGACAAATCAACGTTCATGTCCTTCACACGGCTTTTGGCTTGCAACAGTTCCGCCAACTGGGTGGGAACCTTTTCCCCCTTATTGGGGCCAACTTGCAAAACGGCAAATTCATCTTGTTTATAGTCAGGATGATAGGTCGCCAACAAGGTTTCTTTTTCCTGGGCAGTCATACGGCGGGGTTCCAACACAGCATTGGCTTCACGTGCCGCTTCCACCTTTTTCATGGATTCCAGCATTTCTTTGGTATACATTGTCAGTCCCCTCCTTATTTCTCAATTTCTCTGGTGTTGTAAAGTTCTTTGATCTCATCCAGAGGTTTGTTCATTAAGTTTTGAATCAGTTCTTCCAATTCGCCTTTGTTGATTTCTTCCACGCGGTCAGCCAGATGCTGGGTTTTAGGAGCCAGATATTTCCCGTTCAGCCGACGTGCCAACATTGCCACTTGGGGATGAGAGATCCCTGCGGGGCAACGGGAAGAACAAACACCGCACATAACGCAGTCGAAGGATTCTTCAGCGCATTTTTCATATTCGCCCCGTTGAGCATAGGCGATGTATTGCATAACGTTCAGTTCCTGGGTACAAGCCTTGGTACAGGCGTTGCAACCGATACAGCTGTAAATTTCGGGATACAGTTGCATCATTACTTGCTGGGTAGGGGTGGTAGTGTTGATATCATACACCTTTTTTTCCAAGGGGAAGAAGGGCAGGGTTGCCACGTACATGTTATCTTCAACCTTGGTTTGGCAAGCCAGGCAAGCCTTTAATTCTTGTTGACCTTTAATACGGTAAATGGTGGCACAAGCACCGCAAAAACCGTTTCGGCAACCGCAACCCCGAACCAATTCGTAGCCTGCATATTCCATGGCTTTCATAATGGTGAGGTTAGAGGGTACTTCATACTTTTTCCCCATTAAAAATACATTAACCATTTCAGACATAATCGGGTTCCTCCTTAATATTCGTTGGGCATTTCGTCCAGTTGGTCGCAACGGAACACAGGGCCGTCTTTACAAACGTACTTGGCTCCAATGTTGCAACGACCGCATTTGCCCACGCCGCATTTCATTTTCAGTTCCATGGTGGTAAACACCTGGGTTTTGTCAAAGCCCAATTCAATCAGCCCTGCCAAGGTGAATTTGATCATAATGGGAGGACCGCAAATGATAACGGTTTTGTTGGTGTCAAAGCCCAATTCTTTCACGTAATTGGGAACAAAGCCCACGTGACCGTCCCATCCTTCCTGTTCACGGTCAATGGTTAAGTACACGTTAATGCCTTCTTCTTTGCACCATTGGTCAATAATTTCTTTATAGTCCACCAGGTCTTCCATACTGCGGGAACCGTAAACAATATCCACGGTGCCGTAGTTGGCGCGGTTATCCCGCACGTAGTTGATAACCGAACGAAGGGGAGCAAGCCCGATCCCACCGGCAACGAACACCAAGTCTTTGCCTTTAAAATCGGTTTCCACAGGGAATCCGTTACCGTAGGGTCCGCGAATGGTGATTTGTTGTCCCACGTCCATCTGATGGAGCCAGTTGGTTAAACAACCGCATTTTTTAATGGAAAATTCCATAAATTCGGTGTTGGTGGGAGAGGAAGTAATGGAGAACATGGCTTCCCCCACCCCGGGAATGGAAAGCATAGCGCATTGACCGGGCATGTGTTCAAACACTTTGCCGCCGTCCAAGGCATTGACCCGAAAGGTTTTTACATCGGGGGTGTCGATGCGGATATCGGTTACCACACCCAATTTGGGAATTAAGGTTTCTTGTACCTGTGCCATTACTTTTCACCTCCCAAAGCTTTGATTACTTTTACAATATTCATGTTGATGGGGCATTTGGCAAGACATCTGCCGCAA
The DNA here is from genome assembly GCA_045593325.1 of Acutalibacteraceae bacterium. Classification (GTDB taxonomy): domain Bacteria; phylum Bacillota; class Clostridia; order Oscillospirales; family Acutalibacteraceae; genus UMGS1484. The sequence goes on along the minus strand of JAZNWL010000070.1, from coordinate 13,809 downwards.
CCAACACAGGAAAATTCACCTTCATTGTTGGCGGGGAAATACACCAGTTTGTGCATGAACCGCTGACGGAACCGTTCCACCTGGGAAAGACGGGGGTTGCCGTGGGCACAACGGGTGAATTCGGAATACATGCAGGAGTCCCAGCAACGGAACCGCTGAATGCCGTGACCTGTGTCAAAGTCTTTAATATCGTAACATTGACAGGTGGGGCAAACAAAGGTACAGGTGCCGCAACCAAGACAGGCTTCAGACAGTTTCGCCCATTGTTCGTCGCCGAACAATTCCAAGAGTTTTTCTTCCGAGAAGGCATGCAAAGGAAGATTTTGAATGGGCAATTTCCCAAGAATTTCTTTGGTTTTGCCTTTCATTTCATCCACGGGAGCATCTTCTGCCTTTTCCAACACACTGTCTACACTGCCAAGGAGTGCTTCCCCGGCTTCGGTGTTGGCGGTGAGATATAAATAGTCGGCATCTTGCCAGCAAGCCACGTCACCACCGGGGGCGGTGGGGTCAATGCCGAAGGAAGTGCAGAAGCAGGTTTCGGCAGGTTTGTTACAGCACAGGGTCACGATAACTCCGTGTTCCCGACGGTTTTTGTAATAACTGTCCACCGGGTCAGATAAAAACACCCGGTCCAGAAGTTCAAAACTTTTGGCATCACAAGCCCGCACCCCGAATACTACGAACTCTTCATCGGGACGGGTGGGTTCCATAATTTCAATGGTTTTTCCTTCCACTTTAAAAGACATCATATCTTCGGTTTGGGGGAAGAAGAAATCCTTGGCGGAACGGTTGGTGTTCAGCGCCCCGCTCCACAAAACGCCATCTTCATATTTTTTGAAATCGGCGCCGCCTTTGGTGTCCACAGGCAGATATAAGGTTCTGTCCTTAGCAAGAGCACCAAACAGGGTCTGGATCTGATTCAAAGCAATGCGTTTCATCTTATTCCACCCCTCTTTCGTGAACAATGGAAGGTTCGCAGTCGTCATAGGTAAAGTCGGTTAAAGGACCGCGGCTTTCGGTATCTTCCCCGGCCTGATATTCCCCGTACAGTTCATTCATATCTTTAATGAACTTGCGGTTTAACAGGTGTAAAGGAATTTGTTGGGGGCAAACCCGGGAACATTCACCACAGTCGGTACAACGACCTGCCACGTGGAACGCGCGGATAATATGGAACATGTTTTCTTCAAAACTGTCAGCGGCGGCAGTATTGGCTACCCCCGAATCCGCGTTATCAAACACGCATTTTTCACAGGTACAGGCGGGGCATACGTTACGGCAAGCATTGCAACGAATACAACGGGACAATTCTCCCCGCCAGAATTCGTAACGCTCATCGGAAGTCATGTTTTCCAGTTTTTCCACCATATCAAAGCGGTTAGACTCTAAAACTTCTCCGTCTTCCCCTAAGATTTCATCATAGGTCATCAGCTTACGGCTTTTACAAGCAAGGCAACGTTCTGCCATGGCATCGGCTTTGGCTACAGTTTCGGTGCCGTACAGGGTTTCGATCTTGTAAGAATCCCCGTCAGCGGTGATGCCGATCATGCCCGAAATGCCAAGGGCTTTGATTTTTTCCACGTCGGCTTTGCCGTCACATCCAACCCCAACAACGTATACGTTGTCACGGTTGACCCGATGTTCTTTGGTGAGTTGGTTCAAACTGTAAGTGTCACAGGGTTTCAAGAAGGCAAGCACTTTTCCTTCTTTTTTGGTTTCTTTTACCAGATACTTGGAAAGGTTGGCGGCGCAAAAATCGTCATACACAAAGCCCTTATCCAAAGACTCAGCAGTTTCAAACAAAGCGGGCGTGCTGTCGTAAGCAAATTCACCCTTCTGCCAACCAAGGACCCGATTTACAGTGCCGTCGGCAAGGAGTGCTTTTGCTCGTTCCATCATTGCTTTTTGCATCTCAAGTCCTCCAATCGTTTGTTTTCACCTAAATTGGTGATGGTTTCCACAAAATCGTTCATAGTAGCGGCAAACTTGGCACCTTCTGCGGCGGAAACCCATTCCACACGGGTACGATCCCGCTCAATGCCAAGGAAGTCCAGCATGCTGAAAAGCATGGTCATACGCCGTCTGGCGTAGTAGTTGCCGGTGGTGTAGTGGCAGTCACCGGGGTGGCAACCGCAAATGATCACACCGTCTGCCCCCCGCTGGAAGGCACGAAGAATAAACATGGGGTTTACCCGACAGGAGCAGGGTACCCGAATAATTTTAACGTTGGCAGGGTAAGACAAACGGTTGGTCCCCGAAAGGTCAGCCCCGGCATAAGAGCACCAGTTACAGCAAAAGGCAACAATGGTAGGTTTGAATTCTTTATTTTCCTTTATTTGCATATTGCATCTACCTCCGCCATAATTTGACTGTTGGAGAATCCGTTCAGGTCCATAGCGCCCGAAGGACAGGTTACGGTACAAGCACCGCACCCTTGACACACCGCAGGATTTACACTTGCCACACGGCGAATGGCGGTGGTACGGTCGGGCATACGGAATTCTTTTTCCTGATAAGAAATGGCGCCGTAGGGGCAAACCTTTTCACAGCAGGAACAGCCGTTACACATCATTTCATTGGAATGAGCAACACAGGGGTTGCAGGTTAAAGAGTCTTTTACCAAAAGTCCAATGACCTTAGCGGCGGCACCCGATGCTTGAGAAACCGTTTCGGGAATATCTTTGGGCCCTTGGCAACAACCCGAAAGGAATACCCCTGCGGTGGGGCTTTCCACGGGACGAAGTTTGGGGTGAGCTTCGGTGAAGAAATCGTTGGTGTCCATGCTGGCGGTGAGTTTAGTTGCCAAGGGACGGGCGGTTTCATCCGGCTCAATAGCGGCGGCAAGTACAACCATGTCGGCCTTAATTTTCAGTTGTTCCCCTTCAATCAGGTCGGAGCCTTGTACCAACAAACTGCCGTCGGCTTGGGGAGCAACCTTCCCAACCATACCCTTGATGTAATGAACCCCGTATTCTTCTACCGCACGGCGATAGAATTCATCAAAGTTTTTCCCGGGGGTCCGCACGTCAATATAGAATACGTACACGTCGGTATCGGGATATTTTTCACGGGTCAACATGGCGTGTTTTGCGGTATACATACAGCAAATTTTAGAGCAGTAGGATTTGCCTTTGGAAGCAGCTTCGCAACGGGAACCCACACATTGTACAAATACCAGAGTGTGAGGATGTTTGCCGTCGGAAGGACGTAACAATTTCCCTGCGGTGGGGCCTGCGGCGTTGGTGATGCGTTCAAATTCCAGGGAAGTCACCACGTCGGGGCTTTGGTTATAGGCAAATTCATCGTAATCGTCCAGTTTAATGGGGTTATACCCGGTGGCAACCACGATGGCACCGTATTTTTCCGAAATGATCTCATCTTGTTGGGTATAATCAATGGCACCTGCGGAACAGGCGGTGGCGCAAAGACCACATTTGCCGGTTTTCATTTTGATGCAGGCGGTGGGGTCAATGGTGGCGACCTTGGGAACTGCCTGGGCAAAGGGAATATAAATGGCAGAGCGTTTGTCCATGCCAAGGTTAAATTCATTGGGAACTTTTTTCATGGGACATTTTTCCACACAGTCACCGCACCCGGTACATTTGGTGGTGTCTACCATACGGGCTTTTTTGCGGATTTTCACATCAAAGTTACCCACAAAGCCTTTTACGTCTTCAATTTCGCTGTAAGCGTAAATGTTGATTTTTTCATGTTGAGCCGCATCTACCATTTTGGGGGTTAAAATACAAGCGGCGCAGTCCAGGGTGGGGAAGGTTTTGTCGATTTGTGCCATTTTCCCGCCAATGGTGGGTTTCTTTTCCACAATGTCCACAGGGAAACCGGCGTCGGCAATATCCAGGGCAGTTTGAATCCCTGCGATCCCACCACCAATCACCAAGGCCCGTTTCACTACAGGGCTTTCCCCTGCCACCAAGGGAGCATTGAGATGCACCTTGGCAATGGCGGCACGACCCAGGATGATGGCCTTTTCGGTACCGATCTCCATATCTTTATGAATCCAGGAGCATTGTTCCCGAATGTTGGCAATTTCCACCATGTAGGGGTTCAGTCCTGCGGCGGCAGCCGTTTTACGGAAGGTGGCTTCGTGCATACGGGGGGAACAGGAGCAAACCACAATACCGGTCAGTCCATGATCCCGAATGGCATCTTTAATCAAATTTTGTCCCGCTTCGGAACACATATATTGATATTGGGTGGAAAACACAACACCCGGTTCGGATTTCAAAGTTTCGGCAACTTTATGCACATCCACCGTACCGGCAATGTTGGAACCGCACCAACAAACAAATACACCGATTTTTTGCAACGTCATTCACTCCTTCTTATTTACTGTATTTACGGAAAGCACTGACGATTGCCTGTTGAGGCAGTTTGTCGTTGAGTTTTCCGGGGATATCTTCGGCTTTCAAGTGATTCTTCCCTTGCTGACGAACAAGAGCCAACCGAGCGGCTTCAATGAAACGGGCGGGTTCCACACCCCGGGGGCACCGTTCCACACAAGCAAAACAGGAAAGACACATCCAAATGGACTTGGAATTCATCAGTTCCTCAATTTTTCCCTTTTCCACCATGGAAACAAATTGGTGGGGATGATATTCCATTTCGTCATAGGCAGGGCAGGTGCCGGAACATTTTCCGCATTTCATGCACTTGCGGGGGTTGATACCGGTCATGTTCAAAACCTGTTCTTTTAATTGGTCATTGTGACTCATGCTTCCTCCTCCTCTACACCAAGGGCTCTTGCCAACAACTGGGTAAAGTAATACACAGGCAGATTGTTCTGGGTGGTGTTGGCATCTAAATTATACATACACAAGGGGCAAGCGGTAATGATGGCATCAGCCCCCATTTCTTTGGCGGAGGTGCAAATGGTATTGCATTTTTTGGTGGCATAGCTGTTATTTTCCATTGCCACGTAGCCGCCGCAACATTCGTTCCGATAGGGGTACACCACAGGAGTTGCCCCGATGGCACGAATAAAATCTTCCATAATGGTGGGGTTTTCGGCATTGTCAAAAGCCATCACCGAAGAAGGACGAAGAAGCAAACAACCGTAGTAAGCGGCAATTTTCATATCTTTCAGAGGATTAACCACTGCTTTTTTCAAATTGTCAAACCCAACACGGTCACGAAGCATTTCCAAATAATGGATCACGTTGGTTTCCCCTTCATAAGGAAGATCCAACTGCATGTAGTTGTTGGCTTTCAAACGAACGTTTTCGTCGTTTTTCATGTCGTCGTTCACCCGTTTTAACACGTGGTGACAGGCAGAGCAAAGGGTCAACACCTCTTGCCCCTTATCCCGGGCGGCAACCAGGGCACGAACCGAGGACAATTTGGTGGCAATTTCGTCTTTTGCCATGGGATACACCCCACCGCAACATTGCCAGTTTTCAATTTCTTCCATTTGCACACCCAGAACTTCAGCGGATTTGCGGGCAAATTTGTCCAGTTCCACGGCTTTGGTTCGCAGGGTGCATCCGGGATAATAACTAAAAGTCATGCTGTTCTTCCTCCTTAGATCATTTCTTCGGGATGGAATACTTCATCGAATTTTTCTTCGGTTAAGAATCCCAAAGCCACACAGGCTTCTTTCAACGAAATGTTTTCTTTATAGGCTTTCTTGGCAGTCTTGGCGGCATTTTCGTAGCCGATGTAGGGGTTGAGAGCGGTAACCAACATCAAAGAGTTATGCAGGTTGTGGTGCATTTTTTCTTTGTTGGCTTTGATGCCCACTGCACAGTTATTGTTAAAGGAAACAATGGAATCGGCAAGAAGCCGTACCGATTGCAGAAAGTTGTAAATGCAAACCGGCATGAACACGTTCAGTTCAAAGTTCCCTTGGGAAGCCGCCATACCAACGGCAACGTCGTTACCCATGACCTGAACCGCCACCATGGTAACGGCTTCGCATTGGGTGGGGTTGACTTTACCGGGCATAATGGAAGAACCGGGTTCGTTTTCGGGAATGAAGATCTCTCCCAACCCGTCACGGGGACCGGAAGCCAACCAGCGAACGTCGTTGGCAATTTTCATCATGTCAGCAGCCAGGGCTTTCAAGGCGCCATGGGCAAAGACCAATTCGTCTTTAGAAGTCAGGGCGTGGAATTTATTTTCAGCGGTGACAAATTCTTTGCCGGTGATTTGACTGACGGCTTTTGCCACTTCCACGTCAAAGCCTTTGGGGGTGTTAAGCCCCGTGCCAACAGCGGTACCGCCCAAGGCAAGTTCTTTGAGAACAGGTAAGGAAATTTCCAACATTCTGCGGTCTTTTTCCAAACTGGAGCGCCAACCGCTGATTTCCTGGGTAAAGGAAATGGGGGTGGCATCCTGCAAATGGGTTCTGCCGGATTTTACAATACCTTCATTTTCTTTTTCCAAACGTTTGAAGGTGTCGATGAGCAGATCCAAAGCAGGGAATAATTTGTCTTCAATGGCAACCACAGCCGCAATGTGCATGGCGGTGGGGAACGTGTCGTTGGAAGATTGGCTCATATTGATATCGTCATTGGGGTGGAGAAGTTTTTGACCCAAAATTTCGTTACCCACGTTGGCGATGACTTCATTGGCATTCATGTTGGACTGGGTACCCGACCCGGTTTGCCAGACCACCAAGGGGAAATGATCATTGAGTTCCCCTGCCATTACTTTATCACAAGCCTTGCCGATGGCTTCCAATTTTTCAGCGGTCATTTTTTCAGGTTTGCAAACGTGGTTTGCCATAGCGGCGGCTTTTTTCAAAATCCCGAAGGCATAAGTGATTTCCCGGGGCATGGTTTCCAATCCCACACCAATGCGGAAGTTTTCGGAACTGCGTTGCGTTTGGGCAGCCCAGTATTTGTCGGCGGGTACTTTTACCTCGCCCATCGAGTCGTGTTCAATACGGTAATCCATCATGTTGTTTCCTCATTTCTCCATCAATATTTGGTAAAAACAGGGGGATTTTTTGCCCTGTTTTGCTTTTTACAAAAGTCCTATTACGCAGGTCAAGCGGAGTACCCTTTTTGAAGGATAATCCGCAAGAACTGTTACAAGCTATTAAATGTCAAGTTGGCTGATGATTTCTTTCAGGCAGTTGGCAGAATGTTCCAAAGCCTTCTTTTCATCGTCGGTCAAGGGAATTAACACCTTACCGGTCAACCCGTCGCTGCCCACAATGCTCAGTACGCTCAGGCAAACGTCGTCCACCCCGTATTCCCCATGCATCATGGCAGAAACGGTCAAGGTGGTGTCAATGCCGCTTAAAATACAACGGCAGATATGACAAACCGAAATGGCAACGGCATAGAAGGTTGCCCCTTTGCGTTCAATGATCCGTCCACCGGATTTCCGCATATAGTTTTCAATTTGCTCATGTTGGAAAGGAGGGAAGGGCCCTTTGGTATCGTCGTTGATAAATTCCTGGAAATCATCAATGGGAATATTGGAAATATTGGCAACCGACCAGGGTACAAAAGAAGAATCGCCGTGTTCCCCAAATACGTAAGCATGCACGTTTTGTTGATTGATTTCATAATATTCCGAAATACGGGAACGAAGACGGGCAGTGTCAAGAATGGTGCCCGACCCGATAATTTGAGATTCTTTCAGCCCCGAACGTTTGTGGAACACGTAGGTAAGAATATCCACAGGGTTGCTGACGATGATGTATTTGGCATCGGGAGCGTATTTGGTGATTTCGGGAATAATGGATTTGGTGATGTTCACGTTGGTTTGTGCCAGATCCAGACGGGATTGGCCGGGTTTCCGGGCAATTCCCGAAGTTAAAATAACAATATCGGAATCTTTGGCATCACGGTAACTGCCGGCATACACCGAAATGGGAGGGCAGAAGGGTGTACCTTGGCGAATGTCCAGGGCTTCCCCCAAAGATTTGGCTTCGTTTACGTCAATCATAACGATTTCCGAAGCAATGCCGCAAACGGCAATGGTGTAGGCAATGGTGGAGCCCACACTGCCGCTTCCGATAATGGTGATTTTGCTCATGGTTTTATCCAACCTTTCTAAGAGTCATATTACAAATCGATAGTCGCAAGTGAATCCATGATATAGTGTAACAAAATTCTTGTTTGCATGGAAATATAAATCGTCCATAGCCCTATTCATTTCTGTATATAAAAAATCTACTTCTCCCCTTGCCTTTTCCCTGAAAAACCCGTTTTTTGATTTTTTAAGAGAAAAGGGCTTTTTCACCCTTTAAAGAGGTGAATTTTTCTTTTTCATTTTTTTCACAAAGTTTTTTTACATAATAAATCGATTTTTGAAAAAAGGGGGTTTTCTTGACAAAACCTTGAACAATTCACATTCTCCCATGAGAAAAAAGGGGGTATTTCTCCTGTTTTGCCGAATTTTGCCGCAAAACACCCCCAAAAGCAGAGCGATATATTACTTTATAAATGATAACATATAAATATTTATATGTCAATTTTGTTTTTTGTTAAAGTTTTATCAAAAAGAGCCAAAGACCACCCCGTTCTTTGTGACAGATACCGTATCCACCAATTTTCGGTCCAAGGGTGTAAGAAGGTAATCTTTGGGATACACCAGCAAATCACAAAACCCGTCGGTATTGCCTTGGCAGGTTCGTTGCACCAACCCATAGCGGGAAAGCAGTTGGGATGGCATGGGGGACGTCCATACGTATCCGCTCTCCACCTCTGCCACCAACTCCAACAAAGCACTGCCGTTGTGAACGGTGATTTTTCTGTGTTCGATTTTGCGGTCGTTTTCCCCACCGGGAAAGGTGGGTAACGTTCCCTCTTCACAGGCAATTTCCACAAAGTCCGTTAAACTTTCCGTGGTAATCTCTCCCGCTTTGGCAAGCGGGTGATTCTCGCTGAATACCACCAGGTATTCCCCTTCCCAAAGGGTTTGAAACCGAAGGTCTTTTTCTTCCAAAAACCCTTGAAAATATTGAAGATATCGTGTTGGCACCCGCAAAAAGCCAAAGGAAACTTCGCCGTCGCAAATCCAGTTTGCCCCGGTAAGGAAATCCGCCTCTTTTACCCGAAGTTCCAATTCTCCTTCCTGGGCGATTTCTTTGACAAACCGCTGAAAGGCGTAGGAAATATAGGTCCCACCGGGCAGACATAAAGACATGCGTTTGCCGCTGAAATCATCCTGCCCCGAAAGGGCTTCCATTTTGCCGATCTGGGTGAGAACCCGCTTGGCATACACCAAAAATTCTTCTCCCTTTTCGGTGAGCACCACTCCCTTGGAGGTTCTTCGAAAAATCGAGATTCCCAGGGTCTCTTCCAGCTCTTTAATGGCTTTGGAAAGGTTGGGCTGTGCCATATATAAATTCTCTGCCGCCTGGGTAATGGACCCTGTTTTGGCCACCTCTGCCACGTATTTAAAATGCAAGGTATTCACAGTATTTTTCCTCCCCTGAATGGCTGTAATATTGATAAAATAATATCACAATTCCCCAACAAAGGGGTAAGAACCCCTTCATTGGATATACTCAAAACTATATATTCGATTATACTGTGTTCCCCTGATTTTGTCAATATCGTGTGAGTATTTCACAGAATATGTTACTTTTTCCACCCTTTCCTGCCCTTGACAAAGCTGGAAAAATCATAAAACTTGACAACTTTTTTAGTTGCTATTATAATGTAACTGTCTTTTGTGAACATTTTTTTGCAGGGAGATTTATATGAATCCAAAAACAACCGTGCCCCCGTTTTTTCGTAAAAAAGATGTCCTGATTCTTTGTTTGATTCTCACGGTAACGGTGTTGCTGGGTTCTTTTCTCTTTTCCAAGGAAACAGGTGCCACAGCCACAGTGAAAATCAATGGTGAAAGGGTGCAAACCCTTTCCTTGGACAAAGACGGAGAATACACCTTTCAAAACAACGGACACACCCTGACAGTGCAAGTGAATGACGGAGAAATCGGCGTAACTCATTCCACCTGTTCCGACAAAATTTGCATGAAAACGGGGTTTTTCAACACCGCAGGCACCACCGCCGTTTGCTTGCCTGCCGCTTTTTCCTTAACGGTGGAAGGAACATCCTCCGTGGACGGAATCACCTATTAGGAGAAGTGCTATGAAACCATCCTATAAAGTTGCCTTTTTAGGGCTGTTGGGAGCCAGTGCCATTGTCCTTTCCTTTTTAGAAGGTCTGCTTCCTCCCCTTCCCTTTTTACCCCCCGGTGCCAAAGCGGGATTTTCCAACATTGTCACCATGTTCACCGCCTCTTACCTGGGGCTTGTTCCCTCGTTGACCCTGTGCCTTTTGAAATCCCTGTTTGTGTTATCCACCCGTGGCATCACCGCCTTTTGCATGAGCCTGGCAGGAGGACTGCTTTCTACCCTGATCATGTGGCTGTGCTTCCGGCTTCGGCAGTCGTTGCTGATTACGGGAATTCTGGGTGCCATGACTCACAACACCGCCCAACTGCTGGTGGCAATGGCAATTACCGGCACCCCCCATTTATTTCACTATTATCCTTTTTTACTGGTCTTCGCCATATTTGCAGGCGGTGTTACAGGACTGCTGCTGCATTATCTATATCCCCCCTTATGTCGTGTGGGGAACAAATTCAAAGGAGGTTAAACGGATATGTCCTATGAGGTTCTCATCAAACCCGTTTGCCGCGCCCGAGGTGGAATTCACCCTCCTCATCATAAAAAATCCGCAAATTGTGCCACAAAAAAACTCCCTCTGGCCCAGGAAATTTTCATTCCCATGCGCCAGCACATCGGGATGCCTTGTACCCCCCTGGTGAAAGCCGGAGATTTCGTTACTGTGGGTCAAAAAATCGGGGATTGTGACAAACCCCTGTCCGCTCCCATTCATTCCAGCGTTTCGGGAACGGTAAAGGAAGTAAAACTGCTTCCCTGTTATAACGGAGAACTCACCGAAACGGTAGTAATTGTTCCCGACGGGGTGCAAACCGATTGTCCCGACTTAAAACCCGTATCGGTGAACACCATTGATGATTTGATTGCCGCCGCCAAAGCATGCGGTCTGGTAGGTCTTGGTGGGGCAGGGTTCCCCACCCATATCAAACTCACCCCCCATGAAGCCACCCCCATTGATACCTTCCTGATCAATGCCGCAGAATGTGAACCCCATATCACTTCCGACTATCGGGCTTGTATGGAAGACGGGGAACTCATCATGCAGGGCATCGGGACCCTTTTGCGAGTGCTGGACGTAAAGCAAATCATCATTGGCATTGAAGACAACAAACCCAAAGCCATTGAAAAGTTGGTGGACATGGCAAAAAAAGCCAATGACCCCCGCATTAAAATCATGAAACTCCCCTCCCATTACCCCCACGGTGCCGAAAAAGTGCTGGTGCAGGTGGCAACGGGTCGTCGGGTTCCCATGGGGAAACTTCCCTCCCACGTGGGGTGTGCTGTGATGAACATCACCAGTGTGGCAGTGTTGCAACACTATATCAACACCGGCATGCCCTTGACCCGCCGCCGTATCACGGTGGACGGTCCCGCAGTAAAAGAACCTGTGAACCTGTGGATTCCCGTGGGGACTCCCATTTCTCACATTGTCAACCACGTTACCCTGAAAGCCCAACCCACCAAAATTCTCATGGGCGGCCCCATGATGGGTGTGGCGCAGGTGAACCCCCATACCCCCGTGGTAAAGCAAAACAACGCCATTCTGTTCTTTGATAAGAAACACGATTTGTCAGATAAAAAACAAGGGCCTTGTATTCGTTGCGGCAGATGTGCTTCGGCTTGTCCCATGTCTTTAATGCCCACCCTCATTGAACGGTTCGCCAAAATCAATGATATCCAAAACCTTCGTCGGGTAGGGGTTGGGGTGTGTATGGAATGTGGCAGTTGCGCTTACAGTTGCCCTGCCAACCGACCCTTGGTGCAATATATGAGATTGGCAAAAGAAATTGAACGAAAGGAGCGTGGCTGATATGGAACTTCCCTCTAAACTCACCGTTTCGGCTTCTCCCCATTTTCACACCACCGCCACCACCCCGGGGCTGATGGGTGACGTGCTGATTGCCCTTGCCCCTGCAGGCATCATGTCCATTGTGCTGTTCGGCTGGCGGAGTTTACTGTTAATTGCCATTTCAGTGCTTTCCTGTGTCTTTTTTGAATATGCCGCCCAAAAACTTTTGAAACGGCCTGTCACCGTAAAGGATTGTTCCGCCGTGGTAACGGGATTGTTGTTGGCATTTAATCTGCCTTCCAATCTCCCCTGGTGGATGCCCATTATCGGTGCATTTGTGGCCATTGTCGTTGCTAAACAATTCTTCGGGGGCATTGGGCAAAACTTTGTCAACCCCGCTCTGGTGGGGCGCATCACCCTGATGCTTTCTTTCCCCGATTATATGTCGGTCAGTCAGTGGCCCAACCCTGTGGCGATCATGCAGGGCAACCCCGATGCCGTTACCTCTGCCTCTCCTTTAGGGCAGTTGGCAAATGGGGAAATTCCCTCCCTTTCCCAAATGTTCACCACCGTTACCGAGTTTGACCCCCTCTCCATGTTTTTGGGGCTTCGTCCCGGTGCTTTAGGGGAAACCTGCGCCGTGGCATTGCTCATTGGCGGGTTGTACCTTTGCATCCGTAAAGTTATTTCTCCCGTGATTCCTCTGGTGTTTATGGGAACTACCGCCGCCCTTGCCTGGGCATTCGGGCAAAACCCCTATTATCATTTAATGGCGGGGGGCTTGATTTTGGGTGCGGTGTTTATGGCAACCGACTACACCACCTGCCCCATCAATTTTAAAGGGAAAATCGTGTATGCCCTGGGTTGCGGGATCATCACCGCCGTCATTCGGGTGTACGGCAATATGCCTGAAGGGGTGTCCATTGCCATTGTACTGATGAACATTTTAGTTCCTCATATTGAACGGCTGACCACCCCCAAACCCTTTGGGTCAAAGCCTTTGAAAAAAGCAAAGGAGGGTAAGGCATGAAAGTAAAATCCATTCTCTTACCCACCCTGGCACTGTTGATTATTTGTTTGGTGGTTACCGGCGCTTTGAGTGTAACCAACCACTTCACCAAAGATGCCATTGCCCGGCAATCTCAAAAACAAATCACCGATGCCATGACCCGTCTGGTACCCGGTGCCACCTTTACCCGGGGAACCGATACCACCTACCTGGGAGTAAAAGACGGACAAACCGTCTATATCTTCCTCACCCAAGCCATGGGTTATAAATCCAAGGTAGAGGTGATGACCGCTATGGACGAAAACGGGCAGATCACAGGGGTAGCCGTGGTCAACTGCTCGGAAGAAAGCCCGGGCATCGGCCAGAAAGTGGGTACCGACAACGGTTTCCTTGCCCAGTTCACAGGAAAATCCGGCACCCTGGATACCATTGACGCCATCACCGGCGCCACCTATTCCTCTGATGCGGTGAAAGAGGCTGTCAACCTGGCAGTGGCGCAATTTGAATCTATGAATCTTGTCAGCCCTACCAATGCCAAGGAGGTGCCCAATGAGTAAGCAATATGTAAAAACCTTAACCAAAGGCATCATTGCCGAAAACCCGGTGCTTCGCCTTTGCCTTGGCACCTGCCCCACCCTGGCAGTTACCACTTCGGTGGCAAACGGATTGGGCATGGGTCTGGCGGCAACCGCCGTACTGATTGGCTCCAACGTGGCAATCTCTTTGCTGCGGAAGGTCATTCCCGATAAGGTGCGGATTCCCGCCTATATCACCATTATTGCAGGGTTTGTTACCATTGTGCAAATGTTGGTACAAGCCTATTTACCCGCCATTAACGACTCTCTGGGGCTGTTTTTACCCCTGATCGTTGTAAACTGCATCATCCTGGCGCGTGCC
>JAZNWL010000069.1:0-5947 GCA_045593325.1 Acutalibacteraceae bacterium | reverse complement strand
GGCTTGTCCTTGTATTCACGCAAATGAAAACGTCGAAGCGTTAACTAACCGATTACCATTTCAGACAAACCACTGTGGTTTGAGTCACTCCTCACCAGTCTAAGCTGTAATGATATAGATACAAATCCACAGTGCTTGTCTTAATTATATCGTAGGTAGCTACTCCTACAAATATAATCAAAATTTTAAGAAAGGAGATATAATTATGAAGAAAATAGTAGTATTATTAATTGGGATTCTAGTTTTTTCCATTGTGTTCACCGCTTGTGGTACTCCTGCAGAAACCCCTTCTGATGTGGACAGCACGATTGAGCAAACTGTAGGAGTAGCAACCCAAGAAAAACAAGAGGATATACAACAGGAAAACAACGAACAGCAAGAGGATACCGCGGGTGAAAAGGAAGCGGGTTCTACCACAACAAAAGTAGAGGGAAGCAGTGTTGAGGCAGTTCCTTCCAAGGAATCAAAAGCAGAGCAGAAGCCTGTTGAAACGGCATCTAAGGTAACCTCCAAAACTACGGCTTCGAAAGTTGTGGAGCAACCAAATGAGAAAGAGAATGCTGATGTCCCTGCCAATCCAACACCAGAGTTTACCACGATAGCAACATTGCAAAACTGGATGCTTTCCCAAAATAGTACTGACCAATTTGCACAGGATAGGCAAGATTTGCTATCTACTATGGTAACCGGAAATCAAATTGTTTATTATCGCCCAGTTATTGGTAATGGTAATGATTTGTTACAGTTGGATAATGTCGCTGCTTCTCATGGTGTGTTACGTTATTTCTATGGGTTTATTGATGAAGAATATCAAGATTTGCAGTTGCGCATATCCTGCTATATGGATGATACGGAAAAAGAGTTCTACAATGATATAAAAACTAATGTACAAAATAATGTTGATGGTTGTATACTGGTTAATGTGAATGACCATGATATTGTTTATTATGACAATCAATATGGTGTAACCGTGTTTTGTTGGCAGCAATTTGGCGGATATATCTATGCATCATTAAAAGGTGAAAACCATGCTGATAAAGTGCAAGATGTTCTCCCATATCTCAATTTAGAAAAAGTAACCCTGCGAACTGACACGGTAACCCAATAACTATAAACAACCCCTCGGCAAATTTGCCGAGGGGTTTTGCTATTTCTTTTTATGTTTTTTTCGTTTTTTCTTTTGCACCGAATAGCCGAATTTCCCTAACTTTTTCCCCAGGGCGAAGTATTCCCCGTGGGCGTAGGCGGCAAGGTGGGCATTGTCTAAATGAAGTTTTCCTTCTTTGTCAATGAGTTCTTCATTTACGGTCACCCCCACGATATCTGCCAGGAACAGATGATGGGTTTCCATTTCCATCACGTCCCGCACCTTACATTCTAGGGAAAGGGGGCTTTCCTGCAACAGGGGAACGCTGACCTTGGTGGCAGGGACAGGGGTAAGATTGCATTTTTCAAATTTATTGACCGTTCTCCCGCTGACCACGCCGCAGGTGTCGGCGGCTTTTACCAGATCTTCGGTGGTCAGGTTAATGACAAATTCCCCTTTGTTTTTAATCAGGTCATAGGAATATCGGGTGGGGCGAACAGCAATATAGGTACGGGGCGGCTTGGTATTTAAAATCCCCGTCCATGCCACGGTGAACACGTTGGGATTTTCCATATCACCGCAGGTAACAAGACAAGGGGGCACAGGTGCCAATAGGGCGCCCCCGTTCCAACTGATTTTGTTCATGGTACTCTCCTAATACAATAAATGAATGCCGTGATGGAGGTTTTCAATGGTAACGTGATTGCGACTGGGAGCAAATTCTCCGTCCAGAGACCAGGGCAGTTCCCCCTGGAATAAACATTCCACCCGAGAACCCCGAACCATTTTTACCAAATCTCCGTCATATTCATATTTCAACAAAGAAGTTATAATGTTGTTCAGTTGCAAAATGTTTTTGGGTTTACGGATGAGTAGAATTTCAAAAATACCGTCGTGGAAGTTTAAATAATCATCCTTCAAACGCAACACCCCGCCAATGGAAATGGCATTGGCAACGGCACCGAAGATAAATTCCCCTTCCATACATTCCCGGTCATAGTGAATTTCCATGGGAATCCCTTTGATTTTGGTAATGGACTTTGCTCCTTCCAAGACGTAAGCCAAGTGTCCCAATAAGTTTTTCAGGTTTTGGTTGGTGGCATAGGAGGTTTCGGTAAAAGCACCGAAGGAGGCAATATAGGTAAATCGCCGTTCCTCGTTAAACAGCCCGATATCCTGGGGGTGAAGGGAGCCTTCCACAATGGCTTGGGCGGCTTTGGTGGGTTGTTTGGGCAGACCCAACCCCGCGGCGAAATCATTGGTACTGCCCGCGGGAATGTATCCCAAGGGCAAGGTAGACTGGGCGTCCAGCATACCGCAAACGGTTTCGTTCAAGGTGCCGTCCCCTCCGGCGCAAACCACCAGGTCATACCCCTGTTCTTCTGCCTGTTTTGCCAATTCCATGGCATGATTTCTTCCTTTGGTGGGGCAAACGGTAACGGTATATTTTTGGGAAAGAATGTCTACAATGTCAAAGAGTTTGCTTTGCAATTTCATTTTTCCCGCTTTGGGGTTAATAATGAGCAATGCCTTTTGCATATTATTCAGCCTCCCTTTTGGAGAAGATACAGCCACAGTAATTTTGGCGGTACAGATTGTATTGTTTGGAAAGTTCCAGGGAACGTTTGTATCCGTTTTTCTTTTTGAAATCCGAAGGAAGATACATGGCACGTTGGGTGGCAACCGCTTCCCCGATCTGGTTGATCAACGGGGCGTTTTTATGAGGGCTTACCGTCAAGGTGGTGGCGAAATAATCAAAGTTTTGTTGCCGGGCGGTGTCAGCAGTAAAGGAAAGCCGTTGTTCAAAACAAAGGGAGCAACGCTGGCCCCCTTCGGGGCAATCTTCCAGCCCTTTCACCTTCTTAAAAAAGGTTTCGGGTTCATAAGGGGGAACCAGAAGGGTGACGGGGTTGGGATAGGTTCCTTCCTGTATGATTCGCTTTTGTTCCTGCAGTCGGTGTTCAAATTCCTCTTTGGGATGAATACAGGGGTTATAAAACAACACCGTTATGGTGAAATAGCGGGAAAGATATTCCAGAACGTAGGAAGAACAAGGTCCGCAACAACTGTGAAGAAGCAAGGTTTTTTTTCCTGTCTGGGTTGGCAAAAAGGCATCCATTTGTTGTTGCACGTTCATTCCCGCACCTCCTTGTAAGGATATCGTTTTTATCATACTCTATCTGCAGGAAAATTGCAAATATTTTATTGACAAAAAGCAGGGAAAGGGATATCATAAAAATATCTTGTTTTCAAAGAGGTGAGTTTTTTCGGTATGGACAGTGGAGATAGTTGTAAGAGAAGAAATAGTATGAAAACCACAATGAAGGTATTACAAGAAAAGGCTCACGGTATGAAAATATCGGAATAAAAAACCGGAACCTTTCCTTATAATGCCTTGCTTTGGAGTTGAAAATGAGGTGTTATGATGGAAGGGATTTTTTTTGAAGAATTGTTCCCCCTGCTGGAAGAAAACCGCATTAAAGAATTGCGGGAACAGCTTACGGAACTGAACGTTGTGGACATTGCGGAATTTATGGAAGAAATCGACCAAAACAAGTTGCTTTTGGTGTTTCGCATTTTGCCCAAGGAATTGGCGGCAGAGGTTTTCGCCTATCTGGAAAATGACAATCAGGCAAAAATCGTGGAGTCTATTACCAACGAAGAACTGTCTTTCCTGGTGGAAGAACTGTACGTGGACGACGCAGTAGACTTCCTGGAAGAAGTTCCTGCGGGGGTGGTTCGCCGTGTGCTTGCCAATGCCAAGCCGGAAACCCGGCAGATTATTAACCAGTTTTTAAAATACCCCGAAAATTCCGCAGGGAGTGCCATGACCAATGAAATGGTGGAGTTTCACACCAACTACACGGTGAAACAAGCCATTAACCATATCCGCCGCACCGGGGTGGACAAGGAAACCATTTACACCTGCTACGTTATTGATGATTCCCGCCATCTGGTGGGGGTGCTTCCTTTGCGTCAACTGTTGCTGGCAGGGGAAGAAACTTTAGTTTCCGAAATCATGGCAGACGACCAACAGGTGATTTCGGTTACTACCCATGAAGACCAGGAAACGGTTGCTGACATGGCGCGGAAATACGATATGTTGAGCGTGCCTGTGGTGGACACCGAAAACCGCTTGGTAGGTATTATTACCATTGACGATATCGTTGACATTATTGAAGAGGAAAACACCGAAGACTTTGAAAAAATGGCTTTGATGACCCCTTCGGAAGAAACCTATTTAAAAACAGGGATATTTACCCACGCCAAAAGCCGTATTTTGTGGTTGCTGATTTTGATGATCACCTCCACCTTTACCGCCCAGATCATTACCGGCTTTGAAGATTCTTTGGCGTTGTTTACCGGCCTTACTGCTTGTATTCCCATGCTTATGGGTACCGGGGGGAATGCCGGCAACCAGACCTCCACCCTGATTATCCGTGGTCTTGCCTTGGGTGAGATCGAAGTAAAAGATTATTTCAAAATATTGTTTAAAGAACTTTGGGTGTCGCTTATTTGCGGCGGTGTGTTGGCTTTGGCAAATTACGGACGTATGTGGATTCTCAATGTAATTGGAATGCAACCGGTGGACGGGGTTTCCACCATTATCGCAGTTTGTACCGCCATGCTTTGCACCGTGGTGGTTGCCAAGGTGATTGGTTGTACCTTGCCCATTGCCGTAAAACTGGTGGGCCTTGACCCGGCTTTGATGGCGGGTCCGATGATTACCACCATTGTGGACGCCATAAGTTTGGTGATTTATTTCGCCTTAGCGCAAGCATTGTTAATGTAAAAAAGCAAAAGCCTGTCTTTTCCCTTGGAAAGACAGGCTTTTTTATTGACTTTTCCTCCTGCTTGTACTATAATGATTCATGTTAATATGCAATTCTTGTATATATACTTATTATGGAGGGAATGCCAATGAAGCGTTCAGGAAAATCCACATTTATTGTGGTTGCCCTTCTGATCTTCGTGTTCGCCTATCTCGCCTTCTTCGGCGTGAACGATTATTACGGTGATACCGAGAAGATCTATGTCAAAGGGGCGGGAGATATCCGTTGGGGGATTGACATTCAAGGGGGCGTAGAAGCCATTTTTACCCCGGATGTAACCCAAGAGGAATTTGATGCCATTACATCAGACGATATGGCCAATGCGGAAAATATTATCAAAACCCGCTTGGTGAATGAAAACATCACCGACAGTGAGGTTTACACCGATAACGACAATAAACAAATTATTGTTCGGTTCCCCTGGCAGTCGGAAGAAACCAACTATGACCCTGTTGCCGCCGTTAAGGAATTGGGGGAAACCGCTATGGTTACCTTCCGTTTGGGCAGTGACGCTTCCGGGGAAGTGTTATTGCAAGGTGCGGCAGACGTGGAAAGTGCCGAAGCAGGTTACGTTGATAATGCCAGCACCGGTTCCACCTACGAAGGATATATTGTTAATTTGAAATTGACGGCTGAAGGTACCAAGAAATTTGCTACCGCCACCGCCGAAAACATTAACGGTACCATTTCCATCTGGTTGGATGACACCATGTTGTCCGCTCCTACGGTACAAAATGCCATTACCGATGGGGAAGCCATGATTACCGGTATGGAAACCGCCGAAGATGCCACCGACCTGGCTGAAAAAATCAATGCAGGGTCGTTACCCTTTGCCCTGGCTATTGATGATACCATTCGGGTCATCAATCCCACCATGGGTGAAAAATCCCTGGACGTTATGCTTCTGGCAGGGGTCATTGCTTTTGCTTTGATTTGTATTCTTATGATTGCCAAATACCGCGTACCCGGTGTTGTTGCCTGTATTGCTATTTTAGGGCAAATGGCAGGGGTGATCGCCGCCACCAGC
>JAZNWL010000068.1:0-53510 GCA_045593325.1 Acutalibacteraceae bacterium | reverse complement strand
ACCGAACCCCAAGACCCCAACCAAGGGGAAGACGATACTTCCGATAACGACAGCAACCAAGAGGGCGACACCCAAGAAACCCCCACCGACCTTCCCGAGGACGGCCCTCAAATGGGCGAGGACGACGGCCAAGCCAACCCGCCCCAAGAACCCGTAGAGGAACAACAACCTGAAGACCAACCCCAAGAAGAACCCCAAGAAGAACCCGAAAAAGAACCTGCCAAAACTCCCGTGGAAAATCCCAAAACCGCCGACACTTCGGCAATGGGCGTTGCCATGGCCATGTTGGCAATCAGCGCAGGGGCTATTCCCTTCCTCAAAAAACGTAAATAGGAGGCTTACGATAACAGCACAGGAACATGGGTGCAAAATCGTAAAACAATTTCATAAAAGGACGGAATCCTTCTCCGATATGATATGACAAACCAGAATGGGGCAATCCTCGAGATTGCCCCATTCTTGCACCCATTTGCCCTTTTTTCGGTACTCGACGTATGGATATACGCCTAACGTACCAAAGAAAAGGGCATCCTGCACTATTCTCGAAAGCCTCTCCCGAGAACAAAAACCAACCGCCACCCTCTGCATTGGAGGATGGCGGTTTTTGTGTTATCAAATCATGTTGCATTTTTCCACACAATATGATATATTGATTCCCGTAAGGTATCAGCCATACACGGTAGGCGGTTGACCCCCCAACTTCATGGGGGTCTCTTACCCCCGGAAAGGGGGTGTTGTCTATGGAGTACATAACGATTATTCTCATTGTTATGTTTTACACCATTTTGGCAATAAAAAAGAAATAACCGCCCGACTCTGCTAAAGGGGCGATTATTTCAACTCTTAATCAGGGTCAACCGTCTATCGGTTGATACCTTACACTCTTATTATACAGGCTTCAAATGGTTTTGTCAACTAAAAACACCAATTCCCGAAAGAATTGGTGTTTTTCCTTGGTGAAATAACCGGGATTCCATCCATGTTCTCTTAAAATTCCCATTGCAACCGAACCAAATCTATGATATGATGTAAAATGACAAGGTTTGTACCAATAGCATACAAATGCTATTTTTTGATTTCACATCACCTTAAGGGAGAACCAAATCATGAAAAAACTGAAAAACAAACTGAAAAAAAGTTTGCAAAAAAATAAACTGCTGAACAAAGTTTACCGCAAAGCCCTGTTTGCCAAGCGGAAAATGACCTTTAAAAAATTCCAAAAGGAATTGCCCTTGCAGGAAAAAACCATTTTCTTCGAGTCCTTCCAGGGGCGGTTGGTGGCGTGCAGTCCCAAAGCCATGTATCTGGCGGCGGTAAATAACCCCGACTATGCCGACTATACCTTTGTCTGGTCCTTGCGCAACCCCAAAAACCACGCCCACCTGAAACAAAATCCCAACACCAAACTGGTGAAATACGGCACCAAAGCCTATCTGCGTACCCTGGCAACCGCCAAATATTGGGTCACCAATTCCACCATGCTCCCCTACGTCACCCCCGGGGAGAACCAGTCTTTCATTCAAACCTGGCACGGTACCCCCTTGAAACGTCTGGGGTGTGACCTGACCCGCTCGGAAAACAAAGCCCAGAAATTAAAGGAAATTCACGGGCAATATCTGTCCCAAGGGGAAAAGATCACCGCCTTCCTGTCCCCCTCGGAATTTTATACCGAAAAGATCGGCTCGGCATACCGCCAGCCTGCCGAAAAATTCATCCCCTGCGGATACCCCCGAAACGACTTTTTGTTTACCTACACCCCCGACGACGTTGCCCGGGTGAAAGAAGCCCTGAACATTCCCGCCCATAAAAAGGTTCTGCTGTACGCCCCCACCTTTCGGGATAACAACTACGAACGGGGCAAAGGCTTCCACTATGACCTGGGCATTGACCTGGACCTTCTTCAGGAAAAACTGGGCAAGGACTACGTGATCTTATTCCGCACCCACTATTTCGTGGTGGACAAGTTCGATTTGTCCAAATATGAAGGATTTATCATCGACGTTTCCCGTTATGACGACATCAACGAATTGTATATCGTCAGCGATATGCTCATGACCGACTATTCCAGCGTCTTTTTCGATTACGCCAACCTGAACCGTCCCATGCTGTTCTTTATGTACGATTACGAATTGTATAAAGGCGCCCTGCGGGACTTCTATTTTGACGTGTCCACCCTGCCCGGCCCCATTGTGTATACCAATGAGGAAGTATGTAATGCCATTCTGGATCTGGCAGAAAATTTTGAATATCATGAAGCCTATCGGGCATTTAACGAAAAATTCAACACCTATAACGACGGGGAAAGCAGTACCCGGGCATTACAAGCAATCATCAAGGAGAAATAAAAGTATGACCAGTAAACAACGAGCCTTTTTACGAGGCATGGCAAACAGTTTAGAAACCATTTTCCAAGTGGGCCACAACGGCATTGGGGAACAGCTCATCCGCCAGGTGGACGAAACCTTGGCAGTGCGGGAACTCATTAAATTGCGGGTGCTGGAAACCAGCCCCCTTTCCGCCAGAGAAGCCGCCAACGAAATCGCCTCCAAAGTGGGTGCCGAAGTGGTGCAGGTCATCGGCTACCGCTTCGTCCTCTACCGCCCCGCCAAGGAACCCAAGATCCTTCTGCCCAAGGCAAAGGCTTCGCGGTGATATATTCCCTACGGGAATGTGATATATTTTGCTAACGCAAAATGTTAAGGTGTGGCACCCACGTGCCACATTGCTAATTGCTGTGTTGCATGAACTACGCCCACACGCCTCCCTTGTGCAAAGGGAGGTGGCACGGCGTAGCCGTGACGGAGGGATTGTAACCTCCCCTCTTTCATCTATTAATTCCAACGGCAATGCAACCATTCATATTTATTGTGACGCGACCCGCGTCACACCACAACATTTTTGTGCAACAAAAATATCTCGGGTTTGCCAAGCAAACACACCCCTAATCTCTCTAAATTTTGCGTTGCATCCCAACCTCTTTATGAGTAGTAAGAGCAGCAGCAAGGAGGATATAAAAATGAAAAACAAACAAAAACAACAGCCAACGGTGATTCTCACCTACGGCGCCATTCTCACTGCCCTGGTTTTTGTCCTGCAGTTGGTTGGCTCGGTCATCCGCTTCGGAACCTTTTCGGTGTCCCTGGTGTTAATTCCCATTGTATTGGGTGCCGCCTTATGCGGAAAGTACATGGGCGCCTGGTTAGGGTTCATTTTCGGGGTAGCGGTGTTGGTCAGCGGAGACGCGGCGGTATTTTACGCCATCAGCGCCCCGGGAACCATCATCACCGTTCTTGCCAAAGGCACCGCCTGCGGATTTTTGGCAGGGCTTGTGTATGAACTGTTGGCAAAATGCAACGTCTACCTGGGCACCATGGTTGCCGCCCTGGTATGCCCCGTGGTGAACACAGGGGTCTTTTTGTTGGGGTGCCGTGTCTTTTTCTACGACACCATGCAGGTGTGGGCACAAGCCGACTTCGGCGGCAACGCCCTGACCTATATGTTTTTGGGGCTGGTGGGCTTAAACTTTGTTTTTGAATTGCTCATTAACATTGTGCTCAGCCCGGTTATTTTACGAGTCCTGCGTATCAGTAAAACCATTCGAGGAGTATAAATATGGAACAAACCATCGCCGCCATTTCCACCGCCACCGCCCCCGGGGGGATCGGCATCATCCGTATTTCAGGGGAAGAAGCCTGTTCGGTTGCCGACCGTGTTTTTCGGTCGGTAAACGGTGAAACCATCCGAAATCTTTCGGGCTACTGCGCCCTGTACGGCCATATCGTGGGACCCGACGGTGTGGTGGATGAAGGCATCGCCTTAAAATTTGCCGCTCCCAAAAGTTATACCGGGGAAGACGTGGTGGAACTTTCCTGCCACGGAGGCATCGCGGTGATGAAAGAAACCCTGTCTTTGGTGCTTCTGGCAGGGGCTCGCCTTGCCGGGCCCGGGGAATTTACCCGTCGGGCTTTCACCAACGGCAAAATGACCCTGACCCAAGCCGAAGCGGTGATGGATATCATTGGCGCCAAGGGCAAAGAAGCCGCCCGGGCCGCGGTGGCCGCCCGCGGGGGCGCCCTGGCAAAAAAACTCTCGGCTTGCGAAACCGAACTCACCGATATTGCCGCCTGGCTGGGCGCCTGGGCTGACTTCCCCGAGGAAGAGATCCCCCAAGTGGACAGCGACGCCCTGCTTGCCCGCCTGACCCCCGCCATGGAAACCCTGACCCACCTCATCAACCATTTCGAAAGCGGTCGTATTTTGCGGGAAGGCATGGAAACGGTCATCGTGGGGTGCCCCAACGTGGGGAAATCCACCCTGATGAATTACCTGTGCGGTGACGATTGTTCCATCGTCACCCCCATTCCCGGCACCACCCGGGACGTGGTTTCCCAGGAGATCCTCCTGGGGGATTACCTCCTGCACCTGTCGGATACCGCAGGCATACGGGATACCGCCGACACAGTGGAGCAATTCGGGGTACAGCGCGCCAAAGAAAGTCTGGAAACCGCCTCCCTGATCTTCGCCGTCTTTGACACTTCCCGCCCCTTGAATAACCAGGATCGGGAACTCATCACCCTGTGCCGGGACCGCAAAGCCATCGCCATTCTCAATAAAAGTGACCTGCCCAATCAAACACAGGTGGCAGAGATCCAATCTGCCTTTGAGTATACCGTAACCCTGTCGGCAAAAGAGGAATCGGGCAGAGAAGACCTGATCAACGCCATCGCCCGCCTGTTCGCCATGAGCGACTTCGACGGCACCGAAGGTGTGCTGTGTAATACCCGCCAGTTCGATTGCGCCATCCGGGCCAAAACCGCCCTGCAGGAATGTATGGACGCCATCCAAATGGGACTGACCCTGGACGCGGTGTCGGTGAGCCTGGACGGTTGCCTGGAAGCCTTGTTTGAACTCAGCGGGAAACGGGTTACAGAGGAAGTAGCAGACGGGGTATTCCACCAATTTTGCGTGGGAAAATGATCAGGCAAGGATAATACCGCAGGAACATGGGAATGACCATTGATTTGTTTTTTTCTGCCTTCGACGTACCGCAACCAAGATATGGTCATTTCGTTTCATGGGGGCGGTTTATATTTGTCGGGGGTCTTTGTCCCGCATTGAAACCGGGGAACGCACCGTCACCGACATTGAGCTGGACGCCCTTTCCCAAGTATTAAACGTATCTCTGAATTATTTGTTCGGACGGGAATAATCACAACCAAAGCCACTTGACAACATTTCGTCAGGTGGTTTTTCTCATTCCAAAAGAAAAGAAATGAAAGCAACCCCATTGCACATTCCCCGCAGATATTGTATAATAGAATTGTATTTAGCCGGCCCATGGTCTGGCTAACCAAGGTAACCTATGAAAAGGAGTTTTGAGTTATGGGTCTTATCAAAGCAGGAATTGGCGCCCTTGGCGGCGTATTGGCTGATCAATGGAAAGAATTTTTCTATTGCGATGCCATGGCAAAAGAAGTGTTGGTGACCAAAGGGCAAAAACAAGTCAGCGGTCGCTCCTCCAACACCAAAGGCAGTGACAATATCATTTCCAACGGCTCGGGCATCGCAGTGGCAGACGGTCAGTGCATGATGATCGTGGAGCAAGGGAAAGTGGTGGAAGTTTGTGCCGAACCCGGAGAGTATACCTACGATACCTCCACCGAGCCCTCCATTTTCGCAGGAAAATTGGGGCAAAGCATTGTGGATACCTTCAAAGCCATTGGTAAACGGTTCACCTACGGTGGCGATACCGGGAAAGACCAACGGGTGTATTACTTCAACACCAAAGAACTCTTGGACAATAAATTCGGCACCCCCAACCCCGTCCCCTTCCGTGTGGTGGACTCCAAGATCGGGCTGGATATCGACGTTTCCCTTCGTTGCTCGGGGGTATATTCCTACAAAATCGCCAACCCCTTGCTGTTCTACACCAACGTGTGTGGCAACGTGGAACAGGATTACACACGGGACCAGTTGGAAAGCCAACTGAAAACCGAGTTTATCAGCGCATTGCAACCCGCTTTGGGCAACCTTTCGGCGCTGGAACTTCGCCCCAATGAAATTATTACCCACACAACCCAGCTGGAAGAAGCCATGGACACCGCCCTTTCGGCAAAATGGAATGAACTTCGCGGGTTAACGGTGGTCAGCATCGCTTTGGGCTCGGTGACCTTGCCGGAGGAAGATGCCGACATGATCAAGCAAGCCCAACGCACCGCCATTATGCGGGATCCCACCATGGCAGCCGCCACCCTGGTTGGTGCCCAGGCAGATGCCATGAAAGCCGCCGCCGCTAACGAAACCGGAGCAATGACCGGCTTTATGGCCATGGGTATGGCATCCCAGGCAGGGGGGGTCAATGCCCAGAACCTCTTTGCCATGGGTCAGCAACAGCAACAGCAACAACAACAACAACCCGCTCCCTCTCCCGTGGATCGTTGGACCTGTTCTTGCGGTGCCACCGTTCAAGGCAACTTCTGCCCTGAGTGCGGTACCAAAAAACCCGTCGCCCAAGGGTGGACCTGTTCCTGCGGAGCGGTAAACAAGGGTAAATTCTGCCCCGAATGCGGTGCCAAAAAGCCCGCCGACGCCCCCCTGTATCAATGCGACAAATGCGGTTGGCAACCTGCCGACCCCAAAAATCCGCCCAAATTCTGCCCCGAATGTGGGGACGCCTTTGACCAAAACGACGTCAAATAGGAGGGAATCTCATGTCCATTCTGCAAGAGTATAAATGTCCTTGTTGCGGAGGCGCCATCGCCTTTGACAGTGCCCTGCAAAAAATGAAATGCCCCTATTGCGATACGGAATTTGAAGTGGAGACCCTGGCAGAATATGACAGGGAACTGGAAAATCAACCGGCGGAAGATATGTCCTGGGAAACCAAAGCAGGTTCTTCCTGGGAAGAAGCCGAAACCGATACCCTTCGCTCGTACGTTTGCCATTCCTGTGGGGGTGAAATTATTGCCGATGCCACCACCGGGGCAACTGCCTGTCCCTTCTGTGGCAATGCGGTGGTCATGATGGAACAATTTGCAGGCACCCTGCGCCCCGACTACGTTCTCCCCTTTCAGCTGGATAAAAACGCCGCCAAAGCCGCCCTGAAACAACATTATCAAGGCAAACGGCTGTTACCCAAATCCTTCGGCAATGAAAATCACATTGACAAGATCCAAGGGGTATACGTCCCCTTCTGGCTGTTTGATGCCCATGCCGATGCCAACATCCGCTATCGTGCCACCCGAGTCCGCCATTGGAGCGACGCCCGATTCGATTACACCGAAACCTCCCATTTTTCGGTGGTCCGTGGGGGCAACCTGGGCTTTGAACAGGTGCCGGTGGACGGCAGTACCAAAATGCCGGATGATATTATGGAATCCATTGAGCCCTTTGATTATTCCCGGGCGGTGGACTTCCAAACCGCCTACCTGGCAGGATACCTGGCGGATAAATACGACGTGGATGCCCAACAAAGCATCCACCGTGCCAATGACCGCATCAAACGCAGTACCGAAGATGCCTTTGCCGCCACGGTGCAAGGGTATACCACCATCCTGCCCGAAGCCTCCTCCATTCGTTTGCAAAACGGCAAAGCCAAATATGCCCTGCTTCCCGTGTGGCTTCTCAATACCACCTGGAAAGGGCAAACCTACACCTTTGCCATGAACGGCCAAACAGGCAAATTGGTGGGGGACCTGCCCCTGGACAAAAAGGCATACCATAAATGGCTGTGGGGATTAACCGCCGTTGTCAGCGCTGTGGCCTTCGGAATCTCCACCCTGATCTGGTGGCTGTAAGGAGGAGAATACCATGAAAAAAGTATTGTTATTTTTAATGGCCCTCACCCTTTGTTTTACCCTATCGGTCACCGCCCTGGGCTGGAGTGACACCCCCTTGCTGGTGGACGATGCCCAACTGCTGTCCCCGGGGGAACAAGCCGACCTGTTGGCAACCCTGGAAGAAATCAGCAATCGCCAACAAATGGATATCGTGGTGGTCACCACCGACTCCACCAACGGGGACTCCCCCATGGTGTATGCCGACGATTTTTACGATTACAACGGCTATGCCCCCGACGGGGTGCTGTTGCTGATTAGTATGGAAGACTCCGACTGGTACGTTTCCACCACAGGCTACGGCATTTCCGCCGTCACCGACGCAGGACTGGACTTTATGTCCGACCGGTTTGTCCCCCATTTAAGCAGTGGCGATTTTTACAAAGCCTTTACCACCTATGCCACCCTGTGCGATGAGTTTATCACCCAGGCGCAAACAGGCGATCCCTACGACGTGGGCAACCTGCCCAAAGGGGACTTTCCCCTCCTGCTCCTGCTTTGCCTCTCCCTGATCATCGGGCTGGTGGTGGCGCTGATTGCCACGGGCGTTATGAAAAACAAACTGAAATCGGTGCGGTTCCAACCCACCGCCACCCAGTATGTGAAACAGGGTAGCATGAATATCACCCACGCCACCGACCTGTTTTTGTTCTCCCGGGTCACCCGTACCGCCAAACCCCAGAATAACGGCTCCTCCACCCACCGTTCCTCCTCCGGCAGAAGCCACGGTGGCGGCGGCGGAAAATTTTAAAGGTTCATAATACAAAAGAGGCTGTAAAAAACTTCCGTTTTTACAGCCCCTTTCTTTTTGATCCAAAATATTCATATGTAGACCTCCGGGAAATCCCCCTCATTTCCCTTGTTATCCTGAAAAACCACCCCCTTTTTGACAAAGGGTTCTCCCCCGTTCCCCTTGGTTTCGACTTCTATTCTTTGGTAGAATTACATATATTTTCCTAACATTGTATATAAAATATAACTAAAATATTGAAAAATCTATTGACATTTGCACAAAAATGGTGTTTAATAATCATGTGGAAAAATTATTTTTCCCGTTTTTTACGCCCAGGGGCGTGGAAATAGTATTATTTATTATATCGCACACCGGTGCGAGAATTAAAGGAGGACAAAATCATGAAAAGAGCACTATCCCTTATTTTGGTTCTGGTTCTGTGTATCGGCCTGTTCGCAGGTTGCGGCGGCTCAGAAAAAGGTTCGGTTTACTGGTTGAACTTTAAACCCGAATCCGACGAAGTTCTGCAAGAAGTTGCCAAAATGTATACCGAAGAAACCGGCGTTGAAGTAAAAGTTGTTACCGCCGCTTCCGGTACTTACAACCAAACCCTGCTTGCCGAAATGGACAAAACCGAAGCTCCCACCTTGTTCGTAATCGGTAACCAAAACGCAGTGAAAGACTGGAAAGACTACGCTGTAAATCTGAAAGACACTGCCATTGCCAAGGAACTGAATACCGACGCTTACAATTTGTATGACGACGCCGGTAACCTGGTTTCCATTGGTTATTGCTATGAATGTTACGGCATCATCGTAAATCCCGACTTGATCCAAAAAGCCGGCTTTACCATGGACGACATCAAAAACTTTGACGGTCTGAAAAAAGTTGCCGAAAGCATCCACTCCCGTGCCGCAGAACTGGGCTTTGACGCCTTCAGCGCTTCCGACATGGACGATTCTTCTTCCTGGCGTTTCACCGGCCACATGGCGAACTTAGAATACTACTATGAATCCAGAGATGCAGGCGGCTGGAAAGAATGCCCCGAAAGCATCAAAGGTACTTACATGGATAACTTCAAAAACCTGTATGACCTGTGCATCAACAACTCCACCGTTGCCCCCAACACCTTGGCAACCGGCGGTCACGATGCCGGGAACGAATTCAAAACCGGCAAAGCCGCTTTCTTTGTAAACGGTTCTTGGGAATATTCGGGCATCGCCGAAACCGTTCCCAACGCCACCATGATCCCCTACTACTGCGGTGTTGCAGGGGAAGAAAAAGCAGGGCTCAACTGCGGTACTGAAAACTGCTGGGCCATCAACTCCAAAGCTTCCGAAGCCGACCAACAAGCCACCATGGACTTCATGGTATGGTGCGTAACCGACCCCGAAGCTTCCCGCAAATTGGTTGACACCTTCGGTGTTATGCCCGGGACAAAAGCGGCCGAATCCACCAACGGTTTCCTGGCTGCTGCTGCCAAATACACCGCTGACGGTTGCTACGTAATGGATTGGGCTACCAACTATCAACCCAACGTTGACGAATATCGGAAAGCATTGGTATCCGCTTTGAATACCTACAATGCCGACCAAACCGACGCCAACTGGGATAAAGTGGAAACCGCTTTTGTTGACGGCTGGGCTGTTCAATACAAAGAAGCGAACAAATAAGTATCAAGAAATCATTATTCTTTGAATAACGCAGGCGGGGCGGGCGAGTGATTCGCCTTCCCCGCTTCCTTATTTTCCTTCACCCTTATGTCAAAGGAGATGACATTTTGAAAAAGAAGAAACTCACAAACGCCAGTACCCTGCGCAAACCCTTGGGGAAATGGGGCTGGTTCTTTTTAGGGCCGGTCACCCTGGCTTTCATCATCGGTTTCGTGTGGCCCTTTATTCAGGGTATTTATCTTTCTTTTTGTGAATTCCGACTGATATCCAACACCAAATTCGTGGGATTCAAAAACTATCTGGAAGTGTTTCAGGATGAAAGTTTCCTCCATTCTTTCTGGTACACTGCCCTGTTTGCCATCGTCAGCCTGGTGCTCATCAACGTGTTGGCCTTTGCTGTTGCCTATGCCTTAACCCAAGGCATTAAAGGCTCCAACCTGTTCCGCACCGTGTTCTTTATGCCCAACCTTATCGGGGGCATTGTGCTGGGCTATATCTGGTCCATGATTTTCGACGGCATTTTGTCCAAATTCGATACCTCCATTCTTCTGGAATCCACTTGGGGATTCTGGGGGCTGATCATTTTGCTGTGCTGGCAACAGATCGGCTATATGATGATCATTTATATCGCAGGCTTGCAAGCCGTGTCGGAAGATATGCTGGAAGCCGCCAAGATCGACGGCGCCAAAGGACGGCAGACCCTGTTCCGGGTCATTATCCCCAACGTAATGCCCTCCATCACCATTTGTACCTTCTTATCTCTCACCAACGGCTTTAAATTGTTCGACCAGAACTTAGCCTTAACCGCCGGCCAACCCTATATCATCCAGGAAGGCGGTACGGTGATCAAAACCACCGAAATGCTGGCACTGAACATTTATAACACCTTCTACGGTCAAAGCGCAGGCGCCCAAGGGGTCGCCCAGGCAAAAGCCGTGGTGTTCTTCCTGTTGGTGGCAGGTCTGGGACTGATGCAACTTGCCATCACACGCAAACGGGAGGTGCAACAATGAGTACCAAGAAACTGAATGGAAACACCCGTGGTAAAACCGCCCTTACGGTGTTTTTCACCGCCATCAGCGTAGTGTATATCCTGCCTGTGCTGGCAGTGGTGTTAAACTCCTTTAAGCTCAATACCTTTGTAAAAACCAATACCTTTGATCTGCCCAATTCCGAAAGTTTTGCAGGCTTTGCCAACTTCATCAAGGGTATGACCTTCGGCAACTACCCCTTCTTTAACAGTGTGCTCTACAGCGTGATCATCACCATCCTGTCCACAGGACTGATCTTGCTGTTCACCTCCATGGCGGCATGGTATATTGCCCGTCGGAACTCGTTTTTTTGTAAAGTGGTGTACTACCTGTGTGTATTCTCCATGGTGGTGCCCTTCCAGATGGTTATGTTCCCCCTGTCCAAAACGGCTGACAAACTCAGCCTGAACTCCCCCTGGACCATCCCCGTGGTATACCTGGGATTCGGGGCAGGGCTTGCCATCTTTATGTTTACAGGCTTTGTGAAATCCATTCCCATTGAAATTGAAGAAGCGGCATCTATGGACGGTTGCGGTCCTGTCCGCACCTATTTCCGTGTGGTTATGCCCATGCTCTCCCCCACCATGGTGTCGGTTGGGATCCTGGAGATCATGTGGGTATGGAACGACTACCTCCTGCCCGTACTGGTGCTGGACATCAACAAATACCGTACCATCCCCATCCATATCCAGTATTTAAAAGGCAG
This sequence comes from Acutalibacteraceae bacterium, assembly GCA_045593325.1. Lineage (GTDB taxonomy): Bacteria > Bacillota > Clostridia > Oscillospirales > Acutalibacteraceae > UMGS1484. The sequence continues at coordinate 41,532 of JAZNWL010000068.1, read as the reverse complement.
TTACGGCACGGTGGATCTGGGCGCAACCATGGCGCTGATTCTCCTGAGTATTATACCCGTTATCATTTTCTATCTGGTTTGCCAGAAGTATATCATCAAGGGGGTAGCGGCAGGTGCAGTTAAAGGATAATACCATGAACCGCAGTAGTGGCATTTTAATGCCCTTATTCTCCTTGCCCTCTCCTTATGGCATCGGCACCTTGGGGAAAGAAGCACGAAACTTTGTGGACTTCCTCCATGATTCCGGGCAAACCTATTGGCAAATTCTCCCGGTGGGTCCCACCGGTTATGGGGATTCCCCCTACCAAAGCTTATCCACCTTTGCAGGCAACCCCTACCTCATTGACCTGGATCTGTTAAAAGAGGAGGGACTGATTACCCAAGAGGAAATCCACCAGCTGTTTTGGGGCAATGACCCCCAAACCGTGGACTACGGCGCCTTGTATGAAAACCGTTTCCCTCTGCTTCGCAAAGCAACCGCCCGGGGATGGGAACGGGATGCTGGGAAGGTGGCAGAGTTTGAAAAAGAAAATGCCCATTGGTTGCCCGATTACGCCCTGTTTATGGCGCTGAAAAACCATTTCGGTATGCGCTCCTGGCTGGAATGGGAGGATGAATCTGTCCGCCTGCGAAAACCCGATGCCCTTGCAAAATATCGGGAAGAATTGCAAGAGGATATCCGATTTTTCACCTATATCCAGTATCTTTTCTTTGAGCAATGGAAGGATTTTCGAGCCTATGCCCATGAAAAAGGAATCGGCATCATTGGGGATATTCCCATCTACGTGGCGCTGGATTCGGTGGACGTGTGGGCATCCCCCGAAAGTTTTCTGTTGGATGACCACGGTATCCCCCGGGAAGTGGCAGGGGTCCCCCCCGACTATTTCACCGCCCAAGGGCAACTGTGGGGCAACCCCCTGTACGATTACGACGCCATGAAACAGGACAACTACCAGTGGTGGACAAACCGCATTGCAGGTGCCTCCAAAATTTATGACGTCATCCGTATCGACCATTTCCGTGGCTTCGAAAGTTATTGGGCTGTGCCCTATGGGGAAAAAACCGCCATTAACGGCCATTGGGTGAAAGGCCCCGGTATGTCCCTGGTAGGTGAGCTGAAAAAACAGTTCCCCCATATCCGGTTTATTGCCGAAGATCTGGGCTATCCCTCACCCGAAGTGGTGCAACTGCTGAAAGATTCGAAATTTCCCGGCATGAAGGTGCTGGAATTTGCCTTCGACTCCCGGGATTCCAGTAATTACCTGCCCCACGCCTATACGACAAATTGCGTGTGCTACGCAGGTACCCACGATAACGATACCCTGGTGGGCTGGCTGGAAAAGATCAGCCCCGAAGACAGGCAAATGGCAGTGGAATACCTGGGGCTGAACCATACCGAAGGCTACGTGTGGGGTCTGCTCCGGGGGGGCATGAGCAGTGTTGCCAACCTGTTCGTGGCGCAAATGCAGGACTTCCTGGAGTTGGATAACTCCGCCCGTATGAATACCCCCGGCGCCCCCCAAGGGAATTGGCTCTGGCGTATGACCCCCGGCCAAACCACCCGGGAACTTGCCCAAAAAATCAATCGTATGACCAAACTCTATCATCGCGCAAACCATACCCAAGAATAAAGAAAAGTGTATACCAAATCCCCACCCAACATTCCGTTGGATGGGGATTTTTCTTTGGTTCCTTTTGGAACCCTATTTATTTTTCCTCAATAGAGAATTTTTCTGTTTTCTTTACCGCAAATTTCAAAATTTTCAAGACATCTTTGGCATACCGTGGTTACCAACCGAAAAGGAAACCTTTTCCGTTCCGCTGTCAGCATCATCCAGAATGAAATTGACGGGATCGGTTGGCACCATGAATTTGTTGTCTGCAAGAAAAGAGGGGCTAACGTTTTTCTCGCCGGATCTGGTTACACTGCCATCTTCGTTGAAACTGAAAACAACCAGTTGCATCTGCCGCACTCCCTCATCAAAATCCTCACAGAACCAATATAAATAATTACCGCCGGCCGCCTTAACAAAATAGGGGTGGAAGTCATGGGCATAACGGTCTTCCTCGTAAAACTGACCGTCCTTTTCGGTATAGATGCCATACTTTGTATAGTTTCCCCGTTCTTGGTCATAATAGCCGGAAAGGGAAATTTCTTCCAATGCCCCGTCGGGATCCAACTGGGTAAAGAAGGGAAGATCCAGCGGCAACTCCACCGTGTACTCGTCGGGAACTGCCGTATATTTTTCATAAAACAGTTCCGGATGCTTGGCAAAGGAAACCGTTGCCGTCATAGCGCCGTCGTCACTCAGGTCTCCGGGCATAAAGTAGAAGGTCACACCGGTGTAATCCACCGTCCAGCTGAAGCCGTCATAGGGCGTGTTGGCAAAATAGTCTTCCACAGCAGTTTGGGAATCAAAATCCCCCGTCCACGTATGATCGGTTAGTTCCTCTTGCACCGCTAAAGCCAGGGGGTTGTTGATTTCCTTAACCACATCGGTAAGCAAAAGTTCCTTACCGCTTTGAGGATCATAATTGCTCCCGTGAAAAGCCCTGTAATGTTCAATTTCACCGTAATGGGAATAGGAATCGGACAATAGACTGATGACAACCTGATCTGCGCGGCGCACCTGCACATCCAATGTTGACACGTTGGTCTCAAAGCCGTTCCGGTTGGAAGCCAATTCTTCTTTGGCAAAACTGACCAGATTATCAAATTCTTCCAGCATGGCTTTTTCCTGCATGGTGGCGATTTGGCTAAGTACCTCTGCCATTTGGGGGAAGGCTTTCGCGTCCTCCTGCCCCAGGGTAATAACCGAATGTTCGCTCTTAACAAGGGCCTGCTCCAAATCATCTGCCCATTCATAGTTGGTATGCAATGCCTTTTCCAGGGTCAGCACTTTTATTTTTTCAGAATTTTCTTCTTGGTTATTTTCAGAGCTTTCGGTAAATTCTGCACTTTCTGATTCCTGCGGATGTCGGGTTTCCCCTTGGCAAGCCGCCAAACACAGAACCATGCACACCAAAAGCAACAAGCATATCATTTTCTTCATAACCGTTCCTTTCCGCAAAACAAAGGGCAAACGGGCGGTTTTGCTACCCCTCAATGGGGAATTTTTCTATTTTCTTTACCGCATATTTCAGAATCTGCAGGGCATCTTTGGCATTAATGCCCTCTTGCCCATCCACTTCTGCCACCAATTTTTGGGCATCGGTGAGTTCCACCTTGCCCACTGCGGCTTTTAACACTTCCAGGGCATCCTTGGCATCCACTTTGGTGTCGCCGTTCACGTCACCAAGCAACCCCACCGCAGCCGAGAAGATATCTTTTTCCACCGCCACGGTGCAGGTGGCGGTAATGCCCCCCACTTGTGCGGTAATTTGTGCGGTGCCTGCCCGCAGGGCAGTTACAACACCATTCTCATCCACCGTGGCAACCGACGGGTCGGAGGATTCCCACACCACCATTTGGTCATCGGCATTGATGGGATATACCATAGCGGTAAGGGTAACACGGTCTTTCACCTGCATAGACAAAGTTTCGTGGCTCAGTTGCACCGATTCCACCGCCACCGTGCCGTCGTTTTCAATCACGGTGAGGAGGAAGGTATCCACCGCTGCACCGCCGGGCCCAATCAAAGCCACGTCCACCTGACCAACCGCTTTGGCGGTAATGGCGCCGGTGACAGGGTCAATGGAAGCCACATCCGTGTCGGTAACGCGTTCTTCGCTGAACCCCACCCGACGAACAAAGGTCCAGGAAAAGGCGGTATCTTCAGGGGGCGTGGGATAGAGCTCCGGCATTTGGGGCAGAAATACCGTATCGGTCATCACCGTTTGGTCGGGCATGGGATACAGTACGTTGGCCGAACCCACGCTGGGATTTTCGGGGTCATACACCACAATGTTCACCCGTTTATACACCTGTTCTGTATTGGTAATGTAAGAAGCGGTAAGGGTGGTGGTGCCGGTGGTGATGAGCTTCAACTTCACAATGCCGGTATTGTTGGAAGTGGTCACCGAACCGGTGGGTTCCACCAGGGAAACCGGATAAGAGGTACGCCAGGTGAAGGCGTTCCATTGGTTGGCGTTGATGGGATCCAACTCATAGGATATCTCCACCGTGTCCCCTGCCCCCGTAAAGGGAATATACAGGGTATCGTTCACCGCATCCTCAAACCGAAGGGTGGTAAGGGGCACCACGTCGGCCAGGGTCAGCCGTGTGCAAAGCACCTTTTCTCCGGCTAAATGGGTAGCGGTTTCTTCAAAGCGGGTGTATACGTAAATGGTTTTGCCTTCCTCGCTTTCCAACCCCAAATAGGGCAGGCTGAAAGTACCCACACCGGAGGTGGCGTTAATCTGATGAGCCTTTTCCCAATCCTCTTGGGTCAACACATCCACCGAGGGCTTGGTGGTAAACAAATATTCCTGATCGATTTGTGCATTGGTAATGGCAATATAACCGTTGGCAAATTCCGCTGTGTGGAAAACCGGCCACTCGGTGTTTTGCCCCTTTCCCACCGTAACATTCGGGGTAACCAACGACCCTTCATAAGCAGTGCTTCTCACCGTGCAGTTCAAGCGTTGGCCAACATAAGAGGCTTTATCAATGTTAAATTGTTTTTCCGTTCCCACCGTCCGACCGTTGATGGTCCATTCATAGGTGTAGGTGGAGGCATCCTGCCCGGCAGGGGCATTCAGCACCAGCGCCTGCGCCGTATTGCCGTAGGCGGCACTGTTCATACGAACCACCGCTTTACCGCCAATGGTCTTTACCGGTTCTTGGTGGTGCACGTAAATAATGTCCTCATATTCGCTACCGTCTTTATGGGTCACCACCACCCGATAATACAAGGTACTCTCTTGATCGGGGCGGTTCAGAGGTACAGGGCCGGTGCTGTCTCGATAATCCCCCAGTTCCGACCAACGGGAGTCGGGGGAATCGGAGAAGTACCAGCGAACCGTTTCCATTTCCCCCTGGTCCTCAAGGGTAAGAACAGTGGGTTCGGTATCGTATTTATTCACCGTAAAGCCGTCAATATGGTCCAATTCTTCCTGGATTTTCTCTTGGTAGGCGGACCAAAAGGCGTAGCTTTCATTCTCTTTTGCGGTTTTTAAGTAATCCTTCCAACACAGGGAATACAATCGGTCTTCCAAAGGCATCTGCCGGCTAACAATACGGGGCGAAGGGGTAACGGTAGCGTAGGTCCAGCCGTTGCCCGGTTCTCCCGTCAGTTTTTCCAAGCGTTTGGTGGTGCCGGTGGCATACCGTTGATCGGGCGCATTCAAAGAGGTTGCCGGCACTAAGCCGTTTGCCACAATCACCCGTCCCCAACGGTTGTTACAATAGGCAAAATGACCTTCAAAGTCACCGTCACTGTACTTGGTGCCTTTGGTGTAAAATTCGCCCCCCATCACAAACACGTAGGGGAAATACACACCGTACTTGGCATAGTTGCCGTAGGCGGCAACATCAATACAATTCTCTTTGCTGTGGAACTCACCGCCGTAAATCAAACAGGTGGGCAGGTCGTACATATAGGCCATATGGAACAGTTCCACTGCCGTGCCGCCTTTGGCTTCGGTGGCGTCAAAGTAGCCGTCGTACACCGTAATCTCCCCCGACTCACCGTACAGCACCACAGCATAGTAAGAAATAGTTTCCCCTTTGATGATGTAGCGACCGCCGTTCACGGTCACGGTGCCGCCGCTGTTTTGAATCACACTGCAGGTGCCCGGCGCGTAGCTAACGTCGAAAATGCAGCTGCCGGTTTGCTCAGGGGAGGAGTCGTAAATATCCAGCGTTGCCCAGGATCGCACAATGAACAACGCAGAATCCAGCGACGCAGTCTTGCGGGACAGCGTGTGACCGTTCAAATCCAAGGAAAAGTGGGCGCCATCCTCAACTTCAATTCCCAAATTGTTTTCACTGTCGGTTTGAACAATATCGGTGGCCAAGCGATACCGCACCTGGTACTTGGCGGTCTGTGCCACGGTTCGCAGCTGGTCGTAGGACCAAATCAGAGAATACCCCTCACTGTCCACTTGGGGCTGTTCCTCTTCGGCAACCACACCCACAGGCAATGCCCCTATGAGCAGGCACAACACAAGAAGCAAACTGCCCATTCGTTTACCCATCCATTGTTTCATAAAAATTCCTCGTTTCGATGTTGACGTAGTTTTTCTTGTTTAGAAACCCTTGATTTGAAATACCAGTACCTCGGTTGCCGATTGATCTTCCCGTTCGTCGGTCATAAGGGTAAGAATACTGCCGTCGGAAAGCACGGCAGAGGAACAGAACCAGGGATAATTGGTATCGAACAAATCACCGTCGGAGATTTCGGCAATAAAAGTGCCGTCCTTCTTCCAAAGAAGAACATCCCTCATATTCCCGTCAAGGGCAATATATCCGTTTCCGGTCTGGGTTACAAAGGTCACACTGCCGAGTCCTTCGCCCTGTGCATCGCAAAGGGTTTTCTGAAGCACGCCGTTTTTGTTGTAAACAAACACCTTATGCCCGCTGTCATCTGCAGCATTTGCGCAAACGTAAATGTTATTTTCATCCACACTCACGTTCATAATTGTGCCTGCTTCTTTAAAGGTTACAGGGGTTGCGGTGTAGGTATCACCGCTGAAGGTGACAATATTACATTGGTTTTCGGTAAAATAGTCAACGCCCCATTTCCCCGAGGGATGCATGCATAGATTGTCGATATCCTCATAGGTATTGACTACAGCGCCGTCTTTCAGGCGAATGATATCATTCAAGGAACCGCTGAGCCAAAGGGAACCGTCGGCGGTTGCATTGATATTTTCATAGTCATCTTCGGGAAGCTCTATTGCTTTTACAAAAGATAATTTTGTCCCGTCGTAGTTATATTCTCTCAGCTGGCCGTCAACCAGAACGTATACCCTATTCCCTACCGCAGCAATGCCGTGGTTAAAGGTTTCAAAGGTAGAGATATATTCCTCAAAAGGAACGAAGTTTGAATTGACTGTAAAACCGCCGGCGGTAACACTGTGGTCATCGGTTGAAAACGCTTTTCCTTCCCACTCCCAGGGGCCGTCCTGATTTCCTACGTCCTCAAGGGTAAAGGTCAATCCTTTGATAAGTTCTTCCATACGGCTATCAGCAATATTTTCCGTATCAAACTCAATGGTAACCGTTGCGCCGGCCCCTTCCACACGGTTGAAGTAAACAAGTGTTTCATCACCGTCATCATATTTCAGAAGATCAACACCGCCGATTTTTACGGTTTCATAGGCATTGTTCACCTTGTATTCTTTCTGGTCAAACCCGTAATTTACAAGGTCTTCACGGAAATCGTAAGGATCATCCAGCGATACTTCAATTTCCGCATCAATCACATAATATTCCGAATCATCGGGGTCGGGGATCTGAAGGTTGACAAAACAGTAATCCTCTTCGTTTTTCATGTCCTCTTCAAAATAGTTCCATACGCTGTTATCATAGTTGAGGGTAAACAGGGTTGTTTTGATTTCATTGGCTTGGCCGGAAGAGGACGGTTTTGAGGTGTCGGCTTTTTGGTCACCGCAAGCAACAAGGGATAAAATCATGATCCCTGCTAAAAGAATGGCAAATACTTTCTTCATAATAAAATCCTCCTTATCTCAATTTATTGTTTCACCGATGCCAGCACGGCATCTGCTTTGGCAATCCATTGGGTTCTGTCGCCGTATTGTGCGGCATCCAATGCTTCCATGGTGGCTTGTGCTTTGGTTTCATCCATGGTTCCGTCCTTAACGGCTTTGAACGCTCCCGCAATGGTTTTGGCAGCACTCATTTGCCGCTTAAAGGTATTGCCCATATTGCGAAGGGTCTTTTGGATCCCAAAAAGGGTATTAAAATACTTTTCCATGTCTTCAAATTCCCGATTACGGACTTCCATACGCACCTGATACATGCCGGGTGTGTTGATGAATGTCAGAATACAATAATGCTTCGTTTCGTACTTCCCCTCAGAGTTCTTGACTTCTTCACACTCGTAATCGTATCCGTACAAATCGGCAAGGCGGTAAACACAGGCAACGGTGGATTTCCCGAAAATAAAGATCTTATAGCGGTTTTCGGTAATGGCCACCAATCCCGTGGAAGGAGAAACGTACAACTCCCCGTTCTTTCCGAACCGTTTCAGTTTTTCTTCCTTGACCTTTGTTTTGGTCAGCGGTACGAAGATCTGATTCCACGCTTTTGTGCCGAATTCCACCTGCTGAATATGGGAATTCACCGAATCAAGAGTTGCCTCCACTTTGTTAAAAATTTTCATGCATTTCTTAACGCAGACCTTTCTGCAAATAAAATTGCCGTCTGCCAGTTTTTGTTCAGAGAGCAATCCTACTTCTGCTCCGCAGATTGCACAGGTATGGTTTGCCATGACAATCCCTCCTTGTTAATTTGTTTGTGTAAGACTTTCTAAAATTGTTTTTACGTCGGTATCATGGGGTGATATTTCGTGTTCCCCGTTTTTCATGAGAATCATCACCTGAAAAACACAGCCGTCACACTCCGCTTCCAGCATGGTATAGGGATACCCGAAACTGGTACAGGTGTATCCCTTCCATGTATACGCGCCGAGGGTAAACGCTTCCATGTCCTCTACGTTATCGTAGATAAACTTGGGGGAAAGATAATAATCCTGCCTGTCGAAAAAGCATATCGTGATGCCGGCGTGAGTGAAAATATCCGTTTCAAGTTTGGCATCCTTAAAGATATGGACTTTTTTTTGCGTTGTCCTGCATTCGCTGTCAATGCCGAAAAAAGCCAACCAGCCAGCCGGGACAATGATCCGGAAGTATCCGCTGTCGAACAGATCAGCTCCCATTCCGCTTACGCCCATGGGTCTTCTTCCACCGGCACACGGATTTCCGAAAGGCATTGAATATCGTTTAAAAACCATTGACCGGTAGAGGGTTTTTGGCGCAATTTAATTTGACGGGGAGCATCGGCACCGCCGCTTTTTACCCACATAACCGCCCAATTCGCATTGTCAAAAGAATAAGGGTTTTCATAAATGGCAATGGTATAGGGCGTGGTGGGTTGATAATTGTTTTCGGGGGTAGCACCGTTAAAATAGGAACGAGGAATATAGGTTTTGCCCCGTAACCGTTCCCCAATAAATTGCCGTTCATATCCGCTGACATCTTCCGGCCCTTTTAAGAAATTCAACATTTCAAAACAAGCATCGGGGTTTTTCTCGTAATGGCACAACACCGCCATCACCAAGGCGGCGGTTTTAAAAGCCGAATCCAAGGATGCTTCCGGCAAGCTTTGCAGTTGTTCCACCGTTTGGGGCAAAAGGGAAAAAGTAAAGCTTTCACTACGGTTTTGTCCTTTCCCTACCGACTGTACCCCACCGGTTACCGCGCTGTTTATTGCTTTCGTTGCCTCTTTTCTCAATGCGGATTCCGCCGTTCTTTTCAATGAATCAAAAATACCCATATTGTTTCCTCCTTATAAAGTCTCTGCACCTTTGCAGCCGGTCCCCTTACAGGATACAACCTGTTATCTGCGAAGGATGATGCACAATACTCCCATCACCACAAGAAGAATGCCAACCACCAAAAACACCATCATTCGCTGAAGCAATCTACTGTATAAATCGGCATCTCCGTCCAGCAAATGATAGTAGCCGTATCCTTGCAGCAGGGAAAAGAATAAGGCTGTAACTCCTGTTATGATGATAACAATGCCCATAATCAACAAAAATTGTTTCATTTTGAGCCTTATTCCGCTTTTACAAATCGGGTGGTCATAAAGAGAAGATATTCCCCGTCGGAAAGCTGCACCCAGCCATCTTCACTCATACCTTCTCCCACCTCCAGCCAAAGTTCGCCGTCCCGTTCTTCCCAAGTTTTCGGTTCATCGGTCATCATACCGTCGTACAGTTGAATCATTCCTGCCTTCACAGCCTGCTCCACTTCCTCTTCGGATACCCCTTCGGGCAAAGGCTGCAGCATATACAGTTTGCCGCCTTCACACACAGCAATCTGACTGCCGATCATCTGCCGTCTCTCTTTCATTTCATCTGCAACGGCTTCTTCATCGGTTAGGTCAATGTAAGGCATAGGAGCATTCAGATATTCCTCTGCCTCCATATAAACCATCTCGTCCTTTTCATTCATTCCACCAATGGAATGAAATTTCCATTTTCCAACGTAACTCATAAAAAAACCTCCTATAACATGTTTTATAATTTTGTTTCACAAATCACCTTAAAAACTTGTTTTTACATCCGTATCCGGATGATTTGTGGGAGCATAGGCAACGATATGCCGTTGTTCCTCTGCATGATACACCTTCCCCAATTTATTCTATCACTTCCTACCCCACCTGTCCCCACACCAAAGGTGTGGGAATGGGGAAAAATCAGAGGGAGTGTAAAACATTTATTCTTTTTTCTTTTTTATTCCCTCTTCCCTGCAACGCCCCCGCCGCCGGCTTCCCCCCTTGCATAAAGCCCGGGGGTTTGTTATACTGAAACAGGGTGATAACTATGAAGGATCTTTACACCGCCAAAGGCGAAGGATTACAAGGAACATACCAAACCCAATATCCCCGTCCCCAACTGAAACGGGATTCCTTTTTCTCCCTGGACGGCATTTGGGAACTGCACGCAGAAAACCAAACGTACGATATTTTCGTGCCCTTTTGCCCTGAAAGTCTCCTTTCGGGAGTTGGCAAATATTTCGGTGAAACCCTACTGTGTTATCAGCGCACCTTCACCCTGCCGGACGGCTTTGTGAAAGACCGTGTGCTGATTCATTTCGGGGCGGTGGACCAAACCTGCACCCTGCTGTTCAACGGCAAAGAAGTGGGAGAGCACGTGGGCGGATACGATGCTTTTTCCTTTGATGTTACCCAGTATCTGGAAGAGGAAAACCAAATCACCCTGCTGGTGACCGACTGCTTAACCGACCATATTCTCCCCTACGGCAAACAAAAAGAAAAACGGGGCGGTATGTGGTATACCCCCGTTAGCGGTATCTGGCAAAGCGTATGGCTGGAAAGCGTGCCCGAAAATTATATACAAGCTTTGAAAATCGACGTCACCCTGAACACCGCCCATATCGCCTTTGAAGGGATTGAAACAGGGGAAGTCACGGTGGAAGGCAACACCTTCCCCATAAAAAACGGCAAAGCGGATATTGTGATCCAAAACCCAAAAAACTGGACCCCCGAAACCCCCTATCTTTATGAGTTTACCGCCACTTCGGGAGAAGATAAAATTGAAAGTTACTTTGCCCTGCGCACCTTGGACATTCAGGGCAACAAACTCCTGCTCAACGGCAAGCCCTATTTCTTCAACGGAGTGCTGGACCAAGGGTATTTTTCCGACGGGCTCTACACCCCCGCCCACGTGAGCGAGTATGAAAACGATATCCTGAAAATGAAGTCCTTGGGATTCAATATGTTGCGAAAGCATATCAAAGTGGAGCCCGAAGCCTTTTATTACTATTGCGATAAACACGGCATGGCGGTGTTTCAGGATATGGTGAATAACGGCAAGTATTCCTTTGTACGGGATACCGCCCTGCCCACTTTGGGTTTTCAAAGAAAAAAGGATACACGAACCCACAAAAATCCAAAAACCCGCAGAGCCTTTGTGAAGGGAATGGAACAAACGGTGCATCAGCTGTATAACCACCCCTGCATTGTGGAATGGACCATCTTCAACGAGGGCTGGGGGCAATTTTGCGCCGATGAGATGTATGATAACCTAAAGAAACTGGATTCCTCCCGCTTGATCGACTCCGCCTCCGGCTGGTTTACCGCCAAAAACAACGATTTCACCTCTCTGCACGTTTACTTTAAAAAATTGAAGGTAAAGCCAAGCAAAAAGCCGATTTTCCTTTCGGAATTCGGTGGGTATTCCTATAAAATTCCAAAACACTCCTTTAACCCCAACAAAACCTACGGCTACGGCAAGTTTAAAACAAAAGAGGAGTTTGTCAAAGCCTTCCGCAATCTTTATCAAAACGAACTCCTTCCCCTGCGGGAACAAGGCCTGTGCGCTTGCGTGTATACCCAACTTTCCGACGTGGAAGACGAAACCAACGGCATCTTAACCTACGACCGAAAGGAAATGAAAATCAAGCCCGAGGAAATCAAAGATTTGTGGGAATAATATGATCCGTGCCAATACGCCGTTCCCATTTGCGCATATCGTAAGAAAAAGTGCAAAATTTGCACCCCCACTATTGACAAGGTGCAAATTTTGCACTATACTAATTTCGGAGGTGCAAATATGAGTCAACTGAAAACCTTACGAACCGAAAAGAAAATGACACAGCAACAAGTTGCCGATTTGGTTGGCATTTCTTTGCGGTCCTATAAAACCTATGAAAACGATTCCAAAAAGGCAGACACAATAAAATACAACTATATCCTTGATATACTTAAAAAAACAAATATCATCGATGAAGAACACGGTATTCTTGAATTGAGCGATATTATAGAAAAATGTTCCCAAATTTTTGGTAAACACCACGTAGATTATTGTTATCTTTTCGGCTCTTATGCCAAAGGGAAAGCAACACCCGTAAGCGATGTGGATTTACTGATTTCCGCCAATCTCAAGGGGCTGACCTTTTACGGATTGGTAGAAGAACTCCGCACAACACTTCATAAAAAGGTGGATGTTCTGGATGTGAATCAACTGAAAGATAACCTTGACCTTGTGAATGAAATCTTAAAAGATGGAGTAAAAATTTACGGATAATATAAAGAATGACCATTACTACCTTCAAAAAATAATCAAAGACCTTACCTTTGTTACATCACAGATGCAGAATGTTGAAATGGAAGAACTGAATGCCAATGAACTTCTGTTGGACTCTATGTTGTTCCGTATGATTCAAATATCGGAAAACAGCAAAAAGCTATCGGAAGACTATAAAGAAAAGAACACAAACGTCCCTTGGATCGCTGTGTATGGCTTTCGAAATCGTATTGTTCATGATTACGGCAACGTGGATTTGAACGTTGTGTATGAAACGTTAAAAAATGATATTCCTCAACTGCTGGAACTGTTATCCAAGGAATAACCTACAAATAAAATCCAATCACAGAAAAGCCACTTGACCATTTGCGGTCAAGTGGCTTGTTTTATACTATGGGGCAACCCCAATTTTTTGTTGTGTTTTATGCTTCCACAGGGAATTTCTCAATTTTCTTCACCGCGTATTTTAAAATCTCCAAGGCGTCTTTGGCATCAATTTTGTCATCTTTATTCACCCGGGCAGCTTTTCTTTGGTCGGCATCCGGGGTGAATTTTTTCACTGCCGCTTTCAGCACAACCAAAGCGTCTTTGGCATCCACTTTACCACTGCCATCCACGTCACCGTAGTCAAGTTCGGGGGCTTCTACGTATTCCCCTGCTTGCTTGGTGGGGTCTACCACGGTGTAACGGCTAAAGCCGTCGGTTTCCAGTATAATGGTATCCTCCCGCACAATAACGGTCATTTCGCTTTTGTTGCCCTTCTCATCCTCATGGAAAACCTGTACTTTTTTAGGGTCAAAATTTTCCGGCAAAGGCAACCGAACGGTTACGTCTTCTTGGGGTTGCAAGGCTTCTTCCCCATCCAAAAAGCCGATGTCATAATCCACCGCCTGACCGTCGGTACCATGGAAACGGGTAACAAAGTCGCCGTTGTTAATGGAATCGTCCCCGCTTGCAATGGCTTCAATGCCGGTGCGTTCGTTGGTGTAACGGTTGTTATCAGGCACGTAGTCGGTACCCATAACCCCACCCGAAAGAATCCCGGCAGATTGGTATTGGTCGCCATTGCAGTCGGTAATCACTTCAAAGGTGCCCGAAATTTCCGCCAGTTGACCGGCAGGAATATCCCGAATCACACGAAAACGAATGGTGATAAATAAACCGTCGTCTTGAATGCCTTTGGCAGTTGCCAAAGCGAACTTCATATTTTTTTCGTTGGAAGCATACTGCACTTTATGTTCTTCATAAGTATAAGGGCACTCAAAAAACAGGTTTTTCGGATTCGAGGGACTCACAAGCGGCACAATTTCCAAATAGGTTTCATCATAATCGAATTGGGCTTGAAATGCGCCAATCATAGAATTTTTTTCTTTTAAATTCAAATGCACTTCCACAAAATCCTGTTCTTCCACCGTGTCAAACGCTAAGGTAACGGTGGTAGCCTGTTGGGCAAGTGCCGAAAAAGAAACGGTTGCCAACAGGGCAAAACACACAGCGAATGCCAACAATTTTTTCAAGGTTTTCATCATCATTCCTCCTAAAAATAAATTGAAAATTACCTTTTCTACCTATTAAACACACAAGAGGGCAAAATATCTCACCAAATTTTAAAAAAACTTCAAAATTCATAAATTGAAACTAACCCCACCTACCATCAAGGCAGGTGGGGTTCTCCACTAAAATCTCATACATTTACCCATTGTTTTCTGCTCTTATGCATTACCTATTGCAGGTTACGCCGTAAAGTCGATGTCATACCGGGTTCCGTGAGAAAACAATACACCGTCAGTCAAACGTACCCGAAGAATAATGGTATTGGGATCATTTTCATCAGAATGGCCGTTATCATACCACTGGGCAAAAGCAGCCCGCAGTTTAGCGGCAATCTCTTCATTTTCCTTCGCCAAAATATGCCCTATATTCTCTCCCACACCGTGGGCGGTAAACCAATCGCCGCAAATGGCAACGGCAGGATTTTCTCCAATCTGTTGCATTTTATTGGAAAGAGCATGGGTAATCACATAAAAGCATCCGTTTTCATAATAAGTGTTTACCGCACGTACAAAAGGTGTAGCGTTTTGGGTGGTGGCGAGGGCAATCAAATTATCCTTACCAAACCGTTTGTCCATAAGTTCTTGTACTTCTTTGGTTAATTTGGTGTTCATAGCTTTTACTCCTTTGTAAATTGTGAAGGTTCATAAACCGCGTTTGGTTATCATAATCATAAACCACTTGGGTCAAAAAAGCAAGACCCAAGTGGCTTATTCTGTACTATGTCACAAAAGGGGTGAAATCATTTTCAAGAAAATCACAAGGGAGTGTAGTTTCCCTGGTCAAAGCTAACATATCTCATTCTTTTGATTCATGAAACAGAGTCCAAAATTATGCTGTATAGGACCCGAACCCTTTCCTAAATTAAGTTGTGCAGCAAGGGCATTGGTGATGTAGTCTTTTGCCCTTTTCACAGACTCAGCAAGAGAGAGCCCTTTGGCAAGATTAGAAGCGATCGCGCTGGAAAGGGTACATCCTGTACCGTGGGTGTTTGGATTGTTCATACGCTTACCTTCAAACCATACCATTTCACCGTTTGCATACAAAAGGTCATTGGCATCGTTTATGCTGTGACCGCCTTTTAGAAGAACCGCACTGCCGTAGGTATCACCCATGAATTTTGCGGCAAAAAGCATATCTTCTTTGCTTTCAATGGTCTTTCCGGAAAGCACCTGTGCTTCGGGGATATTCGGCGTAACGAGGGTTGCAATGGGCAGAAGTTTCTCTACTAAGGTGTGCACCGCATCGGTCTTTATCAAAGAAGAACCGCTGGTTGCCACCATAATGGGATCTACTACCACATTTTTAGCCTTATAATAGCTAAGCCTATCTGCAATCACGCAAATGAGTTCCGAAGAAGCTACCATACCGATTTTTACAGCGTCGGGAACAATATCCTCAAACACCGCATCCAGTTGTTGTTTCAAAAATTCAGGTGTTGATTCCTGAATTGCTCGCACACCGGTGGTGTTTTGTGCCGTTAGCGCCGTGATGGCACTCATGGCATAAACACCGTTCATGGTCATGGTTTTCAAATCCGCTTGAATCCCTGCGCCTCCACTACAATCGCTGCCTGCAATGGTCAATGCTGTTTTCATTTTCATAAAAATCCCCCTTTAGCATAAACCAAGTTCCTGCGCTCTTACTTTTAGTTCCTCTGCCGCCATTCTGGGATCCTCCGCTTTCATAATGGCGGATACCACACAAATGCCTGCTATGGGAATCCCTGCAAGAATGTCAATGTTATCCTTGTTGAGTCCGCCAATAGCCCCCACAGGAATTGGAACAGCCTTGCAGATATCCCGAAGGGTATCGGTAGAAGTCAGAACGGTTTTTACCTTGGTCGTGGTGGGATAAATAGCACCCACGCCAAGATAATCTGCTCCCTGTTCGTATGCTTCCTTTGCCCAGGGGACTGTCTTTGCTGTTGCGCCAACGATCTTATCATCGCCCATGAGCTTTCTTGCGGTTGCAATGGGCATATCTTCGGCTCCCACATGGACACCTTCTGCATCAATAGCGAGAGCAACGTCTACACGGTCATCAATAATCAACGGCACGTTGTAACGCTTTGCGATAGCGTGTACCTTCTCGGCAAGGCGAATATATTCTCTGGTGCTCTTGTTCTTTTCACGAAGCTGAAGCAGGGTTGCGCCGCCTTTTAGTGCCTGTTCCACACGGTAAAGGAATTCTTCCTCGGTATAGCCCGTACTGTCGGTGATAAAATATAAACTTGGATCAAACTTTTTCATTCTCTTTCCCTCACACATACAAATAGTCATTCAGAACCGGTTGCAAACCTTCCTGTGCAATGTCCCGATACATCTTGTCAAGACTGCGGTTATCATCAATTTCAAACTGCTCGTCCCCTTGTACGTTGTCCGTTTCTTTGCCGGTGTATTTACTTTCGTGATCACCAATACCGGTGGAAACACCTGCAGAAACCTTGGTTGCCGCAATCTTCACAATGCCGTTTCGAAACCGGGCACTTTCGCGGGAAGATACCGTAATACCAACAAAAGGCAAGAAAATACGGTATGCGCAAAGCACCTGACAAAGCTGTTTTTCGTGAACATCCAAGGGATTAATTTTATCATTATTGATGATCGGTCGAAGTCGCGGACAAGAAAGCGACATTTCGGCGTGAGGATACTTTCTCTGCAAGTAATACACGTGCAATGCACTTGCCAAGGCATCCTTGCGGAAATCCGACAGGCCAAGAAGTGCCGAAAACGCCACACCTCTCATACCGCCTTTAAGGGCGCGTTCCTGGGCATCAAAGCGGTAGGGCCACACACGTTTGTGACCAAGCAGATGAAGTTGTTCGTATTTGTTAGTATCATAGGTTTCTTGGAATACTGTTACGTAGTCCGCACCGCATTCGTGGAGATACTTGTATTCATCGGTATTAACAGGATAGATTTCCAAACCAACCATACGGAAATACTTGCGAGCCAGCTTGCAGGCTTCCCCAATGTATTCCACGTTGCTTTTGCTACGGCTTTCACCGGTAAGAATCAGAATTTCCTCCATACCGCTGTCAGCAATAACCTTCATTTCTTTTTCAATCTGCTCCATACTAAGCTTCATCCGCTTGATATGGTTATAGCAGTTAAAACCGCAGTACACACAGTAATTTTCGCAGTAATTGGCGATGTAAAGCGGAGTGAACAAATAAACGGTATTACCGAAATGTTTCGATGTTTCCCGTCTTGCTCTCTGTGCCATCTGTTCAAGGAACAGCTCTGCCGCAGGGGAAAGAAGTGCCTTAAAATCCTCTATCGTACATGTATCGTGTTCCAATGCTGCCTTTACATCAGCTACGGTGTATTTTGAATCATCGTAGGAGTTCATCTGTTCCATCACATTTGCACACACATCAGACTCAATCGCTTCCATCCCCGGCAGATATTCCATATGGTTCATTCGGGAGGACGGATCGGTTTCAAGGCGATGTTTTTTTGCCAGTGCTTCCGGTGACAAATGCCTTGAGTCCACAAAAAATTGATTTTCCATAGTTTTCACCTTAATCTCTGAGGAAGCCTGTCAGCGGATCGGATGCCGACGCACCACGTGTCAGCACTCTGCCAAGTCCTGCAAGGTAAGCCTTACGGCCGGCTTCAATGGCACTCTTAAAAGCAGAAGCCATCATAGGTAGGTCACCTGCTGTTGCGAGGGCGGTGTTGGCCATAATCGCGGCGGCACCCATTTCCATGGCTTCGCAAGCCTGGGAAGGTTTGCCGATACCGGCATCTACAATGATAGGCAGGTCGATTTCGTCAATAAGGATCTGAATAAACTCTTTCGTTGCAAGTCCTTTATTGGAGCCAATGGGAGAAGCCAAAGGCATAACCGAAGCCGCACCCGCATTTACAAGGTCACGGGCAACGTTCAAATCGGGATACATATACGGCATAACCACAAAACCCTCTTTGGCAAGAATTTCTGTTGCCTTTACGGTTTCCCCATTATCGGGAAGCAGATACTTGGAGTCTCGCATAATCTCAATCTTTACAAAATTGCCACAACCCAGCTCACGGGCAAGGCGAGCAATACGTACAGCTTCTTCTGCGTTTCTTGCGCCACTGGTGTTAGGAAGCAAAGTGATTCCTTCGGGAATGTAGTCAAGGATGCTCTCTTGTTCCTTGGTGTTTGCACGGCGTACCGCAAGGGTGATGATCTCTGCCCCTGCATCCTTTACGGCGGCTTCGATAAGCTTCATGGAATATTTACCCGAGCCAAGAATAAAACGAGAGTTAAATTCGTGTCCGCCAATGATCAGTTTATCGTTGTTCATTTTTATTTCCTTCTTTCATTCAGTTTCAAATTCACCTGCTAAAATACGCAGAACAGTATGTGCTTGATGCGCAGCGCAAAGCATCACGCGGGAAGAAACAAGACTACCTTCCGATTGCACGTCGCTTTGTTCATCACCGCATAGATAAAACCGACTCATAATCTTTCGTGTTTGAATGGTGTTTGCGCTGCCGAAACCTGCCATACCGGAGCCGGCAACCAGGTATTTGCCGGGCATTGTTTCAAGCACAAGATTGGTTAGCATTGCCTTGGTTTCGGCATCATCAAAGGCTTCGCAGATGATATTGGCATCTTGCAGCAGATTGGAAGCATTTTCTTCTGTAACTCCAGCGGTATGAATTTGAAGATCAATGTACGGAGCGATCTCTTTTATATTTTCAAAGAGAGCTTCCGTTTTGTATTTGCCTATCTGATTCGCCTTATATTGCTGTCGATGCAAATTGGTAATATCCACCTTATCAAAATCAATAAGGATCAGCCTAGCAACCCCTGCACGAGCAAGCGCAAACGCAATATTAGAGCCAAGACCGCCAAGGCCGCAAATAGCAACCGTAGCTTCCGAAAATTTCTTTTGCACTTCTTCACCATGCCGCTCACACAAAGCTTTGTTCCATTCTTCTTTTGTGAGAACCAACTTAACCACCTCCCACAAAGCTAACAACTTCTACGCTGTCGCCGTCCTGAAGTACCGTTTCGCCATATTGCACCTTGGAAACAATCTCTCCGTTACGCTCAACTGCGATTCGTTTTGGATCATAATTTGTAGCCAAAAGGTATTCCGCAACTGTCTTACCTGCCATGTTCAGTTCTTCGCCGTTGATCTTTACCATAAAAACACCTCCAAAAACAACAAAAAAGGAAGCTACCGATTTGGTAACTTCCTTAATGTACTTTGTTCTTCCCAATATCCTTGTATCAGGCATCCCTACGTTGGCATTATCCAAATCAGGTTCTCGGTCGAAGGTTATACCTTCCTCTCAGCCTGTAACACAAGCTCCCGTTGATTTAATTGTCGAAGATATTATACACCCATCCACCGCAAAATGCAATATTTTTTTAACAATACAAACGGTTTATGATAACCCTCACACCCTCTCGGGTTCTCCTCCCCTATTCTCAATACAAAAAGAAACAGGCCACCCCATGGGGTGACCTGTTCTTTTTATGTAAAGGCTGCAAAAAAGATGTTTTTGTAAGTTTTGCGTATAAATTCGAACTCTCACATTAATCACGGCGAAGCCGTGGATATAATCAATTTAAAGAATTGTATGGAATCGCTGTAAGGCGTATGTAATCAAGCCGAAGATACACCTTGCGGTGATGACATACACGCTAACGCGTGATACTATTCCGCTATCGCGGATAACATACCAAGCCTTTGGCTTGGATAAAATAAATGTGTAACTTATATAAATTATATAAGCTTGAACCTACGAAACTATGATAATCCAATGCTTTGCGAAGCAAAACTACCTTTTCTCTTATCTGTGGAAACGACATCTTCTGGCGAAAATTGTCGTTTTTTTGCGGAGAAGGAGCTTTGCCCCTCGTTGATACAACATTTTATTCCGAACAGGACAAAAGCGATTTTACTTTTTTGCTGTATAGAAACGGTAATATCATTGCATAGATCGCTATCGGCAAAAGCACACCCACAACGTTCCATTTTGACCATACAAGCAAATTGTAGATTGCGTGAAAGGTAACGGCAACGGTTAACAAACCGAATGTTCCTGCAAAGAACAGTCTTTTTTCTTTTCGTACATATAAAATACCGCAACCCACCAGATAGGTGCATAAACCGTGAACAAGGCTGCAAGAAATCCCGCGTATCAACGCCCACAGCAGATTGATTTGTTGAAAAGAATTGATTAAATAGTAGGTGTTTTCCAAAATCGCAAAACCGATTCCCAATGACATGGCAAGGGGCAACACGATTTTTTTATCATCACTAAACAGAAACGCATAAGCCAACACAGGCAATGCCTTCATACATTCTTCCGTCACGGGAGCAATTCTCAGCGAAACGTCATAAACAGGCAGTTGAAACAACAGCCTCAACACGCTATTGATTTCAGACGCGCTCACCGCCATAAAAGCACCGAGAAGCATAAACAAAATCAACCAACGCGATTGCCCCTTTATAATGGGGAGCATCAACGCCAGGGGAACTGCAAAACAAACGAAAATTATATAGACCATCGCTTGCACCCCCCATAAGCGGTTATCACCGTAGCCGCCGATAACAAAGAATGGAACAAGATCGGCAAGGTCGTGTGTTCACGAGTGAGCATAGATACCAACATAATAGGCTGCATCAAACAGAACAGCAAGACAATAACATGATAAACACGCATAGCATAGGCATATTCACCGGCTTTTGACGGAATAAGCAGCCCCAAAAATGCGTAATATGCAGTCAGCGCAACAGGAATCAATAATAATTGCGAAAGAATGTTATGCCCGTTTGTTGTATTCCATATACCCCACGCAATTATAATCACCATTGGCACGCAAGCCAACGCTTTCAAAAATGGTTTTTTGCATTTTAAATATGCCTTTGGCTCGGCAAAAAAGCCGCTAAGCAAAAACAAGAACGTGCCTGCATAGGTTAAATACCCTGCGTGAAAGGCGGGAACGGGTATTAAAATCGCATAAAGAACCCGATAAATCACTGCCAAAAAATACGAGCCTGCGGAAAATACAACGATTTTATAAAACAACGTAGTTTGTTGCTTAAAAACGGTCATCGCTCCGAATACAACCGCACAAAAAGCAACAATGAAAGCAAAAATGTTCATTATTTTTTCTTGCGGCGAATATGCTGAACCAACAAAGTGCCGCCGATTCCTAACACAATTCCGATCAACAATGTTGTAAACAAAAGTCCGCCGTTTTCTTTTAACATGGTGTTAAACGGAAGGAATTCCATTTTCTGGTCACTGGGCGAAAAAGTATTGGGCGGAATGATCTCTGTCTCTGCAAATGCAGTGAAAGAAAATATCAACATCATCAAGATGGCAATTATGAAACGTAAAGCCGGTTTTAACATATTTTTCATTTGGTTCTCCTCATTTCTTATATGTTACCATCATTATATCACAAAGCAAATCAAAAGTAAATACAAACATAAAAATAGCTATCGACGATAGTCGTATGGCTTCGATACATGATTGGATTTCGCGGTGTCCGTATTTTTGTTCGCCTACGCTTATTCGCTTCGGCGCAAAAATCCGACCGTTTCAACTGCAACAACTCGCTGTATCCGCCCCCGGCGGCGCTCTCAATACCCTAAAAATTCGTTCCTCATTTTCGGGGACCCCACAGTCCCCCTCGCGGGCGCTTCGGTTTCAAATCCTTACCACAACAAAACAAAAAGACAGGCTTTGCCTGTCTTTTCTGTTTGTCTATGTGCTACAAAAAAGATATTTTCGCATTATTGCGTATGAATTCGAACTCTTACATAACCGTTAGTTCTTAGTGATATTCCGACTTCGTCGGAGTGATATATTTTGCCACGCAAAATGTGATATTGAAACCTACGGTTTCAGTGATATTATATTCACCTTCAAAACTGCCCGAAGGGCAATATCACTCGGCTTTAGCCGAATATCACTGCGAAGCAATATCACTCGCCGTAAGGCGAATATAACTGAAAAAGACGATTGCTTTCACAATCGTCTTTTTCTGGTGGAGGCGAGGGGAGTCGGCGGTTGTGGCGGTTGCCACACCCTAATGGCTCGGCGACCGTTGCCGCAGGCAACAGTACCTGCCTCACCGCTCTTCGCTAAAAAGAGTTCACTGAACTCTTTTCTTTACGCTCAGACCCTCTCGGGTTCTCCTCCCCTATTCTCAATGCAAAAAGAAACAGGCCACCCCATGGGGTGACCTGTTCTTTTTGGTGGAGGCGAGGGGAGTCGAACCCCTGTCCGAAAGTCTATTCCCGCATCTTTCTCCGAGCGCAGTTCATCTTTTAACGTTCCCTTGGAACAGCGCCGATGAACAGGCTATGTTCCTTGGTAGCTCGTCTGATACACAAAAAGGGACGAAAGCGTTTCCCTGAATGCGTTCACCGCTTGCGTGACACCCCGACACTCGGCCGCGGTACTCCGAGGCAGGATAGCTGCTTAATTAAGCAGCGTAGGCAACTTGATTGTTGTCGTTTATTTTTAAAAAATACGGCGTTTATTGTGTGTCCGCAACACAGCTCGCTTGATGAGGTGCAAAACCCCCGTCGAAACCTTTACGCCCCCGAATTTTGAGGTAAAAGGTAAGAGTGAAGAGGTAAGAGGTATGGTGTGAAACCTATGGTTTCACATTCAAACCGCTTATCCACACTACCTTACACTATTAACATTTGGTTTGCTGAGAAAAAAACAAGGCATTTCCCATGTGGCGAGACCCTCACCACACCTTATCTCTTATTGATTCTCTATGATCTGCAACGCCCCGTTGCCCTACCTTGCGTTCTTCTCCTTCAGCGTTCGGTCAATATCCCGTTTGGCATCCCGCTTTGCGGCGTCTTCCCGTTTATCGTAGAGTTTTTTACCCCGGCACAGCCCTACCTCTATTTTTACTCGGCTTCCCGAGAAATATACCCGCAAGGGAATGAGGGTTAGGCCTTGCTGTTTGGTGACCCCGAACAGACGAAGAATTTCCTTTTTATGCATCAGCAGCCGCCGCACCCGATAGGCATCCCGATTGAAGATATTCCCCTTTTCATAGGGGCTGATGTGCATACCGTTGACGAAAATTTCGCCGTTATCAATGGAACACCAGGCATCTTTCAGGTTGACCCCGCCGTTACGGATGGACTTGACCTCGGTGCCGAACAGTTCGATGCCCGCTTCGTATTTATCTTCCACAAAATAATCGTGGGTGGCTTTTTTGTTCACGGCGATGACCTTAACTGCACCTTTTGCCAAACTGTTCGACCTCCGTTTCTATAAAGTATTACGCCCCTCTAATGCCCGGGACAGCGTCACCTCGTCGGCATATTCCAACTCGCCCCCCACGGGAATACCGTAGGCAAGGCGGGTGACCTTCACCCCCAGGGGTTTTAAAAGGCGGGAAAGATACATGGCGGTGGCTTCCCCTTCCACGGTGGGGTTGGTTGCCATGATCACTTCTTCCACGTCATTGGTACCCACACGGGTAATCAATTCCTTCACCTTTAATTCTTCAGGGCCTACCCCATCCATGGGAGAAATTGCCCCGTGAAGCACGTGGTAAAGACCGCTGAATTCCCGGGTCCGCTCGAAGGCGATCACGTCTTTGGGGTCTTCCACCACGCAGATGACTTTCTGTTCCCGATTGGGGGAAGAACAAATATGACACACCTCTTGGTCGGTTAAATTCTGACAAACCGAACACAAGTGGATCTTTTCCTTTGCCTCAATAATGGAATCGGCAAACTGACGGGCTTGGTCTTCCGGCAGATTCAGCACAAAAAACGCCAATCGCTGGGCGGTTTTCTTGCCAATGCCGGGCAGTCGTGCAAACTGTTCGATCAGCCGTTCCAAAGGGGCAACCTGATAACTTGCCATATCTTACAGTAACCCGCCGAGACCGGGAATATTCATGCCCCCGGTAATTTTTTCCATTTCTTCATTGGCGGTGTTGATGGCGGTTTCCACAGCGCTGTTCACCGCGGCAACGATCATGTCTTGCAACAGTTCCACGTCATCAGGGTCCACAGCTTCGGGTTTGATGGAAATGGATTTGAGTTTATGAGTCCCGTCAATGGTCACTTCCACCATGCCGCCGGAAGTGGCGGTGTATTCCCGAGCTTCCAATTCAGCTTGCATGTTTTGAGCGTCTTCCTGCATTTTTTGGGCTTGTTTTAACATTTGATTCATGTTACCGGGGCCGCCGCCGTATCCTTGAGGTAATCTTGCTTTCATAAGTAATCATCCTTTATATGAATTTTTATTTTAACTGATAAAATTCCTGAATCACCGATTCATCCACGGTACGCAGAGGCATAGAAACACAGGGTTCATCGTTGTTTTTTTCAAACACTTGAAAGGTCATACCCGAAGTGATGATTTGGGAAGGAGCCATTTGATTTCCCTTCTCATCCACCACTGCCACTTCATTGCCTTGGGTGGAAACCACCATAGTGAAAAATTCTTCCACCGTAGTGTTATGGGCAACTTCCATAAGCAACGAGCCGTCCTCTTGAGGGGCTAACAGTACCCCCTCTTTCACAATTTGATAGGGTTCTTCCCCAAATTCGTCGCCGTCCAACAAAACCTCAACCACCGAGGAAGTGTCCCCGGTAGGTTCTTCACCACATCCTGCAAGGGAAAAAACCAACAAACAAATCAAACACAAACAAAAAAGTCGCTTCATAAACGCTCACTTCCTTGATTAGAATTTATCTATGTTTTGTATTTCCACTTTCCCCTGCATATTGGCAACAAAGGCTTGCAAGGGGTCGGTTTTTTCGGTGACAGGTTCTTTATAGGGCCCTAACCGATAAATTTGCCCGGTGACCTGTTCAATGGCATCCCGCACGTCCGCCCGATTGTTTGCCTGACGGATCAGGTCTACAAACTGGGCGTTTTTGGAACGAATCAGCACAATGCCGTTATCCAGAAAGGCATCCGACCCTTTCAGGGTGGCGGCCATTAAAATATTTTTCTTGAAAAGGGCTTCAATGACCTGAGGCCAGGGTTGGAAATATGCCATTTCCCCTTCCCCTTTTTGGGGAGCGGCGGGCTCTGCCACGGGAGCAGGCTCTGCCACAGGGGGCTGTTCCATGGGCGGTTCTTCCATAAAGGGCATGGACTCCATGGGAGGGGGTTCTTCCATAAACATGGCGGGAATATCCTCACGGTATTTTTCCGCCGCGTCTTCATTTTTGGCGATTTGTTTTTCCTCATCGGTATACCAGGGAAGGTCTACCTTCTCCTCAGGCTTCACCGGGAACATACTGTCGGCAACCGAAGGGGCGGGAGGAGCTTTTTTCACAGGCTCTGCCACAGCAGGTGCCGCCGCCGGCTCTGCAGGAACAGGGGTTGCCTGTTTTTGGGGTGCTTTCTCCACCACAGGGGCGGGGGGGGCCGCCACCGGCACCGAAAGGGAAAGCAATGCCATTTCCAGTTCCACCCTGCCGTTGACCCCCAACCGCATCCGTTCACGGGCGGTTTGCAGGGCATTTAAAATTTGCAGAATGGTTGCCATTTCCATATTGGCGGCGGTGTTCATATAGCCCCGAACATCCGCAGGGGAACCGCCGATGAGATCGGTGGGGTTATCCACCGCTTTGGACAACATAATATTGCGGAAATGGTGAAGCAACTGGTCGCATAAACGGGTCATATCCCCTGACCCCCGATATAGGTCTTCCACCACCCGCAAACACCCTGCCAGATCCCCTTTGGCAAGAGTGTCGGACAATTCAAACAACTTCCGGTTGCCTGCCAATCCCACAATGGCATTGACCCGTTCCACCGAAATATGGTCCACCCCGGCACAACGGTCCAGAATAGAAAGGGCATCCCGCATGCCCCCTTCCGCCAGGCGGGCAATCAGCACCGCGGCATCAGGGTCCAGGGTAAAGGGTTCATGATCTGCCACGTATTGCAAACGGGACACAATGGCATCGTCGGAAATTCTGCCGAAATCAAACCGTTGGCAACGGGAAAGCACCGTGGCAGGCACTTTATGCACCTCGGTGGTGGCTAAAATGAAGATCACGTGTTCAGGGGGTTCTTCCAGGGTTTTTAACAAGGCATTGAACGCCCCCACCGAAAGCATGTGAACTTCGTCGATAATATATACCCGATATTTTCCTGCGGTGGGGGTAAAATGCACTTCTTCCCGCAGGGCACGGATATTGTCCACCCCGTTGTTGGAGGCAGCGTCGATTTCTTCGATATCCATCACCGTTCCCTGTTCAATGCCTTTGCAAATGTCACATTCATTGCAAGGATCCCCATCCACAGGGTGCAAACAGTTGGCGGCTTTGGCTAAAATTTTGGCACAGGTGGTTTTCCCCGTCCCCCGGGAACCGGTGAACAGGTAGGCATGAGCAAGACGTCCGCTTTTTAATTCATTTTTTAAGGTGGCGGTAATGGCATCCTGCCCCGAAACGTCCGAAAAAGTTTTGGGCCGCCATTTGCGATATAAAACTTGATACATTGCCTGACCTCCGGTGGCAACGCAATGGCGTTGCCATGATACTTTTGTCTGACGACACGAATTGCCCCTTGCGGTGCATTGCGGTATGAATTGGCACAGTCAATTCATACTATGCCATAATATAAAAAAGAGGAAACGTCATACACTTCGGAGCACGCACCCACAGACTGACTGCGTCGCACCAAGCAAACCGTTTAATGCTGCTCGGTTCCCCGCCTGACATGGTTCGCGGCGCCCGGTCGCCCAGGGCCTGTGCGTGCGCACGCCGAAATATATGAGGTTCCCTCGTATAAAACAAATTATAAACTATAAATTCGCCATATCCACAAAATAGTTGCCGTCTTCCGACTCGGCAATGCCGCCGCTTTCAATTTTGGAAGAAATGGATTCCAGCGCGTCGCCGATCTCCTTCCGCAAGGCGGTAAACAACTGTTCGGTGGAGGTGATCATTTGTTGGTTTTTGGTGACCTTTCGGGCATGTTCTTCCACAACGCCCCCATGAGTGGCATCTTCCAGCCGGGCTTCCAGCCGGGCAATTTGAGAAAGCAGATCCCGATTGCGGCTATGCAACACGTTCAGGCAATCCACTAAAGCAGAAGACTCCTGCGCCTGCCCTCGCAACTGGGTAAACTCCACTTCCAACTTGGAAACCTGTTCCTGCAAGCGAGAAACCTCAACCGCTTGGGAAGCAATGACAGTATCTTTTCGGGCAAGAAGGTCTTTGCTTTTTTCCAGTTCCTGCTCCAACAGGGTCATTTGCCCGCTTTGGGCTTGCAAACGGTTCATTAACTCGTCTGCCAGGGCGGTGGCTTCGGTTAAACAGCGTTCTTTCCCGGAAAGTTCCTGTTCCAGCCCTTCCATTCGTTTGCCCTGTTCGGCACAAACAATACGGCTGTTTTCCAAAGAATCGGACAGTTCCTGCAACTGGACTTCCGCCTGCCGGCGATAACTTTCGTGAGCGGACTTTTGTTCCTGCAACTGTTGTTCATACCCCTGACAGGTTTGGTTTACGTAAGACAGCACCTGACGGCGCTTGAACCCAAACAAGGCAGATTTAAACTTGATTTTCTCCAACAGGAACACCTCCCCGCAAAAACCCAATGTAGGATCGTACGGTTTATTGTACCATACCCGACGCATAAAATCAATGGGTTTTATCGTTTACTTTTAAAAAAATCTTCCAAAAGAGCGGCACATTCATCTGCCAGCACCCCGGTGGTGACCTTGGGGGTATGGTTAAAGTCCATGGCAAAAAGTTGAATTTTGGACCCCACGCACCCTGCCACCGGGTCTTTGGCCCCGTACACCACCCGGGAAATGCGGGCATTGACAATGGCGCCGGCACACATGGGGCAAGGCTCCAGGGTAACGTATAAGGTACAGTCGGTAAGCCGCCAGGTGCCCAGCACCTGACAGGCTTTTTTTATGGCTTCACACTCCGCATGGGAAAGAGCGTTGCCGTCGACTTCCCGGCGGTTGTATCCTGTGGCAATGATCTGACCCTCTTTCACAATCACCGCCCCCACAGGCACGTCCCCCACTTTCCCAGCGAGTCGGGCTTGTTCCAAGGCGGCTTGCATAAAGGGAATATCGTTATAGTAATCTTGCATTATGATAACCCCGGCAAAGGAAAGGCGAAAAGCACCGCCGACAGGCCGTACACCGCCAAAGCCACAATCAAAGCTGCCCCGCTGAAAAATACCCCGGTTCGTCTGCCGGTGGAAATGCACCCTTCATAAGGAGTACAACATTGGGTGAGTTTTTCGGGGAAACAGAATTTCAACAGACAGAACCCCAACAGCCCCAAAAACAGCCAGGCGGCATACAAAAGCAAGGAAAACCACAGTTGCATTTCCTCCCCCACGTTGGCGGCATAATAAGAAAGCACACAAGACATGGCATTGTTGATAAAGTGAATGAGAATGGCAGGCACAATGCTCCCGGTTCTCACCACAGCGTATGCTAAAATCAGCCCGATGAAAAAGGCAAAGGGAATTTGAATGAAGTTGCCGTGAAGCACCCCGAACAACAAAGCCGACATAACAATGGCGAATTTGTCTCCATAGGGGCGAAGAAGACCCAGGGCAATGCCCCGAAACGCCAGTTCTTCCACCAGGGCGGGAATGGCAGCCATGTGCATAATGCTCAGCAGCAATTCCCAAAGGGTTTCCGGTTCTGCGCCCAAAGCGGCATTCATGTTTTCCACCGTGTAGGGAGAAAGCATCCCTGCCAGGTCTCCTGCCAGGTTGCCCACCAGCACGAATAAAAAGGCAAACAAGATACACCCGATCCACAGCAAGGGGTTGGCCTTCCCGAAGGGTACCACGTCCCCCAGTTTGGTTTTGGTGAATTTCATGCCGATCCACATGGACAGCAAAATGGAAACGGGAGAATAGAAAGCATATTCCAAGGCATCGTAATAGATCCCACCGTTGGTGGATGCCCCGGGGAAGATCAGATCCAGAATAACGGGAATCAACAGGGCAAGGATGGTCCCAATGCCCTGAACGAACAGCAGTCCTGCCCCCAAAGCATTGGAGCGGCGGCGAATCTCTTTTTTCTCTGCTTTCTGACGCTGTACCGCTTCAAAATCCATAGGAGAGTACATAGGATACCCCATGGGCTGACCCACAGGGGGGGTAGGGGGTTGTTGCCCCTGGGAGGGATGATAATAATAATTCATAAACTCTACCTCACCTTACTGAATGGAAAAAGCCGAAACGGGAATTGCCCCGTCAGGCAATCCTTCAGGCACCGTCAGTTCCACCCTGTCCCCTGCTTTCACAAAGGGAAGACGTTCACTCACCGTTACCTTCACGGCGTACACACGGTCATCCTCTTTCAATTTCAAATAATAATGGGTGTTGCCATCCACCACCGCGGTGGACAGTTGTTCCACCACACCGCTGACGGTAACCACCTGTTGGGGTGACTGTACCCCCGAAGAATCAATTTCAATGTCCGCTTCGTCCTTCAACTTCTGGGCATAGGATTCCCTGGCGGCTTGCAGGGTGGTGCCTGTGCCCACCACCTGGTATTGTTGCACGTCAATATAGGCATACATTTTCACCAGACCCGCCGAGTCTTTTAAAGACACAAAATATGTGGGGCGGTCGGACACGTTCAACAAAATGGGGAAGGTGGCGGAATACCCTAAATCCTGCACCATGCCCTGGGCGGATTCCATGGCGGAATATTCTTCTGCCCCGGGGCAGGTATAATAAGAAGTTTCCTTGGTGCGTAAATTCACCAGCACAAAGCCCACGTTGGATTCATCCCCCGCGGCGGAGGTGATGCCGGTGTATAAATACACGTCGTCGTTTATGGCAATGTAATTGTACCCGTCGGTGGGTTGCAGTACGCCTTTTTGCCCGAACAAGGAGTTCCAATACCCCGACTGGTACTTTCCGTTATAGGTGAGTTGTTCCAGAATCATGTCGGAAGAATGTAACTGGTCCACCCAGGTGGGCACCTGTTCTTTGGGGAAATATTCACATTCCCCGGTGATGGCGTTACACAGCACCGCCCCGTTGATGTCCTTCCCGTCAAACAAACCGATGGTGTAGGAATAGGTGGAGGCAACGTAATAAGGGGTGCCCTTTTCGTCCAACTCAAAGGAAATATTATCAAACATCTTGGTGGGATATTGCAACCGCAAATGGCGGGGCAAATAACGGAAAAAATATTCGCTGTCGGAATATTTCATACCCTGCTCCAACCGAACCAGTTTGGTTTCCTGGGTCACCATGTTCACGGTGATGTAAGCGGGAACCCCGTCAGACTGGTTCCCCAGCCATTTAAAAGCGTCCCCGTATTCCAAGGGAGTCACCCGATAGGGGCTGCCCTGATAATTGATTTGGGTGTAATAACTTTCGTCCACCTCAAATTGAGAAACCAGGTCGCTGATTTCCCCCAGTTTCCGCAGACCCAACCGCTCGGCGGTGTCTTTATCCACCACGGGAATATTTTCCTGGGACAGTTCCGCCACGTCAGCGGCAAAATCCCCGTTTTGGGTGGTCAACAAATCGGCGTAACTGCCTGCTTGGAAGATCTCAAATCCCAGGCAGTTCCCCACCAGCAAAAACAATACGATCAAAAGAGCGACAACGCCGAATCCTTTAGACAGTTTTCCTAAACTACGGGCGGTGGTCTTCACCTTGTCCTTGCCCCATTCCTGCCCGTCGGTAAAGGCTTTTTTCAACACCGAAAACCCGCTCATCACCAACCGCAAAATCAAGGCAAACAGCACAAAATGCCAGAAGTCCTTACTTTGCCAGTGGACAGGCGGCAGGGTGAACCAATATACCACCCCTAAAATCAGGAGGTATACCACCCAACTGATGAGCCCTCCCACAAATCCTCTTTTTTTCTTTTCCCCCACGGGATGAATGATAATGGGTTCTGACATCGTTCTAAAACTCCTTCCTGAAGAGCAAAGCGTATGCTTTACTGAATGAATTGCCTGACGGCATGAATTGAGCCAAACGGTCAATTCATGGCAAAGCCAATTCCTGTTGCGAAGCAACAATTCATGTAATTTTAATTACTTCCGATCAAAAAAAATGCTTTTCCCGGTCAAACTTACGGGAATCCCTTGCCAAAGAATTCCTTCCTTACCAAGACCCAGTTCCATGGCAGCTTTGCCCACCGAGAACATAATGCGGTTGTCTGCCCGCAGGTCAGCCGCTACGCTCACCGCAGACCCAATGGCAATGCCTAAATCAATTCCCGTGAATCCGCAACTTCCCCCTGCCTGTTCACAGGCAGTGCAATGGGAAAATCCGCAGACCCCGCAATGGGGCAACCCTCGCCGAACCTGTTCAATGCCAATGAGCACCAACCCCTGAGCAGCTTCCACGTTTTTGGCATCCCGGGCGTACCAACCGCCCCCTTCACCAAAATATTCTTTGCCCAATTCCTTCATTTTATCAGCCACCCGCTGTTTGTCTTCCCCGGTCAGCGCCAGGGTGTGAATATAGTCCTGCCCCTTGGTTTTGGGGGCAGTGCGAGCGGCGGCGCACATGGCAGCCATCACGTTCAAAATGGCGGTATGTTCTAAATCCTTGGATTGATACATCATAATAACACGTTCCCTTATATAAGTGTTTTCCTTATTATACCAAATACTACTCTGTTATGCAAGAAAAAAGCAACGCAGTTGCCCTGCGTTGCTTCAGACTGTCGATAAAGGCACAGGAACACAGGCACAATTCCAAAAGCAAAAAACAAGTCAAAATCATTGAAAGTACTGATAATAAGAAAATTTGGGGAGAATATCGAATTCTCCCCAATTTTGTGCCTATTTGTCATTTTTTTGACCTCTCGAAGTACCACCGCCGAGAGGTCAAAAAAAGGGCTAAAAAGAAACGTAAAATTAAAATCCGGAGGATTTCTCAATTTAATTTCATCATAACGACCATCGTTTTTTCAAACCCATACCCTTTTGGTCATTTCTTTTGTTCTGCGCTGAGTGAGGGCGTTTACTTCATCATATGGCTGACGTCATCCATGATATTTCCCACAGCCTTTACCGCTTTGGACGCCTTTTTCTTCAAGGTTTTTTTATTGGATTTTACCATCATATCTCCCATGGCGCCTGCCACCATGCCCACCATGAGCCCGGTGCCCATACCTTTCATAAAACCTGCTGTACCTTTCCGCATTGTTCATACCTCCTTAAAAATTTCTTCAAAAATAGTATGGAAACCCACCGAAAGTTTATTCGTCATTGATTTTCCCCGTCTCTTGCTTTATAATGGAAGCAAATGAAAAATTTAACAAAAAAGGTGACGAACATGAACAAACCCATCAAATTGTACCCTGCCTTCCAGGATTACCTTTGGGGAGGCACTTCGCTACAGTCCACCTATCCCGACTGCCCCAAAAATCCCATTGCCGAAGCCTGGGTACTTTCCTGTCATAAAGACGGCAACAGTGTTGACACGGCAAGCGGAACCCCCTTGGCAGACCTGGTTGCCCAAAATCCCAACTGGGTGGGAGAAAAGGGCAAAAACTTCCCCTTCTTCCCTATTTTAATCAAACTGATCGACGCCCAAAAATCCCTTTCGGTGCAGGTACACCCGGACGATACCTATGCCATGGAAAAGGAAAAGGGATTTGGCAAAACCGAAATGTGGTACGTGCTGGACTGCAAACCCGGTGCCACCCTGTATTACGGTTTTGAACGTGAAATTTCCAATGACGAATTCAAACAACGGATCGAAAACAACACCCTCACCGACGTTTTAAAAGGGGTGGAAGTGAAAAAAGGGGACGTATTCTTCATTCCCGCCGGCACCATTCACGCCATTGGGGAAGGGATGCTCATTGCGGAAATTCAGCAAAACTCCAACACCACCTATCGTGTTTATGACTACGGCAGAGTGGGAGCCGACGGCAAACCCAGAGAATTACACATTGAAAAAGCCCTGGAAGTTACCCAACTGACCCCTGCTCCTGAAATCGTTACCGCCCACCCCCAACTGTTGGCAGACTGTGAATATTTCAAGGTAGAACGTCACACCCAACCCTACACCGCCAAAGCCGACGCCCAAACCTTCCGTTCCCTTTTGGTGGTAAAGGGCACAGGCACCCTTACCTATGAAGGGGGCAAAATGGACCTGAACTGCTACGACTGCCTGTTCCTCCCCGCCAACATGGGAGAATATACCGTCAACGGCGATTTGGAGATTTTAGACATTTGTGTTTAAATATTCATTGATATAGAAAAAGGAACGGTAAAGCATTGCTTATATGCATTGCTCTACCGTTCCTTTTTTAATGCTGTTTGTTCAAATACAGTTGACCAAAAGGTTAAGGGAAAACTTAACTTCTTCCTTCTTCCCTCTTACTTCTTCCCTGAAAAATATGCCCCCCGGGGGGACACATAACGTGTTCCTCCGAGGGACAAGAAAGGAGATGGTAATGATCAATACATATTGGCGTAGAAGTCGTCTACTTCTTTTTGTGCAGCAGTTTTGATAGCGTTCATAACTTTAGAGGGAGATTTGGAAGCGGAAGTTACGGAGCTGTCAACCTGGCTGGCAATGGTACCACTGAATGCACCGGTGGAGAAGTCGGCTTGCATGTTGTTTTTGCACCACAACATAATGTCAATAGCTTCTTGGCTGAAACCGTTCAAAGCCATTTTCTTGGATTCGATGTTGAGAAGTTTCCCGGAAATGGAAGAAATGTGGTTGATCCAGGTGCCCAGTTCATCCAAACGGTTTTCTTTGGTTTTGGGAACTACGTACAAGGAGCAGTCATAAACAGCGTCAACATATTTGCCGTAGTCGGGGCCCATGGGAGCATGCACATAGTCGAACTTGAAGTTAGCATTGGGAGCAACTTCAGAATAGAAGTACAGGTTGGTAGCCAGCATAGCATAGTTACCGGTGCAGAAAGCGGAAACAGCAGTTTTGATGTCAGCATAATATTTCCAGCTTCTGTCGGTTTTATACAAGTCTTTGCAGAATTCCAAAGCAGCAATCCCGGCATTGTTACACATGGTAGCTTCTACTCTGCCGTTTTTCATCAAAGCAGTACCGCCGGCGTTGGAGGTCAGCATGATCCCGATGATGTTGGTGTTGGAAGTCACACCGTAGATATCGGTTTTGTTGTCCCCGTCGATGTCGCGGGTACAAAGTTTTGCAACTTCACGGAAAGCATCGAAATCCCATTTGTTTTCTTTATACAATTTTTGAAGATCGTATTCGGGAGCGTATTTTTTGATCAGATCTTTGTTGTACATAACCCCGGTAACAACCCCGGAAGTACCGTTCAAAGCAATACCGTAGCATTTTTTGCCGAAGGTAACAGCTTGGGTACCGCCGTTTTGTACAGCAGAGAAATTCAAGGTTTTGGAATCCAACCAGTTGGCGGCAGCCTTGCTCTTGGCAACGTTACGGCACATAGCCAAGGAAATTTCGTAAACGTCAGCAGAAGCTTTCCCTGCCATAACTTCTTTAACGATCAAGTCCACAGCAGAGTTGGCATCCAAAGAATCAACGGTGGTTTTGTAATGTTTATGTTTTTCAATGTTTTTCAAAGTGGCTTGCCAGGTTTTTGCCAGATTGGAAGTATCGTTGTAGCTGGAATTCCAAACAGACAGCAATTTCACTTCGGTTTTGGGAGTGTTGTCCACAGAAGTGGAGGAAGTGTCTTTGGAAGTGTCATCTTTAGAACCGGGGTTTTCAGGTTTTACAATGGTATCCACACGGCTTTGTTCTTCTATTTTGGAGGAAATTTCAGCCTGGGTGATCACACGAACAGCCAAAGAAACGGCGGCAGTGTCTTCCCCGTCTTTCACCACTTCAAATTTCATAGCGGTGGCAATCACGGTTTTCATGTCGGTTACTTCTTTGCCTTCGGCATCCAACACACGGATGGTGTAGCCTTCTTTGGCAGTAACGCAGGTCAGGAAAGTTTCCAGAGTGGTTTTTTCAGCAACTTCCATGGTGATGCTGCCGTCATCTTCAGGCACCAGAATTACCAGGTCTTTGCCGTCTTTGTCTTGTTTGATTTCATAGGGGTCGTCATCATCGGTTACGATAACCACAGGGTCGGGAGTGGAAACAACCGAATTCACAACGTCAGTGGGGCTTTCGGCTTCTTCGTCGTCACAACCCGCAAACAGGGAGCCTACCAGCAGCAATGCCATCAGCAGGCTAATCAAACGAATTGCTTTTTTCATGAGAAAAAACTCCTTTCATTTTTTACAGAATTTGTATTGAGCAAACCAAACCGAAGGTTTGGATTATTCCGAGAAGAAATGGGCTTCCACCGCCGCGCACAGGTAATGGTACACCGGCAAATGGAGTTCCTGAATTTTAAAGGTTTCGGTTTCGGGCACACAAACCGCAACGGTGGCGTGTTCTTTCAGCTTTCCGCCCCCTGCACCGGTAAGACCGATAACCGTCATCCCCAGGGCTTTGGCAACCTTCACGGCACCAAACACGTTTTTGGAGTTCCCCGAGGTACTGATGGCAATGAGAATATCCCCGCCTCGCCCCATAGCCATAATGGGTTGGGCATAAATCAGTTCCGGGTCAACGTCGTTACAGAATGCCGAGTTTAAAGCGGTCATGGAAGGAAGGGAAAAGGCAGGCAAGCCCCCTTGCAGTTTGGCAAGCAGTTCATCGTCCACCAGATCGGTGTTTTGTTTCATGGCCTGCTTTTGTTCTTCGCTCAAAGGGCGAAGTTTCAAAAAACCTTTCATCAGTTCCCCAACAATATGGTCAGCGTCGGCACAACTGCCGCCGTTTCCGCAGATCATCACCTGACCCCCCTGTTCATAACAGGCGATCAAAGCGTCTTTTGCTTTCACAATGGCATCTTTGCACCCTTCCAGTTGAGGATAGCGTTGTAATAATTCATGAAGCATCGTTTTCACCTCACAACAGCGCCGTAGCAATGGCGGCGTAATCTCCGATTTGTTCCCCCAGCACCGCGGGCACCACCTGACAGCATTCTGCCGAAAGGGAAAGGGCCTCACGGTGGATCTCTTTCTTGCAGGCATCCCACAGCAGGTTACGGCTTCGGGTAAAAATACTGCCGATGACAATGACTTGGGGGTTTAAAATATCAATGAGTATCGAAAGGCCCTTGCCTAAATACTCCCCGCAAATGCGGTACACTTCCCTTGCGGTTTCGTCCCCTGCGTCAGCGGCGTCCCCAACGGTTTTGGCGGTAACGTCAGCAGGCGTAAACCCTTTTTGGAAGTAAGCAGGGTATTCACCCATCTGGACCTTTTCCAGGGCTTTCTGATATCCCAACTGGGCAATGCCGCCCCCGGAACAGAACCCTTCAAAGGACCCACTTTTACCATACCCTACCGGGCCGAATTTGTCAAGACGAATATGACCTAATTCCCCGGCATTGCCGTTGGTACCGCTGTACAGTTTGCCGTCTAAGATCAGCCCTGCACCCAGCCCTGTACCAAAGGTCATAAATACCATATTTTTACAGCCCTTCCCCGCGCCGAATTTCCATTCGGCAACGGCACAGGCGTTGGCATCGTTCTGCAGTTTCACAGGCACCCCGTAACGGGCGCCGATCTGTTCTGTAATATGTACGTCGTCCCAGCCGGGCAGGTTGGGAGGACTCATAATAATGCCCTTGTCCGGGTCCAACGGTCCCCCGCAGGAAATCCCGATGGCGGCGGGTTTTTCATCCAGGATCCCGTCTGCCATGTCCATGAGTTTTTCAATCATTTTCTGGGGAGCAATGGTGGTATCGGTGGGGCATTTTTCTTTTTTCAACAGGGTAATGTCATCCCCGTCCCGCAGGGCGGTGATCACGGCAC
The DNA here is from genome assembly GCA_045593325.1 of Acutalibacteraceae bacterium. Classification (GTDB taxonomy): domain Bacteria; phylum Bacillota; class Clostridia; order Oscillospirales; family Acutalibacteraceae; genus UMGS1484. The sequence continues at coordinate 4,473 of JAZNWL010000068.1, read as the reverse complement.
ATTTGGTTCCGCCGATGTCAAACCCTAAAATCAATTCCTTTGCCATGACAGACTCCTTTAGATTTCATCCATTTCAATGAAGTTGATTTCTTTCCAGGTGTCCGCCCCGTCAGCCAGGTAATAGGTGTTCACCGAATAGGGAGTAAAGGTGGCTTCCAAGGGAACCGGCAACGCCGCCCCGCTGATGTGAGCAACCGTTTCCACCCCGTCGGTTTCGTAGGCACGAACCACCAGTCCCGTACCGTCTTCGGAGCGTTTGAATGCCGAAAGAATGATGTTATCTTCTTCAATATTCAGCACCGAGTTTTCGGTGGGCAAGGTGCCTTTATGGTTGTTTTCGATTACAGACGTTAAGGGGGTGTTCAGCAGGCGAGCCTTTTGCACCACTTTTCCCCAGCCCTTTTGGGTCAAAGGCATAAGTTCATATTTAAATTCCTGAATCCCTTGTTCGGTGAAGATGCCTTCAGGATCTTCTTCGGCGCAGTGATCGTTATAATAAGGAGAACGAAGCACTGTGATATCCATGGCACTGCCTTTGGCGGAGAAACTGTATTTTCCGTCGTTGAGAATGGCAAGACCTTCTTCCCCACTGCGCAGGGCCTGCCACATAAGGCCGGGATATTCTTTGCCGTCGGCTTCCCGTTCTTTCACCCCAAAGGGAATTTCGTAGTAAGCCTTGGGAGTTTCCAGGGCGGTTTCGTAGCGGAGTTTCAGCATTTTGTGTTTTTCATGCCAGTCTGCCACCACACGAACCCGGGGAGCGCCCGTTTCGGTAAGAGTGAAATATTGGGTCAGGGTGGAATCATTATAACGGCTGACCACCTTCATGGTGCAACGCACGGGACCTTGTTCCACAATGCTTACGGTAGCGTCGGCAAAACGGGCGATCTCACGGTCAAAGGTGGTTTTGCCGTGAGCCCAGGTGTCGTACCCGTATTCGTCAATCACCACAGGCAAAGCGCCGTAGCCCGAAAGCAATTCCTTTTCCCGTTTCTTGTCGTAAAAACGGGTGATGTACCCGGTGTGACCTTCGAATTCCAAACGGTAATCGGCATTTTCCAGCACGTTATTTTCAATGTTCAAAGAACTTTCAAAGGTGGGGAATTCTTCCACAGGACGAACGTAGTAGGTCTTATACCCCAAAGGAGGCACCTGCACCCGGAACGCCATATCCTTTTTGAATACCAGGTGAGCGTCGGCACGAACCACCTGACAGGGCACCTGATTTCCTTGTTCATCATAAATGGCATTGCCTTCTTCCACCACCACTTGAGCAACGGTATCCACCCCAAAGCCATGGGGGTTGAAGAACATCACGGGGATACCCTTGGAAGCATCGCAGGTGTCCACCTGCCAGGAGATGGTTTGCAAAGCGTTGTTTTCCACACGGGCGGCTACCGCACGGCTTTCGGACAGCATGTGCAAGGTATCGTCGTGGGCAATTTTAATGGAGCAACCGCCCAAACTGTCGTGGAAGTGGCTGAACAGCACGTCTTTCCAGGCAGTTTTCATGATTTTATCGTCAGGCAGGGGTTTGTCACAGCAAACCTTTGCCAACATAGCGAAATGTTCTGCGGCGGTCATGGCACATTCCCCGCGGCGGACAGCGTTTTTCACTTCCGACAGGGTGGAATAACAGCCGATGGCGTGATATTGCAGATCGTCTTCCAGAACGGGAAGACTGTCTTTTTTATATTCAATGCGTTCAAACAGGTCGGTGACGTCCGAAAAGATAAATTCCATGTCGGGGTGGTTTTTCCGAGCCTCTAAAATCATTTCTATGTTCTTTTTGGTGGGGCCGCCGCCGTGATTGCCAACACCGTAGAAGAAAAACAGTTCATCGTTCACAGGGTCGTGGTCGATGGTGTTGTTGATATGTTCGTCCATTTCCTCACTGTTTTGGGATTTTTTACAGTAAGGGTCGGAAAGACGGGCGGCAAGCACGCTGGACCCGTCGGGAGAAACCCAGCGGAACAGTTGACCGGGCAGATCTTTTTCATGATTGCCGGGACGCATAAACACGTAATTGTTCATACCGGATTTTTTGAGGATCTGAGGCAACATGCCGTTATGACCGAAAGAGTCTACGTTATAGCCGGTGCGGGCAATTTTTCCGAATTTTTCGTAGAAATACCGTTGGGAATATAAACTGTGCCGTGCAAAACTTTCCCCCGAGGGCAAGTTACAGTCGGGTTGCACGTATTGACCCCCTACAATAATAAAGCGGCCTTCTGCCACCCGTTGTTTGATCTCTTCAAACATTTTGGGGTCAAACTCTTCGATCCATTCATATACCAAAGCCGAAGAACAAACGAATTTGAACTCGGGATATTCCTTCATACGGTCCAAAGCACTGCCGATGGTAGCCTTTACTTCACAGCTGCCTTCCTGCCAGCGCCACAGCCACATTGGGTCCAAATGGCCATTTCCTACACAAAAAAACTGTTTGCCCATTGCATTCACCTCGATTTTATTATATAATAAATTACAAAGGAAAAGGTTGCAGTTTTTTAGCAAAAACTCTTATATTTTAATTTTTTAGGATGATTTTATGGAAAAAATTCTATTTCATGCCAAAGAGTACATCGATCCCGACACTCACATCACCTTAACACGGCGGGAATGGCGGGGAAAAACCCTGCTTCATTTGCACAATTATTACGAATTGGAAATGGTGCTGGCAGGAGAAGGGGAACAAAGTTTAAACGGCAGTGTGTACGAATTGAAACCCGGTGCTTTTTATCTGGTGACCCCCATTGACTTCCACTGGGTATATGCCAAAGATTCTTTGACCATTGTGAATATCTCCTTTGACGAATCTTTGCTTTCCCCCGAATGGCAACGGCTGTTTTTGAACCGTCGGGACAATCTGTTCGGTATGGCAAGCGGGGAGGACAAGACCCACATGGAATCCCTGTTCTTAATGCTGGAACGGGAACTTTCCCTGGAGGATTCCTTTGCCCCCAAAGCCCGTCGGGAACTGCTGGATCTTCTGCTGACGGTGGTGGCAAGAAACACCATTGCCCCCAGGCAAAACTATTCCTCCGCCATTCAAGGGTCCATGCAATACATTTTCCAACACTTCCGGGAAAAACTCACCCTTTCCCGCATTGCCGCCGAAAGCGGTTACGAACCCCACTATTTCAGCGCCTTGTTCCGCAAAGAAACGGGACAATGCCTCACCGATTTTATCACCGAACTGCGGCTGAACTACGCCCGCACCTTGCTGGTGAACACCGAACTGCCCATTGCGGTGATCGGGCAAAAAGGGGGGTTCGGGTCGCAATCCAACTTCCTGCGGTTATTCAAACAACACTTTGGATGTACCCCCACACAATATCGGAAAAAAACGTAATGAGGCTTCCGAAAATCACATCCTGCACCATTCTTGAAAGCCTCACCCTTCTTGTAGTTATAAATTCCTTGACAAAGTTCTGCCAAAGAAGTAAAATAAAGGTACTATAATAACAGGAGGAACCACTCATGAAATTCTGTCAACAATGCGGCACCCAACTGGAAGACACCGCTCGTTTTTGCGCCGCCTGCGGCACCGCCCAGGCTGAACCTGCCCAGGAACAATCGGCTCCCCAGGCCCAACCTCAACCTGCCGCCGCTCCTCAACCCGATTTTTTTGATGACGCCATCAACAAGGTAAAGAAAATCAACGACACTCCCGACGAAACCGCCTCTCACGACCCTCAGGACATTGCCAATCACAAGGTCATGGGCATTCTGGCATACATCGGCTTTTTGGTATTCATCCCTGCCTTTGCGGTAAAAGGTTCCCGTTTTGCCAAATTCCATGCCAACCAAGGGCTGAACCTGTTCATTTTAGAAGTGGCTTATGCCATTGTGGAAATTCTTCTCACCCTGCTGTTGAGAATCGTATTCCCTCTGCGGATCACCATGGCTTACGTATTCACCCGAGGCGTGATTTATAACATCCTTACCGGGGTGCTGGGTCTGCTTTGGCTGGTTCCCGTGGCTTTGATGGTGCTGGGCATTATCAATGCCGCCACCGGCAAGGCAAAAGAACTCCCCATTATCGGTAAGATCAAGTTGTTAAAATAATTCCTACATACACAAACCCCTCCAACTGTTGCCCAAGTGTCCTCAATGACACTTGGGCAGTTTTATTCGCCTTTCGGCGAGTGATATTGCTTCGCAGTGATATTCTTTTGGAATACTTCGCCAACGGCGAAATATTTCCAAAAGAGTGTTATTTGCTTTGCGAGTTTTAAAAGGCGAATAAAATATCACTAAAACCGTAGGTTTTAATATCACGATTGCCGTCGGCAATCATATCACTCTTTGCGCAGCAAAGAATATAACTATATAAAAAAACTACCCGAAAAAGAGTTTTGTTTTTCTCTTCTTCGGGTAGCTTTGTCTTATACTGTCACACAAGCAGGGAATTTGTGTGCCAAATTCCGTTTTTATTAATGATAATTGTCCTTAGCAACCCTGCTCATT
>JAZNWL010000067.1:0-92581 GCA_045593325.1 Acutalibacteraceae bacterium | reverse complement strand
AAGCTGTAATGATATAGATACAAATCCACAGTGCTTGTCTTAATTATATCGTAGGTAGCTACTCCTACAAATATAATCAAAATTTTAAGAAAGGAGATATAATTAAAACCACCCCTTTCGAGATGGTTTTAATTATACGTGATGGAATGAAAAAGAACCTTCGCAATACCCTGCTGATCATCGGGATTCCCCTGTTGATCCTTGTGGGATCCATTGCCACCATGGGGCAATTCAACCAAGCCAATGCCCCTGCCTATTCCACCGTTGTGGAAAAATTTTACGACGGCAAAATTGAACAATTTACATTAAACTTGACTTCGGGTCATTTGGAATATGTGGAAAGCGGAAACACCACAAAGCAAGTGTACGAAGTTCCTGACGTAAATATTTTTTATAACGACATTCAAGATATATTAAAGGAACAATACACCGGCACCGAAGAAAACGCCAAAACCCTTTCCTACAACTTTACTGTGAGCAAGACCTCCTGGATCGTCAGTTTCCTGCCCACTTTGTTGATGATTGCGGTTATTGGGTTCTTCTGGTTCTTTATGATGAAGAAAATGTCCGGCATGGGTGGCGACAAAGCCATGAGTTTTGGCAAAGCCCGTTACCGCAAAGGGGACAGCAAACGGAAAACCACCTTTGCTGACGTTGCCGGGGCAGACGAAGAAAAGGAAGAATTGACCGAACTGGTGGAATTCTTAAAAAGTCCCGGTCGGTTTAACGATATGGGCGCCCGCATTCCCAAAGGAGTTCTTCTTGTGGGCCCTCCGGGTACCGGGAAAACCCTTCTTGCCCGCGCTGTGGCAGGGGAAGCCGGGGTTCCCTTCTATTCCATTTCCGGTTCCGACTTTGTGGAAATGTTCGTTGGGGTAGGGGCTTCCCGTGTTCGTGATTTGTTTGGAGAAGCCAAGAAAAACGCTCCCGCCATTGTGTTTATTGATGAAATTGACGCTGTTGGCCGTCAACGAGGCACCGGTCTCGGCGGCGGACACGACGAACGGGAACAAACCCTGAACCAACTGCTGGTGGAAATGGACGGGTTCGGTCCCAACGAAGGGGTTATTGTTATGGCAGCCACCAACCGTTCGGACGTGCTGGACCCCGCTTTGCTTCGTCCCGGTCGGTTTGACCGTCAGATCGTGGTTGGCTATCCCGACGTAAAAGGCCGTGAAGCCATTTTGCGGGTACACTCCCGTGGAAAACCCTTGGGTCCCGACGTAGACTTAAAAGTCATTGCCCAAACCACCGCCGGATTTACCGGGGCTGACTTGGAAAACCTGCTCAACGAAGCCGCTTTGCTTGCCGCCCGTAAAAAGGCAAAGGCCATTGTGGAAAGCGACATTGAAGAAGCCACCATTAAAGTGGTGATGGGTGTGGAAAAGAAATCCCGCGTGCTGAAAGATAAGGATAAAATGATTACCAGTTATCACGAAGCAGGCCACGCCATTGTTTCTTACTATCTGCCCACCCAGGATGAAGTTCATCAGATCTCCATCATCCCCCGGGGCATGGCGGCAGGGTTCACTATGTACCGCCCCGCGGATGACCAATCCCACGTTTCCCGTATTCAATTAAAGGAACAAATTTGTTCCCTTTTGGCTGGCCGTGTTGCCGAAGCCCTGACCCAGAATGATATTTGCACCGGGGCTTCCAACGACATTCAACGTGCCACCGAAATTGCTCAAAAAATGGTGATGAAATACGGTATGAGCGAAAAGTTAGGGCCCATTCTTTACGGAAAGCATCATGAAGAAGTTTTCTTAGGCCGTGACTTTAACTCCACTCAAACCTATTCCGACCAAGTGGCAGCCGCCATTGACGAGGAAATTCGCGCCATTGTTGAAGGTGAATATGAACACGCCAAACAAATTTTGAGTGACCACATGGATAAACTCCACCAGATTGCCAAATATTTGTTTGAAAATGAAAAAATGGATGCTGATTCCTTCCGTTCCGCTATGGAAGCCACAGCACAGTAAAAAGAAAGGATTTGAAAACCATGGAAATTACCAAAGATATGATCATCGGTGAATTGTTAGACGTGAAACCCGAAGCCGCAGAAATTTTGCTGAACATGGGTATGCACTGCTTGGGTTGCCCCTCTGCCAGAGGCGAAACCATTGGCCAGGCTTGCGAAGTCCACGGAGTGGATGCTGACGAAATCATCGCTCAAATCAACGCTCTGTAATCCAAAAGTACACAAATTTAAGGAGGTTTGTCTCTGACATGAGGCAAACCTCCTTTTTTTCGACAATTCTTGTTTCATTTTCGAAAAATTTATTGACATATATAATATTAGTATGGTAATATAATAATACAAACTAAAAGGAGGTTTTCAATCATGGATCAAAACAACATGCAACCCGTTGCTGCCCCTTCTAAAGGCAAAGCAATCGCCGCTATGGTTTGCGGCATCATCGGTGTAGTTGGCGGTCTCATTGGCGGTCATTTCATCGTTCCTTTCATCACCTTGGTATTGTCCATCCTGGGCATCATTTTGGGTGTTAAAGGCATGAAAGAAGCTAAAGTTACCGGTGCCGGCAAAGGCATGGCTGTAACCGGTTTGGTTTTGGGTATCATCGGTACTGTTTTCAGTGCAATCGGTGTTATCTGCGCTTTGGCTTGTGCAGCAGCTACCAACGCTGTTGACGACGCTTTGGGCGGCAGCTTGAACGAACTGGAAGATGCTTTGGCTGATCTGGAAGACTTGACCTAATTAAGTTATTCCCAAGTACTTAAAACCGGCATAAGGTTTCTTATGCCGGTTTTCCATTTTTGGAAGGGATTTTATAGTATGATACCGAACATTACGATATTTGAAAAAGAAATTTCTCCTTATATGATTTTCGCCTTAGCAGGTGTGTTGGCTACCCTATGGGTGACTTACCGCACCGCCCTCAAGCGCAGTATTGATGAGATAACCGTTTTGGTTACCATGCTCTTTTGTTTTGGTGGAGGAATTATCGGCGCCCATTTATTATACGGGGCTTTAAATTACAAACTCTTGTTTATTTTGCTTACAAACCTGGATAAAGCCACTTCTTTTGGAAGTGTACTGAAGGCATTACAGGCTATTTTCGGCGGTGGTGTCTGGTACGGCGGATTTATTGTCGGTGTTCTTGCAGGAGCACTCTATTTAAAACGAAAACAGTGTTTAACTGCAGAATATACGGACGTTGTTTCTTTGGCAACCCCACTGTTTCACATTTTCGGTAGACTGGGTTGTTTCTTCTCCGGCTGTTGCTTTGGGGTGGAAAGTGAATTGGGGTTTGTGTATCATCATAGTTTAATTGAAGAAGCCAACGGGGTATCCCGTTTTCCCGTACAGTTGGTGGAAGCCTTTGCCAATCTTTGCATTTTCCTGCTTCTGCTTTATCTTTTGAAAAAAGGAAAAGCCAAAGGATTATTATTCACCTTGTACCTATTAACCTACCCCATTTGCCGTTATATTCTGGAATTTTTCCGGGGAGATACCTATCGGGGGATTTTCTACGGCCTTTCCACTTCTCAATGGATTTCCATTGTTTTGCTCATTTATGGGTTGATTCGTCTATATAAATGGAGAAAACAAAGAATATAAATAAAAATGCCCGTTGCTACGCAACGGTAGAAGCGGGGGTTTATTTTCACGCCTAAAGACGCCAAATTAAAAGCTGTGTAGAAAATTTCTACACAGCTTTTTACTATCTCAAAACATATTTAATTTTGAGAATGGTGGTTTTGCGATATATTGCTTCGCAATTCGATATATTTTACTACGTAAAATTCGATATGTTTACCTAACGGTAAACGCGATATGATATAAATCCCGTCTCATCCGAAGGATATATCGAAAGGCGCAGCCTTATATCGCACCGTTAGGTATATCGCAAATCCCGTAAGGGATTTATATCGCTGCGTTGTGTCCTCACGGATACAACGCATATGCAACGGGCGTTTTCTTTTGCCTATTCTTCTTGTTCTCCCGCTTCTTGGGTTTCTTCGGTGGCGGATGTTTCGGTTTCTTCTGTTTCTTCTTCGGGTTCTTCATGCTCTGCATAGGTCATGTTCACCAAAGAATCTTCTTCATCCAACCGCATCACCTTAACCCCTTTGGCGGTTCTGGCGTAAGTGCTAACCGAATCGGAAGGAATCCGAATAACGATCCCTGCCGAGGAGATGAGGATGATATCCTGGTTATCGTCAATATCACCCACAGCGGCAACGTCACCGTATAAGGCGGTCTTATAGTTAGTGAGCCCTTTCCCGCCGCGGTTTTGCAAACGGTAATCGGTAAATTCACTGCGTCTGCCGTACCCGGTTTCGGTAACGGTCATAAGCACGGAATTTTCCCGAACCAGAGCAAGACCAACCACTTCATCGTCCTTTTCTTCCGAAAGGGTAATGGCTTTTACCCCACGGGCAGTTCGACCCACCAAACGGGCATCGTTTTCGTTAAAGCGAATTGCCATCCCTTTCTTGGTGGCAACCAGCAAATCGCTGTTACCGTCGGTCAGACGCACCCAACGAAGTTCATCTCCTTCATCCAGGTCAATGGCGATGATACCGCCTTTACGGATATTGTCATATGCCGAAAGGAGAGTCCGTTTGATAACCCCGTGACGGGTAAGCATGCACAGGTATTGGGTGGCATCGGGATCTTCCACCCGAAGCATAACCGTTACCTTTTCATTTTCCTGCAGGGGCAGAATGTTTACAATGTTCATGCCCTTTGCGGTACGGGTAGATTCTGGAATTTCATAGGCTTTCAACCGATATACCCGACCCAGGTTGGTAAACAGCATGATCTGGTCATGGGCAAAGCAGGTAAACATGTGTTCCGCAAAGTCTTCTTCCCGACGGGTCATGCCGGAAATTCCACGACCGCCACGCCGTTGTGCACGGTAGGTGTCACTGGGAAGACGTTTCATATAACCCAGGTGGGTCAAAGTGAGAACACATTCTTCATTGGGAATCAGATCTTCAATGTCCACTTCCCCGCAAACGGCAGTGATTTCAGTTCTTCTGTCGTCCACGAAACGATCCCGAACCACCAAGGCTTCATCCTTCACCATGGTGAGAATACGGGAATAGTTTGCCAAAATGTCTTCCAAATCAGCAATTTTGGCGTGAAGTTCTTTCAATTCGTCTTCAATTTTTTGTTTTTCCAGACCGGACAAACGACCCAAAGGCATTTGCACAATGGCGGTGGTTTGGTCATCGTCAAACCCAAAGCGGTCAGCCAAAGCCTGTTTACTGTCTGCCACGGTTTTGCTGGCGCGAATGAGTTTAATAACTTCTTCAATGAAATCCAAAGCGGTTTTCAAAGCTTCTAAAATATGAGCCCGTTCTTTGGCTTTTTTCAGGTCAAAACGGGTACGGCGTTCAATTACTTCACATTGATAGTCAATGTAATGTTGCAACATTTCTTTCAAGGTGAGAATTTTGGGAGCACCGTTGACCAATGCCAACATGATCACCCCGAAGGTGGTTTGCAGTTGGGTGAAACTGTACAACTGATTCAGCACCACTTGAGGATTGGCAGAAGCTTTCAGTTCAATGACAATGCGCATGCCTTCCTTACTGGAATAGTCAGCGATATCGTCAATGCCTTCAATACGTTTATCCTTCATCAAATCCACCATGGATTTAATGAGGTTTTGTTTATTCACCATATAGGGAATTTCCGAAATGACAATGCGGAAACAGTTGCCGTGGCTTTCTTCAATTTCTGCTTTGCCTCGCAAAATAATTTTGCCTTTCCCTGTGGCATAGGCGGCCCGAATGCCTGCATGACCCATAATTACCCCACCGGTGGGAAAGTCGGGTCCTTTAATATACTGGCACAAATCGGCAATTTCTGCTTCGGGATTGTCGATCAAATAACACATGGCATCCACAACTTCCCCCAGGTTATGAGGAGGAATATTGGTTGCCATACCAACGGCGATCCCCGAAGATCCATTGATCAGAAGGCTGGGAATACGGGAAGGCAAGGTAAGGGGTTCTTTCAAACGGTCGTCATAGTTGGATTGATAGTCCACCGTATCCTTGTCAATATCCTTCAGCATTTCCATTGCCATTTTGCTGAGTTTGGCTTCGGTATACCGATAGGCAGCGGCAGGGTAACCGTCAACCGAACCGAAGTTCCCTTGACCGTCCACCATCATATACCGCAAGGAGAAATCCTGCGCCATCCGAACCAAGGCATCGTAAACTGAGGCGTCACCATGGGGGTGATACCGACCCAACACCGCACCAACGGTGTCGGCACATTTACGGTAGGGTTTGTCGGGATACAAATTGTTTTCATACATGGTGTATAAAATACGGCGATGAACCGGTTTCAGCCCGTCCCGCACGTCCGGCAGGGCACGGCTGACGATAACCGACATAGAATAATCCAAATAGGATTTCTTCATTTCCTCGACAATTTCAACGTCGATACATTTGCCGCCGCTATGTAATTCCATTTCACTCATACTTTAATCGTTCCTTTCAAGACCAAGGATTTCTTACTTTTCTTCTACTTTGGTCAAGAGTCGTTCTTTTACCACAGAAATTTGTTCTTCGGTTAAGCACCGTTCGGGAATAGCAAGAATTTGCCCATTTTGTAACGTCAGAACAAACAAACCTTTATCATGAATCAATCCGAAACTGCCGTCATAGAGTTGTTGCCAATCGTCTTTCGGGTCTCTTCCTTCAATGTGCACTTCAAACAAGTTTTCATAAATGGCAAGTTCCAGTTGATTGCCGCTGGTGGCATTGCGGATGATCTTCTTTTTGGTGCGTTTTGGCATAATAGCAACCACAGGCAACATGCCGTAGCAAAGAGCCACGTACAACCAGTTGGTGGTAACCGGCTTTTCAATTCCTGCACGGCCCATGAGTCCCAAAATGTTCATGACCAAAATAGCAGAACCAAAAAGGAATAACAAAGCAAGTTCAATGTAAATGATGTATTTCCGTTCTTTAATTTTCCCGGAAATGGCAAAAGCATTGCCCACTTCTTCTTCATTCAATACGAAAACCGCATCGATTTTTTCCCCTTGGGGTTCAATTTTTTCAGGACCTTTTTCTTCTTCGTAGGAATAGTCGAAATCTTCTCCTTCTTCATATTCGGGAAGAGAAATTTCAGCCCCGCAAAAAACACATTTCATGGAATTGTTTTCATCCCGCAGAATGGCTTGTTCGGCTTCACATTCGGGACATTTTACTGTTTTTACAGACATGATTTTTTCCTCCCTTACACGTCCAGATTCTGAACGTATTTTGCATTTTGTTCAATGAATTCCCGACGGGGTTCTACTTCGTCCCCCATCAGCATGGAGAAAATTTCGTCGGCTTTCTGGGCATCTTCCAGATTTACCCGTAAGGTAATTCTGAAAGCAGGGTCCATGGTGGTTTCCCAAAGTTGTTTCCCGTCCATTTCACCAAGACCTTTATACCGTTGCACGTCGCCGCCGCCTAATTGTTCAATATACAGATCCCGTTCTTCATCACTGAAGGCATACATGTGTTTTTTCCCTTTGAATACTTTATAAAGGGGCGGTTGCGCCAGATAAATATGACCTTTTTCAATGAGTTCGGGCATATAACGGAAAAAGAAAGTCATTAACAAGGTTCGAATGTGAGCGCCGTCCACGTCAGCATCTGCCATGATGAAAATTTTGCCGTAACGAAGTTTGGAAATGTCGAAATCTTCCCCGATTCCTGTTCCCAAAGCCAAAACCACAGGCAATAATTTTTCATTGGAATATACTTTATCAATACGGGCTTTTTCTACGTTAAGCATTTTCCCCCACAAGGGCAAAATGGCTTGAATTTTAGGATCGCGACCCTTTACGGCCGAGCCGCCGGCACTGTCCCCTTCCACGATGAAGATTTCAGTTTCTTCGGGATTATTGGAAATACAGTCTGCCAATTTTTCAGGCATTTTTGCTCTGCTTCCGGCACTTTTCCGTTGCAGATCTCTTGCTTTTTGAGCGGCTTCACGGGCATTGGAAGCGGCAATGGCTTTGTTGATAATCAATTTTGCCACAGCAGGGTTTTCTTCCAGGTAGGTCATAAGCTTATCCCCCACCAAGGAATTAACCAGCGTACCCATGGAAGTGTTCCCCAATTTGGATTTGGTCTGGCTTTCAAACTGGGCATCGGTTAATTTTACGCTGATAACCGCCGCGATGCCTTCCTGGATGTCGTCACCCTTCAAGTTATTGTCATTCTCTTTCAAAAACTTAAATTTACGGGCATAGTTATTCACCACACGAGTCATGGCAGTTTTAAACGCACTTTCGTGAGTACCGCCGTCAATGGTATGAATATTATTGGCAAAACTGATGATTTTCGCATCATATCCGCTGGTGTAAGAAAAAGCGATTTCTGCAGAAGAATCTCCGTCCACGGTGTTGATATAAACCACTTCGGGAATATAACTTTCTTTATTGCCTTGTTCAATAATGTAGTCAACGTAACTACGGATCCCGCCTTCGTAATGAAGCACGTCCTGACGGGCATCCTGGTCTTCCCGACGGTCGGTCAAGGTAATTTTGACTCCGGCATTCAAGAAGGCTTGTTCCCGCAACCGTTTTAACAGAATATCGTAATCATATTCGGTGGTATCGGTGAAGATGGTGGCATCGGGTTTAAAGGTAACGGTGGTACCGGTATCCGAGCAGGGTCCTTGTTCCACCAATTCGGTAACTTGGTCACCCTTTTCAAAACGTTGCGTAACAATGCGGGAACCGTCATGAACTTCAACTTCCAGCCAGTCAGACAGGGCGTTTACTACCGAAGCACCCACCCCGTGCAACCCTCCGGATACTTTATAACCGCTTCCGCCGAACTTACCCCCGGCATGAAGCATGGTAAATACCATGGTCACTGCAGGTTTATTATACTTTTGGTTGATGCCTGTGGGGATCCCACGGCCATTATCTGCAACCCGAATAATATTTTCGTTTAAAATATCCACTTCAATATGGTCACAGTATCCTGCCAGGGCTTCATCGATGGAGTTATCAACAATTTCATATACCAGATGATGCAAACCCCGTTCCCCTGTGGAACCGATATACATACCCGGGCGTTTCCGAACCGCTTCCAGGCCTTCTAAAACCTGAATTTGCTCTGCGCCGTAATCCTCGGTTACTGTGGTATTTTGCAGCTCATGATTTTCCATTTGCTTTAGTTCCTTTCTTTCTAAATCTTAAATACTCAAGATTTATGGAAATTTTCTTTTCATTCTTGCTGTTAAAGTAGGCAAGGAAAAAGAAGAAAAAATAATACGTTGTTTTTTTTCGGGATGATCGCACAAAATACACGAAATAGGAAGGTCGGTGGTAATATCTTCAATTTCGTTTTCTTTTTGTGCGTTGTTTAAAAAATCCCGACTGGTTTTTTGAACGGTTAAGGAGTCAATATCAAAAATCCCAATGATATTTTCTTTGGGTAAAATCATATCCAATCCTACGTGAACAAATCCCTTAGGATTTTGTTTCTTCATACAGTTCACCCTTTTTAATATAAAAGGTTTTTCCTTCCACCATTCTCAACACCGAAGCAGGGTCACAACAGGTGATGAAAATTTGGCGACCGGAAAATTTATTCAGTAAAAAATCCTGACGGTCACTATCCAATTCGCTCATCACGTCGTCCAGCAAAATAATAGGTTTTTCCCCCACATATTCCGAAAGAACTTCCGCTTCTGCCATTTTTAAAGAAAGGGCGGCGGAACGCTGTTGCCCTTGAGAACCAAAAGTTCTGGCAGAAATGCCGTTAATATGAATATGAAAATCATGGCGATGGGGACCCACGGTAGTATATCCTACGTGACGGTCATTTTCTCTGCTTTCTTTTAAAGCAGTTTTCAACAATTCATATCCGTTATTTTCTGAAGAAAATTCTTCCCCTTCATACCATAAAGTCAATTCTTCTTTTTTTCCTGACAATTCGTAATAAAACTTCGTAGCAAAAGGGGTAATGTGTTCTATATATTTCTTTCGTTGAAATACCATCATGCTTCCCAGTTTTGCCAGGTGGTCTTCCCAAATATCCAACAAATCCATTTCCATGAACTGATGTCCGTTTTCCCTGATAAGGGCATTTCTTTGATCCAAAGCCCGTTGATACTGTTCTTCCAGATGAATAAAGGAAGGTTTCAGCCGTTCCAAGCCAAAATCAATAAAATGACGGCGAACCGACGGCCCTTCTTTTACCAAATCCAGATGATCGGGTGCAAATACCACCATGAAAACCGTTTCATATAAATCGGATAATTTTTTCTGTTCTACTCCATTGAGCAAAACTTTTTTCTTATTGCCCAAAACGTAAGAAAGGGTTTGTAAACGGTTTTGGGATTCAAAGGTAAGATCTAATTTTGCCTGTTGTTCCTCAAAGGCGATCATTTCATTTTCTTTGGCACCCCGAAAGGATTTTGCACCACTACAAAGCCATAAGGCTTCCAAAATATTGGTTTTTCCCTGGGCATTATCCCCATAAAAAATGTTGACAGTTTCACAGGGAACAATGGTATTTTCTTTTATGTTGCGCCAATTCCAAAAATGAAATTTTTTTATGATCATTGACGGGTTACCTCATATACTTTTCCGGCAAAACCAACACGATCTCCCGGGACTAATTTTTTTCCCCGCATGGTGCAAACTTCCCCATTCACTAACACATGACCTTGTTGAATGGCTTCTTTTGCCTGACCGCCGCTAAGCACTGCTGCGGCAAATTTTAAACATTCGTCTAATCGAATAAAAGAAGTATAAATTGCCACAGGCCGTACCGCTGTTTTTAATTTTATTTTCATAATGTATCCTCTTATTTAATCCGTACGGGTAATACCAGGAATAAGAAATCATTTCCTTGAGGCGGTAAAATTTTAATGGGAGATAAAGGACCGCTCATTTCCAACAAAACTTTATCCGTTTCTACAGCTCGTAAAGCATCCAGCAAATAACGGCTGTTAAATCCGATTTCTATACGATTTCCATCAATTTCCGCATCAATACGGTCATCTGCATTCCCGATTGCCGATTCACAGGAAGCTTTGATTTGATTATCATCAAAAATACATTTGATAAATACCTTTGCTCGGTCATTGATGAGCAGTGCAACACGGTCAATACTATCCAGCAAAGTTCTGGTATCTACCAAAACACTGGTGGTATGATTGGGAGGAACCGCAGTTTTATAATCAATAAATTCCCCTTCCAACAAACGGGAAACCACTAAAATATGACCGATTTCAAAAATAATGTGACGTTTACCCACGGAAATTTGAATGACACTGTCTTTTTCAGGCAATAATTTTAATATTTCACTTAAAGTTTTTTCGGGAACAATAAATTTCAGTTCCAGATCGTTAGTAATATTTTCTTTTCGAATGGCAAGACGATATCCGTCCACTGCTACCATAGTGATTTTTCCCTGTTCCAGTTGACACAAAATACCGGTATACATGGGTTTTTCATCGGTTTTGGCAACGGCAAACCGCGTCATACGAATCATATTTTCCAACAGTTCAGTGTGGAAGGAGAAAGAAATCCCGTCAGAAAGGGCAGGCAGTTCAGGAAATTCGTTGGCAGCCATACCCACAATAGCAAATTTAGAATTACCGCTTTTTACAGTACACATTAAATTTTCATCTACCGTAACCGAAATTTCTTCGTCAGGCATCTTTTTAACAATTTCAGAAAAATATCGGGCAGAAAGTATGACTTCCCCTGCTTGTTCAATATTTGCTTCAATGGCAGTGGTAATTCCCATTTCCATATTGTAACCGGTCAAAGTTAAATACCCGTTGCCTGCTGAAAATAAAATTCCTTCCAAAGCAGGAATGGTGGAATTGGAACCCACAGCACCTTGTACTTTAGAGATTCCTTCCATCAACAATTTTTTATTGCATTTTATTTTCATAATTTTTCTTCCTTCCGTAATTGTGTAAATTTTTCGTTATTTATAAAAAAAAGAATAGTAAATAAATAGCAGTAATAGTAGGGGCTGTTTGAATGTTTAAAAGTGGAAAAGCATTTGTAAAATCAAGGAAAAATTTCACGTCTTTTTCTTTGAAAAAAATTACATAGTTTTTATGAAAAAGAATGTTAAAAAGATAACAACAATTTTTAAAAGTTGAAATCAAATAATTTGACGAAAACTGTCAGCATTATGTAAAGTTGGTGAACCTTGTTCATTTTTCTGTTTTCAACCAAATGTTAAAACTTTTAAACATAAGGTGTTAATTATTGTCCCGAAATATTTTTGATAATGTCATCAATGGTGGCGCGAAGTCGGGAGTTTTTCTTCATATCATTTTCCACTTTTTTGATGGATGCACTCACGGTTGCATGATTTCTGCCGAAATTTTTCCCAATGGTTTTTAAGGGGAGCCCGGTAATTTCACGGGCAATATAAATGGCTATATGACGGGCATTGGCAATTTCTGCATTTTGTTTGCCGGAGCAAATATCTGCCGAGGTGACGTCGTAAGTGGCAGCAACACTGGCAATAATTCGTTCCACCGTAATGGGGTCGGGCAATTCATCTTTTTTCATTTCGTTAATTAAATTGGTAACGCTGATTAAAGAAGGTTCTTCCCCGGTTAATTGGTTATAGGCATATAATTTATTTACGATGCCTTCCAACTGCCGCACGTTGCTTTTTAATTGATTGGCAATATATTGAATTACCACGTCAGGAATGGTAAAATTCAACATTTTGGCTTTACTGCGAATAATCAAAACACGGGTTTCAAAATCCGGCTGTTGAATATCAGCAGTCAGCCCCATTTCCAAACGGCTTTGGATGCGTTCATCCAGGGATTTAATATCTTTGGGCAAACGGTCAGAGGTAACGATAATTTGTTTGTTGTCCCCATATAATGCTTCAAAAGTATTAAAAAATTCCATTTGGGTAGATTCTTTCCCGGCAATGAATTGAATATCGTCAATAAACAAAACGTCGGCTTTGCGATATTTTTCACGAAATTCCGAAGTGTTTACGTTATGAATGGCTTCGATAATTTCATTCATAAAGGGTTCCCCTTGGGTATAAACAATGTTCATATTGGGGAACTTGGTTTGAATTTCATTTTTAATGGCATTGATCAGGTGGGTTTTTCCCAACCCGGGATTGCCGTAAATGAAAAAGGGATTATAAGCATGGCCGGGATCATTGGCAACAGCCAAAGAAGCGGCATGAGCAAATTTATTGGAAGGACCAACTACGAAATTATCAAAGGTGTATTTTTCGTCGGTATCGTCGTTCCCTTGTTTTTGATTTACCACAGGAGTTTCCCCCACCAAAACCGAAACCTTGACAGGAAAACCAAAAATTTCTTCAAACCCTTTTTGGATCAAAGTAATATAGTGGGTTTCCACAATATCTTTTTGATATTCACTTTTAGAACGAATCATTGCTACGTCATTTTCCATTTTCACAGGTTCCAGAGAACTGATCCAGGTATTGTAAACAACTTCGTTCATATTATTCTTACAAAAGGAACAAACATTGTCCCATACTTCATGAAAAGAATTCATTTTTTATACTCCTTAAATTTTAGCATATATGAAAAGAAAAACGGACATATTTATACTCAATTATCATACCACAAACAGGTAAAATTTTCAACACTTTGGATGAAGTTTTTGCGGTTTCTTTTGGGTTTTTACTGAAAGTGCTTGACAAAGGGAAGTCATAGGGTTTATTGTAGTAAAGACATTGTTTGAAAAGGGGTATTTACTTGCAATTATGGGGTAATATTTTAGAAGTTGCCAAGCAGGTTTTACAGTTATTTTTATTGATGGGCGCAGGAATCCTTTGCGGAAAAGCAAAATGGATTCATGAAGTGGGCGCAAAACAAATGACCAACGTGCTGATTAAGTTAATTACTTTTTGTGTTATTGTGGAAAGTTTTCTGACAGTGGAGTTTTCCACAGAAAAAGTGCAACAAATGGGAATTACTGTGGGTGCCTGTTTGCTTTGCACTTTAATAGGCGGAATATTGTCCACCTTGGCGTTTCGAAAAAGTGATGCTTCCTTTCAATCAGTGTTGAAATTTGGTACGGTATTTTCCAACTGCGGATTTATGTCCTTACCCTTGGTTTCGGCATTATTGGGGGCAGAAGGGGTTTTTATTGTTTCTATTTACGTTGGGATATTCCAATGTTTATGCTGGACCTACGGTGTGGGAATATATCATTATTTTGATCGATCCAAAGCGGTGAAACAAATATTCATGAATCCCGGCATCATCAGTGTATTAGTGGGATTACCCTTGTTTTTCCTGCGGTTTGAATGCCCTTCGGTGATATTGGAACCCATGCATATGCTGTCCAACATGAATACGCCCATGGCTATGTTGGTAACAGGATTTTATTTAGGAAAAATGACCTTGAAAATTCAAAAAGGAGACGGATACATTCTTTTAGGTGTCATTCTTCGGTTACTTGTAATTCCCTTTTCGGTACTGGGCATTTTATATTTGCTTAACGTACAGGGATTCTTATTGGTAGCATGTATGATTCCTATTTGTGCTCCCACCGCCAGCAACACTTCATTGTTTGCGGTATTATTCGGGCAGGACGAAGTATATGCTTCCCGCATGGTGAGTTTATGTACCCTGTTTTCCATTGTCACTATGCCTTTGGTGGTGGCAGTTGCCCAGACCACCATGTAAGTTTAAAAAAGAAAAAGCCAATGCAGTTTTTGTTCTGCATTGGCTTTATTTATATTATATTATTTTATTTAATGATATCGGTTCCCATATAAGGACGCAAGGCTTCAGGAACAGTAACCGAACCGTCTTCATTTTGGTAGTTTTCCAAAATGGCAGCAACCGTTCTGCCAATAGCAACCCCCGAACCGTTCAGGGTATGAACCAATTTGGCTTTATCCCCGGCACCGTTTTTGAAACGAATGGAAGCCCGACGGGCTTGGTAATCTTCAAAGTTGGAGCAACTGGAGATTTCACAGTAGCGGTTATAACTGGGCAACCAAACTTCTATATCGTAAGTTTTTGCTGAGGAGAATCCGATATCCCCCGAAGACAGGCAAACCACACGGTAAGGAAGCCCCAACCCTTGCAAAACCCGTTCGGCATCTTGTGTTAAGGATTCCAATTCTTCATAAGAATGTTCGGGGTCGGCAAATTTTACCAATTCCACTTTATTGAATTGATGTTGACGAATCAGCCCTCTGGTATCCCGTCCTGCGGAACCTGCTTCCCCACGGAAACAAGCCGAATAAGCGCAGTATTTAATGGGCAATTTGGAACCGTCGATAATTTCGTCACGGTGGATGTTGGTAACAGGAACTTCTGCTGTGGGAATCAAGAAATAGTCGGTATTTTCCACTTTAAAAGCGTCTTCTTCAAATTTGGGTAATTGGCCGGTCCCGGTCATGGAAGCACGGTTTACCATGTAGGGAGGCAGAATTTCGGTGTAGCCGTTTGCGGTATGGGTATCCAGATAATAGTTGATAACGGCCCGTTCCAAACGAGCACCCAAACCACGGTAAAAATGAAAACGGGCGCCGGTTACTTTTCCTGCGGTTTCAGGATCCAGAATCCCCAAATCAGCGCCGATATCCCAGTGGGCTTTGGCTTCAAAATCAAAGTTTTTGGGTTCTCCCCAACGGCGAATTTCCACGTTGTCGCTGTCATCTTTCCCATCGGGAATGTCAGCGTTTGGCGTGTTGGGAATGGTAAGAAGCAAATACCGTTGTTTTTCTTCCAAAACCGACAACTGGGCGTTGCATTCTTTCACTTGTTCCGACAAGGCTTTCATTTCTTCCATAATGGTGGAAACGTCTTCCCCGACTTTTTTCAGCATGGGGATCTTTTTGGAAGCCGCATTTTGTTGAGCTTTCATGTTATCGGCTTTGGTGGAGATTTCCCGCCGTTTTTCATCAATTTCCAACAGTTCATCAATGGCGGCGTCATAATCGGCATTTCTCCGACGCAAAGCATCTTTTACTTCTTGCGGATTGTTACGAATTTGTTTTAAATCTAACATAATACATTCCCCTTGTTACTCGAATTTTAAGGCAATATTTTTTAAATCGTCTTGATTATAAAAGGCAATTTCCAGGGTCCCTTTTCCGTTCTTTTCCCGAACTTTAACAGGTCTGCCCAGGAGTTCCTGCAAGGAAAGTTCCACTTCTTTAAAATAAGGAGAAGAAACCTTTTCTTTATTGGTCTTGACTGAAGAAGGTGCTTTTTCTTCTGCTTTTTTGGCAAGTCGTTCAATTTCCCGAACGTTGGCACCAAAACTTGCCACACGGGCGGCTTTTTGTTGTTCTTCCGGGTCTTTGAACGCCAGCAAAGCACGGCCGTGCCCTGCTGAAATTTTTCCTTTTTTCACCAGTTCCAGAATGGAATCGGGAAGCCCCAACAACCGAACTGCATTGGCAACGGCAGAACGGGAACGACCAACTTTAGCGGCAACTTCGTCCTGGGTCAAGCCGAAATCATCCATCAACGCTTTATACCCCGAAGCCTCTTCAATGGGATTCAAGTCTTCCCGTTGCAGGTTTTCTACCATGGCGATTTCCGCTGTTTCGGCATCGGTCAACTCCCGAATAATAACAGGCACTTCGGTAAGTCCGGCAATGCGGGAAGCCCGCCATCTCCGTTCCCCTGCTACCAACTGATACCCTTTTTCCAAAGGACGAACTACCAAGGGTTGCAATAACCCGTAGGTACGAATGCTGTCGGCTAAATCATCCAGAGCATCCTGGTCAAACTCTTTTCGGGGTTGGTCTTTATTGGGTTCAATTTGAGAAATCCGAACCGAGACCGGTTTGGTTTCCTGGGATTGATTTTCTTCAAAAAGGGCATCCAGGCCCTTACCCAATCCACCTTTTTTTATCATGCAATCACCTTCTTACGCTTGATTGTTTTCTAAAATTTCCGCCGCCACCATATTATAAGCTTCGGCTCCCTTTGAACTTTTATCATAATATAAAACCGGCATCCCGAACCCGGGGGCTTCAGACAGTCGCACCGCACGGGGAATGGGAGTGGCAAATACCTTGCCGGGGAAGAATTTTTTCACTTCGTTCACCACTTGACGGGTTAAATTCAATCGCCCGTCATACATGGTAAGCAAAACTCCTTCCAATTCCAGACGTTCATTATATAACCGTTTAATTTGCCGCACCGTAGCCATGAGTTGAGAAAGTCCTTCCAGGGCGTAATACTCGCATTGAATGGGCACCAACAAGGTGTCTGCGGCACAAAGGCCGTTAATGGTTACCAACCCTAAGGAAGGTGGGCAGTCAATCATAATATAGTCAAATTGGTTTTTTACCAAGGCAAGAGCAATCCGTAAACGGGTGGCACGCTTGTCCATTTCCGAAAGTTCCAGTTCTGCAGCTGCCAGATCCATACTGGCAGGCAACACCCATACGTTGGAAAATTGAGTTTCTATGATGGCATCCTGGGCAGATGCAGATCCCAATAACACCTGATAGGTGGAAAGGGAAACCGAACGTTTATCAATCCCGTATCCGCTGGTGGTGTTTCCCTGAGGGTCAGCGTCTACCAATAACACTTTTTTCCCTGCGGCACCCAAGGCGGCGGTTAAGTTTACTGCAGTGGTGGTTTTGCCTACGCCACCCTTTTGGTTGGCAATGGCAATGATTTTGCTCAACGGTATCCCTCCGTTCGTGAAATTCTGTTTAACAGTATAGCACACAATTTTGCAAAAATAAAGGTTTTCTATAAAAAATGTTTCACATGAAACAATTTTTATAAACAGAAAAGGGGTTGCCACCAAGAGAGAGGGGTGGTATAATAACAGCAAAGTGTGTTTCACGTGAAACAAAAGCAAGGAGAAGCCCATGAAACAGATGTTTGATATTGTCATAATCGGCGGCGGTGCCGCGGGATTGGTGGCAGGAATTCAAGTGAAAAAAATCAACCCTACCTTGCAGGTCGCTCTTTTGGAACGGGAAGACAGGGTTGGAAAAAAACTGTTGATTACCGGCAACGGGCGATGCAACCTCACCAACAATAAAGGGTTACAAGGTCGCTATTTTGGGGACGAAGACTTTGCTCAACATGCTTTCGGCTGTTTTGGGGTGGAAAAAACCCTGGGTTGGATGAGAAACCTGGGCGTTTCTCCTGTGGAATTGGAAGAAGGCAAGGTGTATCCTCGGTCTTTGCAAGCGGGTTCGGTGGTAGATCAACTGCGGTTTGCTTTAGAAGAAACAGGGATTTCTTTGATTTCCGGTTGTGAAGCAACCGGCATAAAACAAGGAAAATCCTTTGAAATTCATACCAACAAGGGTATAGTTTACGGGAATAAGGTGTTGGTGGCAACCGGGGGAAAGGCAGGGCTAAAGCCTTCCCAAAAGACCAATGGATATGATTTGTTGAGGGGTTTGGGGCATACGGCAACGCCTTTGTATCCCGCCATTGTGCAACTCACTACTGAAAAAGAAGCCATTCGCCCCTTAAAGGGGATCAAGGTGGACGGCACCGTTACCGCTTATACTCATGAGGAACAACGAAAAGAATTCGGGGAAATCCTCTTTACCGACTATGGAATTTCGGGACCTCCCGTGTTGCAGGTGTCGGGACTTTTGTCAAAAGCAGGCGGAGGTAAAGTGGTTTTGGATGTTATGCCCACTTTGTCTTTTATCGAAATTAAGGAGGAAATCGGCCGTCGGTGCAAGCAATTCCCTAATCGTACCTGTGAAGAATTGCTGACAGGCTTTGTAAATAAGCGTTTGGGGCAAACCCTGGTGAAACTGGCGGGGATTGAAAAACTCAGCTGTCTTTGCGGTAGTGTAACCCCTAAAGAGCAGTCTGCCATTGCGGGAATCCTCAAAAAATTCACCCTGGAAGTAACAGGCACCAATGGTTGGCAACAAGCCCAGGTAACAGGGGGCGGTATCCATACCAAGGAATTTTGGCCTGAAACCATGGAATCCAAAAAGGTCAAAGGTCTGTTCGTGGCAGGAGAACTGCTGAACGTTACAGGGGATTGCGGCGGCTTTAATCTGCAATGGGCATGGACTTCGGGAATTCTGGCAGCCAATGCCATGGCGGGGGAGAATAAGATATGATTCAAATCAGTAACGTAATCTTACCCCCTGATTGCGATTTTTCCAATCTCGCCAAAATCATTGCCCGGGTAACAGGGCTTTCGGAAAAAGAAGTGAGCAACTGCCGACTGACCAAAAAATCAGTGGATGCCAGAAAGAAACCCAATGTAGTGTTTAATTGCAGTTTTTCTTTTGAGGTTGCCCGGGAAGAAAAGGCAATCAAAAGAATGAAACATAAACAGACCACGTTGGTCAGCTCACAGAAAAATGAGTTTACGATTCTGCCTTGTCACAAAAAAACTGAAGGGACGGTTATCGTGGGGTGCGGCCCTGCGGGACTGTTTGCAGGGCTGGTGCTGGCAAGGGCGGGGGCAAACCCTGTTTTGATTGACCGAGGAGAAGCGGTGGAACAACGGATGAAAACCGTTTCGGACTTCTGGAAAAAAGGGCTGCTGAATCCCCAAAGCAACGTGCAGTTTGGGGAAGGTGGTGCAGGCACCTTTTCCGATGGGAAACTGAACACAGGCACAAAAGACCCCCGCAACCGCTTTGTGCTGGAAACTTTTGTGGAGCATGGCGCCCCGGAAGAAATCTTGTATCAAGCCAAACCTCATGTGGGTACCGATCGCTTGGTGAATGTGGTTCGTTCCATGCGAAAGGAAATTGAATCCTTAGGGGGAAAGGTGCTGTTTTCCCATCGGTTGACCGATATCAATATTAAAGACGGTACCCTGGGAAGCATTGTGGTGGAAACTCCGGAAGAAACCAAGGAAATTCCTTGTAACCGCTTGATTTTGGCGTTGGGGCACAGTGCTCGGGACACCGCCCAAATGCTACTGGAAAAAGGCCTCCTTATGGAACAAAAAGCCTTTTCTTTGGGGGTTCGCATTGAACATCCCCAAAGTTTGATAAATTTTTCACAATATGGTGAAAAATGGTCATCTCCGCCGTTACCTACGGCAGAATATAAATTAAGCACCCATCTGCCCGATGGCAGAGGGGTATATACTTTCTGCATGTGTCCCGGGGGACAAGTGGTGGCATCGGCTTCTCAAGTGGGGGGCGTTTGCACTAATGGCATGAGCCTGTTTGCCCGGGGTGGCAAAAATGCCAACAGCGGGCTGTTGGTGGGAGTGAGTCCTGCTGACTTCGGCAGTGACCACCCCTTGGCAGGCATGAAACTCCAGGAAACTATTGAGCAAGCCGCCTTTCGTGCAGGGGGAGAAAACTATTTTGCTCCTGTGCAACTGGTAGGGGACTTTTTGAAAAATCAACCCTCTTGCGTTCTTGGTGAGGTGGAACCCACCTACAAACCGGGGGTAACCTTTTGCAAATTGGAAGAATATCTTCCCCCGTTTGTAACCGATTCTTTGCGGAAGGCGTTGCCTGTTTTAGGGCAAAAATTAAAGGGGTTCGACGCCGCTGATAGTGTGTTAACCGGCCCTGAAACCCGTAGTTCATCCCCTGTGAAAATGCCTCGAGGGGAAGATTATCAAGCTAATATTCACGGTATTTACCCCTGCGGTGAAGGGGCAGGCTATGCAGGGGGGATTACCTCAGCCGCCACCGACGGAATACGGGTGGCATTGCATATTTTGGAAGAACAGGAGAAGGAATGACATGAAAAAATCAATCATTATTATCCTTTGTTGTGTTTTAGCAGTAGCAATAGGAATAGGAGTGGTGTTTATGGTACCGTTATTTAGCAATAAACACACCCAAGCCCCCGATGGGTTACGGGTGAATCTTTTGGAAAATCCTTTGGGCATTCAAACCATGGATCCTGCCTTTTCTTGGCGAATGAACGATCCCGATACCAATGAGGTTCAAACCGCCTATCGGATAACCGTATCCAAAAAGAGTTCTATGAAAAATCCCGTTGTCCAAAGCGGTTGGGTAGCATCCAATAAAAATACCGACGTTCATTTGGACGGCATAGCAGCCCTGCTGGAAGAAAACCAGCTATACTATTGGCAGGTGGAAACCAAGGATAAAGAGGGCAACAAAAGTGCAGCATCACAGCCTGCTTCTTTTGTAACCAACGTGGGAAGTAAGTGGCAATCCTTATATGGCGTTTGGCCTGTTATTCAGCATTCCGATGACCAAACTATGGCAAATTATCGGGTGGAACAAACCCTTAGCATTCATTCAGGGGATGCTTTGGCAATTTTGGGGCATATGGATGCCAACGGCAAAAACGGATATATGATTCAGGTGCGTAACCTGGATAACGTAATAAAAACTCATCGTATTACAGCGGGTAAGATTGAAAGCAAAGAATTCTCTGCCATTGATTTAAATCAATATGGTATTGTTTTGCCCAAAGACCAAACTGAATTTGGTCTTCGGATTGATTTTACCAATCATACCATTTCTTTTGCTGTGGATACAGGGGATGGATATGTACCTGCAGGGCAAATTGACGTGTGGAGTCAAGGGAACCTTACCGCAGGTGTATTCGGTTATCGTACCGGCGGTCGGGAATCGGGAACGGTGGACCATATTCGGGTGACCTCCCTGGGCGATAACAGTGTGATATACCAATCGGAATTTGATAAGGTGGATGAGCATTTCCCCGGATTTAAAGTTAAAGACGGCAAATTGGAAATTCCCAAAAGCTTTTATCGGTGTTATTTTACCGGCGAAGTAACCAACTTGGCCAACTATGCTTTTTTCCGTAGCCCCAAGTTAAGCATTACTCCCAAAAAGGTGGAGAAAGCGGTGATTAGCCTGGCTACCCGCGGTTCTTCTGCCGACCGTGGTATGATGGCAGACCTGTACTTCAACGGCGTGTGCTTAGGGGTTGGCTCGGCAAGAGAAGTAAATAAAGTAGGCAGTTTTGCCGAGACTTCTGATTACACCAAGGTATTTTATAATGCCTTTGATGCTACCCCCTATTTACAAGAAGGGGAAAACGTGATTGGTGTTGCCGCCAACTGCCGAGATGTAGCCCGTGGGGTGTTGGTACAAATGACCCTGTTTTATCAGGACGGTACCAGCGAAATTTTAACCAACAGTTCGGTGGAAAACGGTGGATGGAAGGTACTGGATGGCTCCAAAGCTTTTTCGGATATTGGGAGCGCCGTTCAAACCGGTTACGTTTCTATTTTGTATGATAACGTAACCATGAAAGAATATCCCATGGACTGGTATCAGGTTTCTTATGATGATAGCAGTTGGGATGATGCTATGTGCAACGAGGCGATTGCCGATACCACCCAAGGTGTTGAAGGTCGTGTGTTAACCCCCTATTGTTCCGAAAACACCCTGCGGCTGGCAGAAACTCTGCCCGGAAAAACCCTTTACCGCACGGAGCAAAACACGTTGATTCTGGATTTGGGCAAAGAGATTGTAGGGGGCTTGAAGGTCAACTGGACCTTGCCGGAAGATGCGACGATCACCCTGCGACGGGGGGAAGAACTCAATGATGATGGCTCAGTAAAATATAAGCTTACCGCCGCTCCCACTTATGAAGACGTTTGGCAACTGCAAAAAGGGGAAAATCGGTTTGAGACTTTGACCATGAGAACCTTCCGATACGTGGAGTTTGTGGGACTGAGCGAAGGGGTGCTCACCGCCCTTCTTTCCCAGGCGGAGGGCATTTCCGGTTGGGCCATGGAACAAGCTTTTGACCAGACTTTATCGGCTTTTGAAGCCACCGACGGTAGTCATGCCGCCACCCTGATGAATCGGTTGTATGAATTGTGCAAATATACCATCAAAGCCACCAATCAGGATGTATTCGTGGATTCCCAAGCCAGAGAACGGGCGCCTTATGAAGGGGATTTGCTGGTGAACGCCAATACCTCCTACAGTGTGTCGGATGATTATTCTTTGGCTCGTCATTCCAACGAATGGTTGATCGATAACCCTACCTGGCCCAATGATTACAGCATATTTATGGTGGAAATGGCCTATTCTGACCTGTTATACACCGGGGACACCCGTTCCATCGTCACCTATTATGAGGCGCTGAAGAAAAAACTCACCGTTAATGTGGAAAAGCAGGATCAAACCACAGGCCTTATAGAAGCAAAAGATTCCCAGGCAGGGAATACCGCCATTATCGACTGGCCTTTGAGCGAGCGGGACGGATACCAGGGCTCCACCTATGACGTGATACTCAACGCAGAGTACGTAGGTATTTATGGGTATATGGCAAATATTGCCAGAGTGCTGGGGAATGAGGATGACGCCACCTATTATGAAGGGTTGTCGGATAAACTAAAACAAACCTTGCTGACTTATGCTTATAACAAAGAAGCAGGTTGTTTCTATGATTCCCTTTCCCGGGATTTAAAACCCACCAACCATTCCTCGGTGCATGCCACCGCCTATGCCTTGGCCTACGGCGTGTTTGATTCAAGGGAAATGGCTGACAAGATGTGCCAATATGTATATGACCGATGCAAGGATGAATTTGTGGGCAGCGTTTATATGTCTTACTTTATTCTGAAGGGTTTATACAAAGGCAATCACGGTGAAATGGCGGAAGCGTTGCTCACCATTCCCACGGTGGGAGAAAACGTGAAAACCTTCGCTTCCCTGCTGGATGATCTGAATTGTACCATTACCCCGGAAGCTTGGGGGCATAAGCATAAAGGGAATATGACTCTGTCTCATCCCTGGGGGGCTTCTCCCGGTTGTTCCATTGTTCAGGGGATGTTCGGGATCTTTCCCACCACTCCGGGCTTTTATACCTTCGATATCAAACTCCAACCCGGACAGATTCGGTCAGCTTCCGTAACGGCGCCGTCGGTGCAAGGGAGCATTTCTGCCGCTTATGAACAAACCGAAAGCGGCATGACTGCTACCGTTACCGTGCCTGCCAATACCACCGCAACCCTTTGGTTGCCGGCTGAAAAACAAGGGGAACTCACCCTGAACGGCACCGCTACTGACGGGGAATTTGACGGAGCGTATATGAAACTTACCCTTGGTTCGGGAACCCATACGGTGGTGCTCACTGAAAAATAAAAGGGTTGACAAAGGGAAAAATTTGTGATATAACATTGTCGAAAACCGCATAACGAAAATCAGCAGGGGTGCAAATTCCGTGTAGTCGACCATGGAAGCGCTGAGATGGAATACTATTCCGAACCCTTCAACCTGAAACGGATAATACCGGCGTAGGAAGCGTGATCACTTTCTTTTTCTTCATTGAAAAAACCGCAGCCGATTTTCCGGTTGCGGTTTTATTTTTCGCAAATGGAGGAAATGAAATGAAAAAAACAAATAAAACAATGGCGTTGGTGGAATGTGCCGTAATGGTTGCTCTTTCCACCGTTCTGAGTATGATTAAATTGTATCACCTGCCCTTGGGTGGTTCGATAACCGCCTTGAGCATGCTTCCCATCTGCCTGTTTTCCATTCGTTGGGGCACGTCCTGGGGGCTGGTCAGCGGATTTTTACACGCCGCTATTCAAATGGGTCTTGCCCTGGGCGAAGTAGTAGGTTGGGGGTTGTCCCCCATCGCCCTGGTGGGTTGCATCCTCTTTGACTACTTGTTGGCATTCACCGTCATCGGGCTGGCAGGGATCTTCCGTAAAAAAGGGAAATGGGGCATGTTGGCAGGAATTTTGCTGGCTTTGACATTGCGGTTTGTTTGCCATTTGGTTTCGGGTACCTTGATTTTCGATATCTGGTTACCTGAAAGTTGGAGCAACCCCTTCTGGTATTCGGTTTGCTACAACGGCTCCTTTATGTTGCCTGAACTCATTGCCACCAGCAT
Organism: Acutalibacteraceae bacterium; assembly: GCA_045593325.1. Taxonomy (GTDB): domain Bacteria; phylum Bacillota; class Clostridia; order Oscillospirales; family Acutalibacteraceae; genus UMGS1484. The sequence goes on along the minus strand of JAZNWL010000067.1, from coordinate 67,809 downwards.
TGCCGCTTTCGGACTTTTAAAAGTTCCTGCCGTGCTGAAGAAAGGAAAATAAAATTTCATGAACGGTTGCTGTTACATCGTAGGGGCAGGCAGTTTGTATGGGGGCGATCTGCCCTTGAATTTGCAAGAAAATGACCTGCTCATCGCCGCCGACGGCGGATATGAATATCTGAAACAGGCGGGAATGTCCCCTCATCTGCTCATTGGGGATTTTGATTCCATGGACAAGCCCTTGGCAGATTGCGAAATCATCACCTTGCCTGTGGAAAAAGACGATACCGACATAGCCTTTGGGGTAAAAGAAGGGTTCCGCAGAGGCTATACCCGCTTTGTGATTTACGGAGGCTTGGGGGGTGCTCGCCTTTCCCATACTCTTGCCAATATCCAGTTGTTGGTATTCATCAAAGAGCAGGGCGGCGACGGTGTTCTTGTGGGTGGCGATACCCGGGTGTTTTTGTTAAACCGGGAAACCAAGGCGTTCTCTGAGGGGACAAAAGGAACCTGCTCGGTATTTGCCTACGGCGGAAATGCCACCGTTTCCTTGCAGGGTTTGCAGTATCCTTTGGATCAAGCGATACTCTCCCCCGCTTTCCCTTTGGGTGTCAGCAATCATTTTACAGAACAACAAGCCATAATCACCGTGCATAGCGGCACCGTGGTTGTGGTAACAGAACAATAAGAGAAACGGCATCTTCGGATGCCGTTTCAGACTTTCGATAAAGGCACAGGAACATAGGCACGGTTCCAAAAGTAAAAAACAAGTCAAATCATTAAAAGTGCTGATGATAAAGAAAAGGAGGGATTCCCATGACCACCCGAGAGGAAATGATCGCTTTTTGTAAAACCTTTGATGGTGTCATAGAAGACTACCCTTTTGATGATCCCAACTCTACCGCTATGCGGCACAAAGAGGGTCAAAGAAGAATTTTTGCTTTAATTCTTGCTCGTAAGGGGCAGATTTGGGTGAACGTGAAAAATCAGCCGGAATGGTGCGACTTCTGGCGGCGGCAATACCCTTCTTCGGTTCTTCCCGGTTGGCACATGAACAAGACTCATTGGAATTCTCTGATTTTAGACGGCAACATTAACCCAGAGCATTTGCGGCAAATGGTGAAAGAAAGCTATCTTCTCACCAAAAAATAAGGATTTCCCCCTCTCCTTACATTATAATATATATAATATACAGAAAAATTTCTTCCGGAATCGGTGTAGTTTCGGAGGAATTTTTATTTTTTCCCCAATATTTTGTGGTTGACATAACCACCCTACACAAGAGGGAAAAACTTTTGAAAAAAATTCAAAAAAATCGAAAAAAAACCTTGCAATTCAAGGTTTCTTGTGGTATTATGACAAGGCATGATGTGCAGATATGCGTTGATGTGATAGGTGGCTACCCTTGAGGTAGGGAATTATCACGGAGTATGTCCGATTTTAAACCGGGCGACAGGTTACCCTGTGTACGGCGTCCTTGGGTTCCCAGGGCTCCGCTGTGCAATTGGCGTTTTGACATCCCGGAATTGGCTTTTCCCTCACGAAAAAGACAATTTCGGTTTTTCAACGGAACGGCACGGAACACACGGAACTGTGTGCGATTTGTTTGGAAGGCAAAACGTCGCCCGCCAACTTGACTGCAACAAAAAAATAATTCAAAGTGGTTGCAGTTGTATTTTAAGGAGGCGAAAATTCACATGGCAGCAAAAGAAAAAATTCGTATCAGACTCAAAGGTTACGATCATCAGCTGGTGGATCAATCGGCAGAAAAGATCGTGGAGACCGCAAAGCGTACCGGCGCCAGAGTGTCCGGTCCTGTGCCCCTCCCCACTGAACGTGAAGTGGTTACCATTCTTCGGGCAGTTCATAAATATAAAGACTCCCGTGAACAGTTTGAAATGCGGACTCACAAGCGTCTGATCGACATTCTTCGTCCGTCCAACAAGACGGTTGAAGCATTGATGGGCCTTGAACTCCCTGCAGGCGTGGAAATTGAAATCAAATTATAATTTCCGCAAATAACACTGCGAGAGGTCATGTTGGCAGGAATGAGCCGTGAACATTCCGGTCAACCAATAACCATAGGAGGTTAAGATAATGAAAAAAGCAATCATCGGTAAAAAGATTGGTATGACCCAACTTTTTGACGAGCGGGGCAATGTGATCCCCGTAACCGCGGTTGAAGCCGGTCCCTGCGTTGTGACCCAGGTGAAAACCGTTGAAAACGACGGCTATAAGGCGTTCCAATATGGCTTCGGTGAAATGAAAGCCAGCAAAGTGAATAAGCCTATGGCAGGTCACTTTAAAAAGAATGATGTAGCTCCCAAAAAGGTTCTGCGGGAGTTCCGCTTGGAAGGTGAAGCCAACGTTGGCGACATCATCAAAGCTGACATCTTTGCCGTTGGCGACGCTGTTGATGTAGCCGGCATCAGCAAAGGTAAAGGAACCGCCGGTGTTATCAAACGCTGGAATTTTGCACGTCTGAAAGAAACCCACGGTACCGGCCCTGTTCATCGTCACGCCGGTTCTCAAGGTGCTTGCTCCTCCCCTTCCCGTGTATTTAAAGGAACCAAAGGCGCAGGTCACATGGGTTGCGAACGTGTAACCATTCAAAACCTGGAAATCGTTAAGATTGACGTAGAAAACAACATTATCGCTATCAAAGGTGCCATCCCCGGTCCTAAAGGCGGCATCGTGATGATCGCCGATAGCGTGAAAGCGTAAGGGAAAGGAGAGTTTATAGATGCCTAAGGTACAAGTAGTCGATATGACCGGCAAGAAAACCGGCGAAATCGAACTGAACGATTCCATCTTCGGAATTCAACCCAACGAAAAGGCCATGCACCTGGCAGTGGTAAACTACCTTGCCAACCAACGTCAAGGAACCCAATCTGCTTTGACTCGTGCAGAAGTAGCCGGTGGCGGTAAAAAGCCCTGGAGACAAAAAGGCACCGGTCACGCCCGTCAAGGTTCCACCCGTGCTGTTCAATGGACCCACGGTGGTATCGCATTCGCTCCCAAGCCCCGCGATTATCGCTTGTCTTTGAACAAAAAGGTTCGCAAATTGGCTTTGCTTTCTGCTTTGTCTGATAAAGTTGCCAATGACGCTTTGATCGTTCTGGACGCTATGACCCTGGAAAGCTACAAAACCAAAACTGTGGTTGAAACATTGGCTAACATCGGCGCTGCCAAAAAGACTTTGGTTGTTTATGCTGATGCTAACAAAGTTCTGGTAAACAGCACCCGCAACATTGCCGGTGTGAAAGCCGCCGGTGTGAACACCATCAACACCTATGACATCCTCAATGCCGATAGCTTGGTTATTGTGAAAGATGCTGTGGAAAAACTTGAGGAGGTATACGCATAATGAGTAAAGCTGCTCAGGAAATCATCCTCGCTCCGGTTATTACCGAAAAAAGCATGGCCGGCGCAAGAGATTTGAAAAAGTACACCTTTAAGGTTGCTAAAGATGCAAACAAAATCGAAATCGCGAAAGCGGTCGAAGAATTGTTCAAAGTAGAAGTGAAAAAGGTTAACACCGTAAACGTACGCGGCCAACAACGTCGCTACGGTCGTTTCGAAGGCTACAAAGCCTCCTGGAAAAAGGCTGTTGTTACCTTGACTGCTGACTCTAAGAACATCGAATTCTTCGAGGGCATGATGTAAGAGAAGGAGAGTGAAGAGAAATGGCTATTAAGCATTATAAACCGACAACCCCCGGTCGTCGTGGCATGTCGGTTGTGGATTATTCCGAACTTTCCAAGGTTGCTCCCGAACGTAGTTTGTTGGTGTCCTTAAAGAAAAATTCCGGCCGTAACTCTTATGGCCGCATCACCGTTCGTCATCGTGGCGGCGGCAATCGCAGAAAGTATCGTTTGATCGACTTCAAACGTGACAAGAACCAAATCCCCGCAAAGGTATTGACCATTGAGTACGATCCCAACCGTACCGCTAACATTGCTTTGTTGCAATACGAAGATGGCGAAAAACGCTACATCATCGCCCCCCAAGGCCTGAAAGTTGGCGACACCATCGTTAGCGGCGAAGGCGCTGATATCGTTCCCGGTAACGCATTACCTTTGTACGCAATTCCTACCGGTACTTTCATTCACAACGTTGAATTGTATCCCGGTAAAGGCGCTCAATTAGCTCGTGCCGGCGGTTGCATGGCTCAGCTGATGGGTAAAGAAGGCAACAAATACGCTTTGATTCGTCTTCCCTCCGGTGAAATGCGCTACGTTCCCGTAAACTGCATGGCAACTGTTGGCCAGGTTGGCAACATTGACCACAGCAACGTGAACATTGGTAAAGCCGGTAAAAAACGTCACATGGGTTGGAGACCCACCGTTCGCGGTTCTGTAATGAACCCCTGCGATCACCCCCACGATAATGGTGAAGGGAAATCCCCCATTGGTCGTTCCGGCTCTGTACCTCCTTGGGGTAAACCTGCCCTGGGTTACAAAACTCGTAAACAACACAAGAGTTCCGATAAGCTTATTGTTAAGCGTCGTAACACGAAGTAGTGGACGAAAGGAGTTATTATCATGAGTAGAAGTACTAAAAAAGGACCTTTTGTTCAACCGGTTCTCATGAAAAGAGTTCTTGAAATGAACGCTGCCGGTGAAAAACGTGTTCTCAAAACTTGGAGCCGTTCTTCCACCATTTTCCCGGACTTCGTAGGCCACACCTTTGCGGTGCACGACGGTCGTAAGCATGTTCCGGTATATGTAACCGAAGATATGGTTGGTCACAAATTGGGTGAATTCGCTCCCACCAGAACCTTCCGCGGTCACGCAGGTTCTAAGACCACCAACAACGGTAAATAGGCGAAAGGAGAGTATTGACTATGGAAGCAAAGGCAACTGCGAAATATATTCGCATCTCGCCTCGTAAAGTGCAGATCGTACTGGACTTGATTCGTAATCAGCCGGTTGACAAGGCCATGGCGATTCTCCGCCACACCCCCAAAGCTGCGTGTGAATGCCTTGAAAAACTGCTGAAATCGGCAATCGCTAATGCCGAAAACAACTTCAACATGGACGGTAAAAACCTGGTGGTTTCTCAGTGTTTTGTTACTGCCGGCCCCACTTTGAAACGGTTCCGTCCCCGAGCACAAGGTCGTGCTTACCGCATTCTGAAGAGAACCTCTCACATTACTTTGGTTCTCGCAGAAGCTGAATAATCAAGGAGGAGGTAATTAGAATGGGACAGAAAGTAAATCCCCACGGTCTTCGTGTGGGCGTTATTAAAAACTGGGATTCCCGCTGGTTCGTGAAAGACAGTGTCTTTGGCGATACCCTGGTCGAGGACTATAAGCTTCGTAACTACCTCTTGAAGCTCCTTGAACCCGCTGGTGTTCCCAAGGTTGAAATCGAACGTGACGCTTCTCGTGTTCGCATTTTTATCCACTGCGCTAAACCCGGTATCGTAATCGGCCGCGGCGGTGCAGAAATCGACAAGCTCAAAGCTACCTGCGAAAAGATGTTAGGCCGTCCGGTTATCATCAACATCGTAGAAATCAAAAACCCCGATTTGAATGCTCAATTGGTAGCAGCCGGTGTTGCTCTCCAATTGGAAAAACGTGCTTCTTTCCGTCGTGCCATGAAAATGGCTATTGGCCGTGCCATGAAATTCGGCGCTAAAGGTATCAAAATTCAAATCTCCGGTCGTGTTGGCGGTGCTGAAATCGCCCGTACCGAAAGCTATCATGAAGGCACCATTCCTCTTCAAACTTTGCGTGCCGACATCGACTACGGTTTTGCAGAAGCAAAAACCACTTATGGCCGAATCGGTGTTAAGGTTTGGCTGTATAACGGCGAAGTTCTTCGTGACAACCGCCGTCCCGCTAAAAAGGAAGGAGGGGCTCGCTAATGTTATTGCCTAAACGTGTGAAATACCGCAGAGTTCATCGCGGTCGTTTAAAAGGTAAAGCAATGCGCGGTAACACCGTAACTTACGGTGATTTCGGTTTACAAGCAACCGAGCCCGCATGGATCACCTCTAACCAAATCGAAGCAGCCCGTATCGCTATGACCCGTTACACCAAACGTGCCGGTCAAGTGTGGATCAAAATTTTTCCCGATAAGCCCATTACCGAAAAACCCGCTGAAACCCGCATGGGTTCCGGTAAAGGTTCTCCGGAATACTGGGTGGCTGTGGTTAAGCCCGGTCGTGTAATGTTTGAAATCGGTGGCATCGACGAAACTCAAGCTCGTGAAGCTATGCGTCTGGCTGCCAACAAACTTCCGATCAAATGCAAATTCATTAAAAAAGAGAATGGTGGTGAGTAACTGTGAGAGCAAATGATTATAGAGAAAAAAGCGTTAATGAATTGAATAACGAACTGGCTTCCCTGAAACAGGAACTCTTCCAGTTGCGTTTCCAACTTGCAATCAATCAGTTGGAAAACCCCATGCGCATTAAGGCTGTAAAGAAAGACATTGCCCGTGTAAAAACCATTTTGCGGGAAAATGAAATCAAGGCCGCCAATGGAACGGAGGTATAATGATGAGCGAAAGAAATTTGCGTAAAACCCGTACTGGCATTGTTGCCAGCAATAAAATGGATAAAACCATCGTTGTTGCCGTGCAAGACAATGTAAAACATCCGCTTTACAACAAAATCGTAAAACGTACTGTAAAGTTTAAAGCTCATGACGAAGAAAATGCCTGCAATATCGGCGACCGTGTAATGATTATGGAAACCCGTCCTCTTTCCAAAGACAAGAGATGGCGTTTGGTTGAAATCATCGAAAAGGCCAAGTAAAGGAGGAAACCACTGTGATTCAACAACAGAGTTACCTCAAAGTAGCCGACAACACCGGAGCAAAGGAACTGATGTGTATCCGTGTTCTGGGCGGTTCCGGCCGGAGGTACGCCAATATCGGCGACGTAGTAGTTGCCAGTGTTAAAAAGGCAGCACCCGGTGGTATGGTTAAAAAGGGCGACGTTGTAAAAGCCGTTGTCGTTCGTACCGCAAAGGGCGTTCATCGTGCAGACGGTACCTATATCCGTTTTGATGAAAATGCAGCCGTTATTATCCGTGAAGACAAAAACCCGAGAGGCACCCGTATTTTTGGACCGGTGGCCCGTGAGCTCCGTGACAAGGATTATCTCAAAATCTTGTCCTTGGCTCCCGAAGTGCTTTAAGGGAGGTACTTGACATGAAAAAAATGCATATTAAAACCGGTGATACAGTTATGATCCTCAGCGGTAAAGACGCCGGCAAAACCGGTAAGGTTTTGGAAGTAAGTCCTACCGAAGGTAAAGTAATTGTTGAAGGCCGTAACATTGCTACCAAGCATCTGAAAGCTCGTAAACCCGGTGCACCTGCCGGTTTGGTAAAAGCCGAAGCTGCCATGCATGCTTGCAAAGTTGTTTGCGTTTGCCCCAAATGCGGTAAACCCACTCGTATTGCTACCAAGTTCTACGAAGATGGTAAAAAAGACCGTATGTGCGCAAAATGCAAGGAAATCTTTTAATTGAGGAGGGCGTATTGAAATGACAAGATTACAAGAAACTTACAAAAAAGACGTCGCTCCTGCTCTGATGACCAAATTTGGTTATAAGAGTGTTATGCAAATTCCGAAACTTGACAAAGTTGTAATCAACGTTGGCGCCGGCGAAGCCAGAGATAACGCCAAAGTAATTGACGCTATTCTTTCTGACCTTGCTCAAATCACCGGTCAAAAAGCCGTGGTTTGTAAAGCCCGTAAATCCGTTGCTAACTTTAAGTTGCGTGAAGGCATGAACATTGGTGCAAAAGTTACCTTGCGTGGCGAGAGAATGTACGAATTCATTGACCGTTTGTTCAATATCGCACTTCCTCGTGTACGTGACTTCCGTGGGATCAATGCCAACTCTTTCGACGGCCGTGGTAACTACTCCATGGGTCTGAAAGAACAACTGATCTTCCCGGAAATCAGCTACGACAAAATCGACAAGATTCGTGGTATGGATATCTGCTTTGTCACCACTGCTAATACCGACGAAGAAGCCCGTGAGCTGCTGACATTGCTCGGTGCTCCGTTTGCGAAATAAGGGGAGGGAAGATAAATGGCAAAAACATCTAAAAAGGTAAGTCAAGCCAGACCTGCCAAGTTTTCAACCAGAGCGTACAACAGATGCAAAATCTGTGGCCGTCCTCATGCCTATCTTCGCAAATACGGTATCTGCCGTATCTGCTTCCGTGAATTGGCTTACAAAGGCCAGATTCCCGGCGTCAAGAAGGCAAGCTGGTAAGCTGCCCTACCAATTATTATTGCAAGATTAAAGGAGGAAAACCGGTATGCAAATCACCGATACTATAGCCGATATGCTCACCAGAATCCGCAATGCGAATTCTGCTAAGCACGACTCGGTGGATGTGCCTGCGTCTAACATGAAAAAGACCATTGCTCAAATTCTTGTGGACGAAGGTTATGTGAAAAGCTTTCAGGTTATCGATGACGGAAAACAAGGTATGATCCGTCTTACACTGAAATACAACGCTGGCAAGACCCCTGCCATTACAGGTCTTCGTCGTGTCAGCAAACCCGGCCTTCGCATCTATGCCAGCTGCGAGGAGCTGCCCAAGGTAATGAAAGGCCTTGGTATCGCTATTATCTCCACCTCTAAAGGTGTTATGACTGACAAACTCGCCCGTAAAGAAAACGTTGGCGGCGAAGTTTTGGCTTTCGTTTGGTAAGGAGGTGCAGAGAGATGTCACGAATCGGTAAAAAACCCGTTGAAATTCCTGCCGGTGTTGAAGTGAAACTTGACGGTAAAAAAGTTATCGTGAAAGGCGCTAAAGGCACCCTGGAACATGAAGTGGTTAGCAGCATTGACGTTGCAATCGAAGGGAACCAAGTGGTTGTTACCCGTCCCAACGACGAAAAAGAAAACCGCTCCCTGCACGGTCTGACCCGTACCCTCATCGCCAACATGATCGAAGGCGTTAGCAAGGGCTACACCAAAGAGTTAGACGTAATCGGCGTTGGCTACCGTGTAGCCAAACAAGGAAAATCCTTGGTTATGAACTTAGGGTTCTCCCATCAAGTGGTTATGGAAGAAATCGACGGTATTTCCATTGAAGTTCCCAACCCCAACAAAATCATTATCTCGGGTGCTGATAAGCAAGCTGTAGGTCAGTTCGCAGCTGAGGTTCGTAAAAAGAGACCCCCCGAACCCTATAAGGGCAAAGGTATCCGCTATGTTGACGAATACGTTCGTCGCAAAGAGGGTAAATCCGGTAAATAAAGGTAAAGGAGTAAATCTATTATGGTTAATAGACCCGACACTAAAAAAGCACGTGCGATTCGTCATAAGAGAGTCCGCGGCAAAATCAGCGGTACTGCTGATTGTCCCCGTTTGTGTGTGTTCCGCTCCCTTGCCAACATTAGCGCACAGGTGATCGATGACACCAAAGGTGTTACTTTAGCTGCTGCTTCCAGTCTGGAAAAAGACTTCGGCATGTACGGCGGTAACAAAGAAGCTGCCAAAAAAGTTGGCGCTTTGGTTGCCGAACGTGCCAAAGCAGCCGGTATTACCAAAGTTGTTTTCGACCGTGGCGGTAACATTTATCATGGCCGTGTTCAAGAACTGGCCGACGGCGCCCGTGAGGGTGGCCTTGAATTCTAAGTAAGGAGGAGAACATTATGGCAAACATTATTGACGCATCTACCTTGGATTTGACCGAACGCGTGGTTGCTATCAACCGTGTATCCAAAACGGTCAAGGGCGGTCGTATTTTCAAGTTCTCCGCCATCGTAGTTGTTGGTGACGGCAACGGCATCGTAGGCTTCGGCCTGGGTAAAGCCGGTGAAGTTCCCGACGCTATCCGCAAAGGGATTGAAGATGCCAAGAAAAACTTGATGAAAGTTGCTCTTCGCGGCACCACCATCCCCCACGAAGTAATTGGTGCTTACGGCGCTGGCCGGGTTCTCTTGAAACCCGCTGCCCCCGGTACCGGTGTTATCGCCGGCGGCCCCGTTCGTGCTGTTTTGGAAACCGTTGGTATCAAAGATATCCGTACCAAAGCACTTCGTTCCAACAACCCTTGCAACGTAGTACGCGCTACCATTCAAGGTCTCGCTTCTTTGCGTGACGCTGAACAAGTAGCTGCTACCCGCGGCAAGACCGTTAAGGAAATTTTAGGTTAAGGAGGCAGCAAAGATGGCTAATAAATCTCAGGCTGCAAGCCTTAAAATTACTTTGAAAAAGAGCTTGATTGGCTCTAACAGCAAACAAATTGCCAATGCAAAGGCCCTGGGTCTTTCCAAAATCGGCGACGTTGCTGTTCAGCCGGATTGCCCCCAGACAAAAGGCAAGATTGCAAAAATCAGCCACCTTGTCGAGGTAACCGAAGCGTAAACTAAGGAGGTGCAAGTATGAAACTGCATGAACTTTCTCCCTCTTACGGTGCCAATAAAGCTTCCAAGCGTATTGGTCGTGGTCCCGCCTCCGGGCAGGGTAAAACTGCAGGTAAAGGTCATAAAGGTCAAAAAGCTCGTTCCGGCGGCGGTGTTCGCATCGGATTCGAAGGCGGCCAAATGCCTTTACAACGCCGTATCCCCAAAAGAGGTTTCAACAACATTTTCGCAACCAAATATGCCATTATCAATGTAGCAGATCTTGAAAAATTCGAAAACGGCTCAGTCGTTGACGCTCAAGCTTTGAAAGAAGCCGGCTTGGTGAAAAAACCCTTGGACGGCATCAAAGTTCTGGGTCAAGGCGAAATTAGCAAAAACCTGACCGTTAAGGCCGCTGCCTTCTCTGCGTCAGCCAAAGCTAAAATTGAGGCTGCCGGCGGAAAGGCTGAGGTGATGTAAGGTGCAACTGCTGGAAACAATTCGTAACGGCTGGAAATTGGCAGATCTTCGTAAGAAAATCTTCTTTACCCTTCTGGTCATCATTATATTCCGTATTGGTTCTTACATTCCCGCTCCCTTCATTGACGCTGCTCGCCTGAGTGCGGATTTAAGCGGTTCGGACGGTGGTACTACCCTGTTCAGCTACTTGTCCATCCTCACCGGTGGTGCATTGGAATATGGCGCCATTTTTGCCATGGGTGTTACCCCCTACATCAACAGCTCCATTATTATGCAGTTGTTGACCGTAGCCATTCCCGCTTTGGAACGTATTTCCAAAGAAGGGGAAGAAGGCAAAAAGAAAATTGCAAAATATACTCGTTTTGCAACCGTCATCTTGGCTTTGATCCAAGGTGTTGCCTACTACTTCTATTTGCGCAACAGCGGTTCCGGTTACCTGACTTACGGTGCCGGTGCTCCCGTGTTTGCACAAATCTTCACCGCAGTGATCATCGTTCTCTGCTTCACCGCAGGTTCCGCTTTGATCATGTGGTTGGGTGAACAAATCGACGAAAAAGGTATCGGTAACGGTATCTCCATGATCTTGTTCGCCGGTATCATTTCCCGTGGTCCCACCGCCTTCGCTGCTTTGTACTACAATGCTGTGGCTGGCAAATGGCCCATGGTTCTGATCATTTGCGTATTGTTCCTTCTCATCATCGCTTTCATTGTATTTATGACTGCGGCTGAACGTAGAATTCCCGTACAATATGCTAAAAAAGTTGTTGGTCGTAAAATGTACGGCGGTCAAAACACCCACTTGCCCATCCAAGTGAATATGGCAGGGGTTTTGCCCATCATTTTCGCCAGCTCCATTCTTTCCATTCCCAGCACCATCTTGGCATTCATGGGTAACAGCACAAGTACCTTTGCCAAAGTGCTGAACTTATTCGCATTCGGCGGACCCATTTACATTGTATTGAACCTGGTTTTGATCGTGTTCTTTGCCTATTTCTACGTAACCATTCAATACAATCCCGTTGAAATGGCAAACAACCTGCGGAAAAATTCCGGTGTTATCCCCGGTATTCGTCCCGGTCAACCCACTTCCGACTTCATCGGCAAGGTTATTTCCAAAATTACCTTGGTGGGCGCCATGTTCTTGGGTGTAATGGCAGTTCTCCCCAACATCGTTGGGTCCATCGGTGGCATGAACGTTGCCTTGGGCGGTACTTCCATCCTGATCTTGGTTGGTGTAGCCCTGGATACCGTAAAATCCATCGAATCTCAAATGATGATGCGTTACTACAAAGGATTCTTGGACTAATCTGAGAATCATTCGGGGAATTGGTTGCAGGGATGTCTTCCCTGCAACCCCACCCAAAAATAAGGAGGAAACGGCTATGAACATTATTCTAATCGGTCCTCCGGGTGCCGGAAAGGGCACCCAGGCTGAGATGTTGCGTGAACGGTTTCAAATCCCCACCATTTCCACCGGGAACATGATTCGGGAAGCCATCAAAAACCAAACCCCCATGGGTCTGGAAGCCAAAGCGGTGATTGACCGTGGTGAACTGCTGGCAGATGATATTGTTGTGGAAATTGTAAAAGAACGGTTGGCTCAGCCCGATTGTGCAAAGGGATTTATTTTAGACGGGTTCCCCCGTACCATTCCTCAAGCCAAAGCCCTGGAAGCAATGGACGTTAAAATTGACGCCGCCATTGAGATCCAATTAGCGGATGAAACCATCGTTTCCCGTATGTCAGGTCGCCGTACCTGCCTTACTTGCGGTGCTTCCTATCACGTTCAATATAACCCTCCCAAACAGGATGAGGTTTGCGATGTGTGCGGAGAAACCCTGGTACAACGGGCAGACGATAAACCCGAAACCGTTTTGGAACGGCTTCGGATCTACCATGAACAAACCGCGCCGCTTTCCGCCTTCTATCAGGAACGGAATATGCTCCGTACTGTGGAAGGTCAGGAAGAACTGGCTGACACTACCGCTTTGATGATGAAAGCGGTTGAGGATTTGGTATGATCGTTCTGAAAACATCCAATGAACTTTCTTTAATGAAGGAAGCCTGTGTTTTATCGGCACAAGCTCTTCAGATAGCAGGAGAAGCGGTTCGCCCCGGGATTTCCACCTGGGAGATTGATAAAATCGCCCATGATTTTATTGTGAAACACGGCGGTATTCCCAGTTTCCTGGGATACAGCGGCTATCCTGCCACCGCTTGCATATCGGTGAACCATCAGGTGATTCACGGTATCCCTTCCAAAAAGGTGATTTTGAAGGAAGGCGACATTGTCAGCATTGACCTTGGCGCGTGCCTTCACGGTTACCACGGCGATAATGCCGCCACTTTTGCAGTCGGTGCGGTTGCACCGGAAGCACAGCGGCTGATGGATATTACCAAAGAAGCCTTGTACAAAGGTATCGAAGCGGCAGTATCCGGCGGTAGAATCGGCGATATATCCGCTGCGGTTCAGCAGCATGCGGAGGGAGCAGGCTATTCGGTGGTCCGGCAGTTTGTCGGCCACGGCGTGGGAAAAAAACTCCACGAAGAACCTGAGGTTCCCAATTTCGGCACTGCCGGAAGAGGGGTACGACTGATTCCCGGTATGACATTAGCCATTGAACCGATGATTAATATGGGTACACCCGGTGTGAAAACACTGAAGGACGGATGGACGGTAGAAACTATCGACGGCGCCCTGTCTGCCCATTTTGAACACACCATCGCCATTACCACCAACGGCCCGGTCATTCTGACCAAACCGTAAGGAGGAAGCGGCATGATGGAAATTCAAATCGGTCGCGTGGTGTATTCACGGGCCGGCCGTGATCAAGGCGAGTTTTTAGCAGTTGTGGGAAGCGAAGGAGAAACCTTGCTTGTGTGCAACGGCAAAGACCGTCCCTTAGAACGGCCCAAGAAGAAAAATCGGAAACACATTGGCCTGACCAATACCGTATTAGACAGCGGCTCAATGTCCACAAACCGATCATTGCGACGGGCACTGAATGAGTATTCAGGCGTCGCCCAGGATGATGTAATGTGAGGGGGATTTTTTAATGTCCAAGCAAGACATGATCGAAGTTGAAGGTATCGTTCGAGAAGCCATGCCCAACGCAGTATTTAAGGTAGAGCTTCCCAACGGTCATGTAATTACCGCCCACATTTCCGGCAAATTGCGTATGAACTTTATCCGCATTTTGCCCGGAGATAAAGTTACAGTCGAAATGTCGCCATACGACTTAACAAAGGGCAGAATCACTTGGCGATCCAAATAGCCGAAAGGCAAAATTTCTAGGAGGTAAAAACAATGAAAGTCAGACCTTCTGTCAAAAAGATTTGCGATAAATGCAAAGTCATCAAACGCAAGGGACGCATTATGGTAATTTGCGAAAACCCCAAGCACAAACAGCGTCAAGGTTAATCCTTGCAACACATTTTGGAGGTGCAATAGTAAATGGCACGTATTTCAGGTGTAGACCTGCCTCGTGAAAAACGGGTAGAAATCGGCCTTACCTATATTTACGGTATCGGCCCCAAAACAGCAAAAGATATTCTTGCTGCAACCGGTGTTAATCCTGACACCAGAGTTAAGGATTTGACCGAAGATGATGTTTCTAAATTGCGTGAATACATCGAACACAACCTCACCGTTGAAGGTGACTTGCGTCGTGATGTAGCATTTGACATCAAACGGCTTATTGAAATTGGCTGCTATCGTGGTGTTCGTCACCGCAAAGGGCTTCCTGTAAGAGGACAACGTTCTAAAACCAACGCTCGTACTCGTAAAGGTCCCCGCAAGACCATAGCAAACAAGAAGAAGTAAGCAGGAGGTAAAATAATATGGCAACTAAGGGTAAAAAAACTACCACCCGTCGCCGCGACCGTAAAAATATTGAACGCGGCGCCGCCCATATCCAATCCACCTTCAACAACACCATCGTTACCATCACTGATGTAAACGGCAACGCTATTTCTTGGGCATCTGCCGGTGAAATGGGCTTCCGTGGTTCTCGGAAATCCACTCCCTTCGCAGCCCAAACTGCTGCTGAAACCGCTGCAAAAGCTGCTATGGAACATGGTTTGAAATTTGTTGAAGTATTCGTTAAAGGGCCCGGTTCCGGACGTGAAGCCGCTATCCGTGCTCTGCAGGCCGCCGGCTTGGAAGTTACCATGATTAAAGACGTAACTCCCATTCCCCACAACGGATGCCGTCCGCCTAAAAGACGTCGTGTATAATTTGGAGGTGTAAGGATATGGCAAGATATACCGGAGCAGTTTGTAGATTATGCCGCCGTGAAGGCCAAAAGCTTTTCTTGAAAGGCGACAGATGCTACTCCAGCAAATGCTCGATTGACCGCAGAGCTTACGCTCCCGGCCAACATGGTCAAAGCCGCAAAAAGGCTTCTGAATATGGTTTGCAACTTCGCATGAAGCAAAAAGCCAGAAGATATTATGGTGTTTTGGAAAACCAATTCCATCACTATTTTGAAATTGCCGAACGGAAAACCGGCGTAACCGGTGATAACCTTCTCCGCTTGTTGGAAAGCCGTTTGGACAACGTTGTATACCGTTGCGGTTGGGCTTCCTCCCGTGCTGAAGCCCGTCAGTTGGTTGTTCACAACCACTTCACCGTAAACGGTAAAAAAGTTAATGTACCGTCTTATCTGGTTAAGGCCGGCGACGTTATCGCAGTTTGCGAAAAAAGCCGTTCTTCCGAAAAGATCAAAACGGTTGTGGAAGCTTGCGCTTCCCGCGTAAAACCTGAATGGATCAGCGTTAATGCCGATACCCTTGAGGCCAAAATTGTAAACCTGCCCAACCGTGACCAAATCGATGTTCCCATCGAAGAACATCTGATCGTTGAGTTCTACAGTAAATAATCGTGCAGGATTCCTGTTTGGCTATTCAATTTTTGGCGAATTATTCGTACAATTATTAAGGAGGGTTCTGAATGATAGAAATCGAGAAGCCCCGAATTGAAACCGAAGAACTGTCGGAAGACGGTTCCTATGGTCGCTTTGTGGTTGAACCTTTGGAAAGAGGCTACGGTACCACTCTTGGCAACAGTTTGCGCAGAGTGCTCCTTTCTTCTTTGCCCGGTGTTGCCGCGACTTCGGTAAAATTTGACGGCGTAGTACACGAATTTTCCACAATCGACGGCGTTAAAGAAGATGTCACCGAAATTGTTTTGAACTTGAAAGGCTTAACCGCCAAAATTCATGGCGACGGTCCCAAAATTGTTTATATCGAAGCAGAAGGTCCCTGCGAAGTGACCGCTGCCGACATTAAGGCAGACAGCGAGGTTGAAATCCTCAACCCCGAAATGCACATTGCAACCCTTTCGGAAAATGCACGGTTCTTTATGGAACTGTCTTTGGACAAAGGCCGTGGCTATGTTCCTGCTGACCGCAATAAACAAGAAATCAACACCATCGGTGTCATCCCCATGGACTCCATTTACACACCGGTAAACAAAGTGAACTACACTGTTGACAATACCCGTGTGGGACAAATTACCGACTTCGATAAATTGTCCTTGGAAGTCTGGACAAACGGAACCATTTCTGCTGAAGATGCGGTTTCGCTTGCTGCAAAAATTATCACAGAACACCTGAATCTGTTTGTGAACCTTTCAGCCGAAGGCGCAGGTGCCGATATTATGGTTGAAAAAGGTGAATCCGGCAAGGAAAAAGTTCTTGATATGACCATTGAGGAATTGGATCTTTCGGTTCGTTCCTTCAACTGCCTGAAACGTGCCGGCATCAATACCGTTGGAAACTTGATCAACAAGACCGAAGACGAAATGATGAAGGTTCGTAACTTGGGCCGTAAGTCCTTGGAAGAAGTTATCAATAAACTGGATTCTTTGGGCTTCACCCTGAAAAAAGAGGAACTTTAATTAACCTGCCAACTCAAGAAAAGGAGTGAATTGCAATGCCAGGTACCAGAAAACTCGGTAGAAAAACCGACAGCAGAAAAGCTATGCTGCGGGCTATGGTAACCTTTTTGTTGGAAAACGGTAAGTTAGAAACCACCGTTACCCGTGCAAAAGAAGTCCAAGCTATGGCCGAAAAATATATTACCATCGGCAAGGACAATACTCTTGCTTCCAAACGCAAAGCTTTGTCCTTTATCACCAAGGAAGATGTTGTTAAGAAATTGTTCGACGAAATCGCACCTTCTTACGCTTCCCGGAACGGCGGTTACACTCGTGTAACCCGCATCGGACCCCGTCGTGGTGACGCCGCAGAAATGGCAGTTATCGAATTGGTTTAATTGCTGTTTAAGGTAAAATAAATGCTTGAACCCCCTTGGTTTTGTAACCAAGGGGGTTTTTGTTGTATAAAATTAAAAAACAAATAAAAATAAAAAAAATTTAAAAATTAGTGAGAAAAATTCGCAGGTTGTGTGTTTAATAGATAGCAGAGCAGTTCTGCCTCATTTCCTATTACGAAGGAGGCGTTTTTATGAAACGAATATTGTCATTGTTTTTAGCTGTTTTGATTTTTACCCTGGGAATGCCTGTTATGGTTGGTGCCCAGCAAGCGCAAGAGTTCCTTTATCAAGTGGAAAACGGCCAAGCAACCATTACAGGGTATCAAGGCTCGGCAACTCAAGTAGAGATTCCTTCTGAGATCGACGGCGTTCCGGTAATTGCTATTGGCGGATACGCTTTTGCTCATGGTTCTCTTCAATCGGTTACTCTTGAAGAAGGGATTGAAACCATTAAAAGTTGCGCCTTTGCCTATTGTCCGTCCTTGAAAACGGTACATTTGCCTAACAGTATAAAAACCTTGGGATACGGTGCCTTTGAGCGTTGCACCAAATTAGAAACTCTCGTTTTGCCAGATGGTTTGGAATCTATAGGAGAAAGTGCTTTTGCCGAATGTGAAGCATTGCAACAAGTAGTAATTCCCAAGTCGGTCACTTCCATCAGGAACCTGGCATTTTGGGCTTGTTCGTCTTTAAAAGAAATTCTTGTGGCTGAAGAAAACCAACAGTACGCTTCTCAGAATGGCGTTTTATTGGATAAAGAAAAAACCACTTTGATTTGGTACCCCTCCCAAAAAGAGAATGAGATTTACCAAATTCCTCAAGGGGTAAAAGAAATTGGTTTCAGAGCCTTTGAAGGGACACTCGTGCAAAAGATAATCATTCCCGATAGTGTGGAAATCATCGGTTCCAGGGCCTTTGAACAATCTAATATTACAGAGGTTACCATTCCGGGTAGTGTTAAAGAAGTTGGTTTTTCTCTATTTGATTCTTGTAAAAATCTGGTAAAGGCAACTATTGAATCAGGAGTAACAGCCATCGGCAGTCATATGTTTGCTTGGTGTACGTCGTTAACCCAGGTTTCCATCCCCCAAAGTGTCACCTCCATTGGAGAACAAGCCTTTGTGAATTGCGAGGGCTTATCAACCATTCAGTTGCCCGATTCTCTTTCGTATATCGGCCGTTCAATATTGTGTGGTACCGCGTATTATAATAATCATGAGAATTGGTATAAAAATTCTCTGTATATCGGTCCCTATTGTTTGGAGGCCAATGTGGAAGAAGAAAGCCGTGAAATTTGTTTCCGTAACGAAACCCGCTTGATTGCCGATAATGCTTTAAGTAGCTGTACTCAGCCTGTGTTGGTGTATATTCCAGCCAAAGTGCAGTGGCTAACACCGCAGGCCTTCGAAGGGTGTCCCGTGATTTCTTTTACCGTAGCAGCCAATAATTATTGGTATAAATCGGACAACGGAGTTTTGTTTGACTTTGAGAAAGAAATTCTGTTGCGATACCCTGCAGGAAAAACCAGTCGTACAGAGTATACTCTTCCTGCGGGGGTGAAGGTGATTGGTGAAGAAGCTTTTAATAATATTTCTTCCCTTCGAACCGTCAACTTCCCGCTTTCGTTGGAAGAAATTGGGAAAAACGCCTTCGCTCGTTGTTCCGCTCTTTCCACTGTTTCCCTTCCTGAAAGCGTCAAGAAAATCGGCGATTTTGCATTTTCTAATTGTCATCAATTAACCTTAGTCACCATACTGGGAGTTGAATCCATCGGCGAAGGGGCTTTCCAATGTACCAAAGACTGTGCCGATGAACCCAGTTGCGATCACATTGTTCTTCGCGGGTATGCAGGGTCTTTAGTGGAAGAATATTCCCAAAGCAAAAGGATTACGTTTCTTGCCTTGGGAGAAGAATTACCCTTGGGAGATCTTAATAATGACCAAGCCGTTGATGCCAAGGACGCCTTGATGGTTTTAAAGATTGCCGTGGAAAAAGAAATTCCCTACGCCGCTCAAAAAGTTGCAGGAGACGTAACGAAGGATGGAAATATCAATGCCAAGGATGCCTTGGAAATCCTGAAAAAAGCTGTGGGACTTTCTGCAAGTTTTTAACAAGTGATATTTTGAAATGATATTTGAAAAACTCCCCCGAAACGATTAGCGTTTCGGGGGAGCGCTTTATTCGGATTTTTCAATAGGAATTAGCACTTCAACATACGAATGTTCCCTGGCATGATGTAGAATGGTAAGTTCAGGAGCGTTTTTCAACAAATAGCCTGAATCGGGAAGCCATTCTTCTACCATTCTCTTATAAAGCTCTGCCTGTTCGT
The DNA here is from genome assembly GCA_045593325.1 of Acutalibacteraceae bacterium. Taxonomy (GTDB): domain Bacteria; phylum Bacillota; class Clostridia; order Oscillospirales; family Acutalibacteraceae; genus UMGS1484. Next base: position 48,406 of record JAZNWL010000067.1, on the reverse strand, counting down.
TCATATAATCGACACTTTGAGTGGTTTCCATAGAAACATAGGTTTCGGCGGGAATCAAAAGGGTTTCTAATTTTTGAGCATAGTTCCCAACTGTCTTTTCGAGATGGTTGGAAAAATAAGTGGGAACAACCGTTCCAATGGTGAATTGAAAGGAATCTTCCGTGACATGAGAAATAACGCAATATTCGGTGTCGCAATCCCCTGCCATACCTTGTAAAGCGTACCGTATAAATCGCACGTTTCCGTCCACCATGAAATCATGTTGTTGCTGTTTTCTGTTTTTGGGAATGCCGTCAAATACTACACTTTGCCCCGTAATGCATAATTGTGAAAGTTGCTTGATTTTGTAGTTCATGGTTTTACCTCCTTGTAATGATGTTTGTAGAACAAGAGGGGAAAAAGAACGCAGTTCTACACCATGGTTTTTGGCTTGGGAAGGAGAAACACCATGAAATTTTTGAAAGGCTTTGGCAAAGCTGTCTGGGTTTTCATAACCGTATTGCAAGGCAATATCAATGACTCGTTTCTTTCCTTTGGTAAGTTCAATCCCTGCCAGAGTCAGCCTCCGGTTGCGGATGTATTCTCCCAAGGTGAATCCGTTGAGAGCATGAAATACACGCTGAAAATGATATACCGAACAATAACATTTGGCGGCTATCGTTTCGTACTTGATATTCTCGGTCAAATGTCCTTCAATATAGTTGATGGCGTTGTTTAATTCTGTGACCCAATGCATCATAGTTCCCCTCCTTGTCTGTCATCATTATAAGGGTTCCCTCCAACCGTTGCCCGACATTTTGTGCGAACTTTTTCGGTTAAAACACAAATCGGGGTTGATACACCTGACACCCATTGGGTGTGGCGCGAATAACGGTGGTTTGGTTGATGGGATAAACTTCTTTTCCATCATGAAGAATGTGGACGTCGGCATAGCCGCTTTTGCGATTAAGAAAAGCAAAGGGATACTCCTGCAGTTGTTGCTCATTGCCCCGGGTATCGCCGAAGTATAAGGTGGTGTTTGGAGTTTTAATGACAAATACGGAATAGTTATCCAAAGCGGTAATCTTAACTTTGCCAAGGGTCATGGAATTAAGAAAATGAATGGGTATATTTTTATCTACGTTGGAAAGCAGCCCTAACGTATCGGCATATAAAAAGGTCATGATCTCATCCACCTGATATTGTTTGGGCAGGGAGGTGAGGGCGGTGGAATAGTTGTCCCGCTGTGGCAACACCCAAAGGTCAATATGGGTAATTCCTCTTGACCCCAGATAGCGGTCCAAATCCCGTGGGGCGATACTGCCAATGAGAATGGTAGTATCTTTGTCCATCACCACCATGGCGGCATCATATTCCGTAGCAAGAATACAAATTTCCTGGGTGTTTTGAGGCAACGCCGGCAGGAAAGAGGACGAAAGGATTCCCAAACAAAGAAGGACGACAACCAGCAGTTTGCTCACCCCTTTGAATCGGTTGGGATACAACAAAATCCAGGCAATTCCAACACCGCACAACACAATGATGAAAAAGGTGATGGGCGTGCTTTGAGGCAATACGTGATAAGGTATTTTTGAAAGAATGGTGGCAAATTGGGCAATCAAAAATGCCAGACCGTGGGCAACCCAAAGACAAAGCGTTCCCACAAAAGAAAAGGGTGGAATGAAACTCATCACAGCGCCGCAAAGTCCCAATACCAGAATGGCGGTGCCAAGGGGGATGCACAACAGGTTGGACAGGGGCGCAATGGGAGAAAGCGTATGGAATGCCAGTAAATTACAGGGAATGGTGGTAGCGGTTGCAGACAGAGTGGTACAAAATCCCGTCAGAAGGTAGGATAGAATTTTGTTGGTTTGAAAAACTTCGGGGAGCAGCTTTTGCAGTTTTTGTTGCAAAGGAGTAGTAAACAGAATGATCCCCAAGCAAGCGCCCACCGATGCCAAAAATCCTAAGTTATAAGCGGCAAAAGGATTACACAATACAATAGCGGTAACTGCGCCGCCCAAGGTGTTCAAAGAATCCATTCGGCGGAAAACGCAACTGCCCACCGCGAAAAAGGAAAACATAATAGCCGCCCGCAAGGAGGAATAGGAAAACCCTGTAATTTCCACGAATCCCCAGACGAATCCTAAACTGCAAAGTTTAACCCAACGTTTGCTTTTGGTCAAAAAGAGGAACAAAGCAATGAATACCCCACCGATTTGCGACGTATGTAATCCTGAAACCGCCACCAGATGCCCTAACCCGCAGGAGTAAAAAGCATTTTGTAATTCTTCCGACATGCCGTCGGCATTTCCCAAACAAATTCCCTTGACCAGAGAAAGGGTGTCTTTGGTTCCCTGCTGTGCAAACAGGGCGGATATGGATTCCCGAACCTGATGGGTGTAATAGGAAAAAGAAAACTCTTTCCCGTAAAGGGTGGGAGAAACCTCTTCCAAGGCGGTAGCCGTAAGGTACACATGGTCTGCCATCAGGGTGGGGGAAGAAGACGTGGAAAAGGTTACCATCCCTCCTGCATGGTCTCCCACTGCAACCCGATGGGGATATGCCATGGATAAGCGGAATTGACAGTCTTTATCGGGGTCGGGGTACAATCCTTTGGCGGAAACGGTGTAGTAGGCAACGTCGTCATAAGTCCCCTGCTCTTCCAAAACGGTGTATTGCACGTATTTTGTTTGATTCTCCAAGGGAAGCAAAGGTGCCACCTGCATTTGAAATTGCAGAAAAAATCCCAAACATCCGCATAGAAAAAAGAAACAACAGCCACGCAAGGAGGTAACCAGGCGGCTGTTGTTTGTTGATTTTAAGAAAAGAAGAAACAGAAGAACCAGAGAAACGCTGCCCAGTATCAGGGCAAAGCGGGTTCCCAACAGAATACACAGCAGAGTGGAAAGCAACAGGGAAAATCCTGCCAATGCCAATGGTCTGCGCATATCGGTTCGCCCTCCTTCACAAAGGGCATGACTAATGGAGGTTACTCGCCAAACACCCGTGATTTCCGCATAAATAAAATACCCATGGTCCCGGGACCGCAATGGCAGGAAATAACACAACCTGCGCGGGTCACAAGAATTTCTTTGAAATCGGCAAGGGAACGAAGGTGATCCAAAGCCATATCAATTTCTTCCTGAGGCATACCCGAATGGGTCAGGAAAATACGATCCAGGTAAACATCGTCCAAATCATGAAGTTGGTCTTCCATATATTGGTTGCGGCAAGCAGTGATCTTTCCCCGATATTTTTTGCCGGTATCCATTTTTTCGTCATATACAACGATCTGAGGTTTGATTTTCAAAAGGTTTGCCCCTAATTTGGCAACCGAGGAACAACGACCGCCTGCATGCAGGAATTCTAAAGTGTCCACCACGAAAGACGCGTCCACGTGATAGGCAAGTTCGGTAATGGTTTCGCTGATTTCTTTGGCAGACATTCCTTCCTTTGCCAATTCGCTGGCTTTCAATACCAGAAGACCGATCCCTGTGGAAAGCCGTTTGGAATTTACAACAAAAACGTGTTCCATTTCTTCGGCGGCTAACTGGGCATTGCGCAAGGTGCAGGATAAATAATCTGCCAGACCAATGTGAACCACGTCATACCCTTGGTCTACCAGGGCGGAAAAATGTTCTTCATATTCCCCAATGTTGTAGGCACTGGTATGGGCAATTTTTCCGGTTTTTTCATGATAGGCATATAAATCGTCAGGGGTGATATCCAGCCCGTCGCGATATAAATTGCCGTCCATTTCAAGACCTAAAGGAACAACTTTAATGTTGTATTGTTCAACCAATTCCTGGGTCAGGTCGGCAGTGCTGTCGGTAGAAATAATAACTTTTCTTTCCATAAACGAAATCCTCTCTTCATTTACTTAACAGAATACACCTTGAAATTGTCGTATATTATATCATAAAACCATCAATCTGTCAATATTCTGCCCTTTTTGTCGTGGTGTAACCCCGGAATTAACAGAAAATAATGCTTGACATTTTTTGCGGAAAGGGGTAGAATGATTTTGAAGCATCATGGAATAGAATTGTTTCATGAATATTTTTTTGGAGGTTATAGTTATGACTAAGAAAATTCTTGCAGTTGTAGTGGCTTTGGCTGTTATGGTAACTGCTTGCAGCATGATGGCTTTTGCTGCTGAAACTCCTACCGACGTGGTAGAAATCTATTTGCAATTAGAACCCAACGGCGCTCAAGGCAAAATGGATGATATCCTTGCTAACGATGAAGGCGTTGTTGTTGTTCCCGAACACGCTTTCACCAATGACAACTACAATTTCATGGGTTGGAACACCACCGCTGACGGTGCCGGTGATTCCTACGCAGCCGGTGATGAAATCACTTTGAAAGAAACCATGAAACTGTATGCTCAATGGCAACATAAAGATGCTCAAATCATCGAATACACCATCACTTATGATGCTAACGGCGGTACCGGCGAAACTTTGGACGAATTTGGTCCCTACATTGCCGGTGGTTATGCTTACACCGCATACAACAACTTTAAAAAAGCCGGCGCAACCTTCCTTGGTTGGAACACCGCTAAAGACGGTTCCGGTACTTCCTACATCGAAGACGAAATGTTCGAAATCGAATCCGACTTAGTATTGTATGCTATGTGGGAAGGCGGCGAAGAAATCGTTGACGAACCTTCTGAAGACGAAACCGTTAAAGAAGAAGTTGAAGTTGAAGAAGTTGTTACTGAAACTGACAACCCCGAAACCGGCAGCAGCTCTGTTGCTGGCGTTGTAGTAGCCGGCGTGGTTGCTTTGGGTGCTTTGGTAGTTCTCAAAAAAAGAGACTAATTGATTTGTTAGGTTTATAAAACTGTTATGCCACCATTTCCGATTGTATTCGAAAATGGTGGCATTTTTTATAAGTATTCTTCAAATTCGGTAACAATGGTTTTATGACACCCTGGGGGAGAATATTGCCAACGGTTCATGTGGTTTCCCTGAAAATAATATTCGGGAGCGTTCTGTTCCCGCGGTGCAGAAAAGGCATCCACAATAATCAACTTGATCTTCATTTTTTCGGGAATGATGTTTTTGATAAACACCGCTGCCTGTTGCCCCGGGACAATGCCTTCTTTGGGTTCTGCCAACCCTGCCAGGTTGGGGGTCAGTTCCACAAAACTGCCGTAACTTTCCACCGTACGGATCATGCCCGAAACGGTTTCCCCCGCTTGAAACAGCGCGGCATTTTCTTCCCAGGTTCCCAACAGTTCTTTGTGGGTCAGGCTGATTTTGCCGTCTGGCAGCAGTTCTTTCACCACCGCTTTAATGTGTTGCCCCACTTGAAAGCGGTCGGCAGGGTGAAAAATGCGGGACACCGAAATGTTGTCAATGGGAATAAAAGAAGGCAACCCGCACCCAATATCACAAAAGGCACCAAAGGGCTCCAAATGGGTGATGGCAACGTCAATGACGTCCCCGGGGAGCAGGGTGCTTATGTAGTTCCTGCGGCATTTTTCCTGTACCGCCCGTCGGGAAAGAAATGCCAAGGGTTCTCCGTTTTGGTCGGTGGTGATGGAGGTCACCGTAAAGCAGACAGGGCGGTTTACGCGGGCGATCAGAGCAATATCCCGCACGGTACCTTCAGCAATGCCCAATGCCCCCTCGGTGCGGGGAATCATCCCCTTGCCACAGGGGAGGTCTACCCATAAATTATGTTCGTTGTCGCAAAGAATGGCGCGGGCTTCCAATACGCGGTCTTCGCTCATGGCTTCCTGTAACCCCTCCGGGGTTTGCAGGAATTTTTGATTTTTAGCAGTTTGATACAGTATTCCTTCGGGAAAAAACATATTCATTTCATCCGTTCCTATGGTTTTGGTTTTGCTGGTTTCAATATATGCAAAAACCAAAGGAGAAATGACAAAAGGCAGTTCAAATAATATTTGCATTGGAAACGGAGATGTGGTATAATAAACTGAATAATCATTTGCTGAAATAAGGAGGGGGCTTTTGTGAATATTCAGGTAGGATGTCGGGTGCAAATGAAAAAGAATCACCCTTGCGGCAGTAATATTTTCACCGTAACCCGCATTGGCATGGATTTTAAGATCCGATGCGAAAAATGCGGACGAGAAGTGATGATGCCCCGCTCCCAATGTGAAAAAGGCATTAAGAAGATTTTAAGTCAACCCACATAAATAACGGAGGAATCGGTATGTTTGACAAATTAACTCAAGTGGAAGCGCGGTATGAAGACGTTAATAGCGCCTTGCAAGACCCTGACGTAGTGGGCAATCAAGAGCAATATAAAAACCTAATGAAAGAATATAAACAGCTGACCCCCATCGTGGAAACCTTTCGGGCGTATCAGTCTGCCAAATCCCGTCAGGAAGAAGCCAAAGAATTACTTTCTTCTTCCGATAAGGAACTGAAAGAATTGGCAGAAGAAGAACTGGCGGAATCCAAGGCGGATATGGAACGGTTGGGGGAAGAATTGAAAATACTTCTGCTTCCCGTGGACCCCAACGATGAACGAAACGTTATTGTGGAAATCCGCGGCGGCGCAGGCGGGGATGAAGCCGCCTTGTTTGCCGGGGTGCTGTATCGCATGTACACCATGTATGCCGAAGCCAGAGGTTGGAAAACCGAAATTGTCAGCGCCAACGAAACCGAACTTGGCGGCTTTAAAGAAGTTAGTTTCATGATTATGGGGGAAGGTGCCTATTCCCGCCTGAAATTCGAAAGCGGTGTACATCGGGTGCAACGGGTTCCCGAAACCGAAACCCAGGGTCGGATTCATACTTCCACCGTTACGGTGGCGGTGCTCCCTGAGGCAGAAGACGTAGAGGTAGATATTAACCCTGCCGACTTGCAGGTGGATACCTTCCGTTCCAGCGGGGCAGGCGGTCAGCATATCAATAAAACCGAATCTGCCATTCGTATCACCCACCTTCCCACAGGTTTGATCGTAGAATGTCAGGATGAACGCAGTCAGCATAAAAACCGCGAAAAAGCCATGAAAGTGTTGCGGTCCCGTTTGTATGAAGCAGAACTGGCTAAACAAAACGACCAGATTGCTTCCCAACGTCGTTCCCAGGTTGGCACGGGGGACCGTTCGGAGCGCATCCGCACCTATAACTATCCCCAAGGGCGGGTCAGCGAACATCGTATCGGCTTGACCCTGTACCGTTTGGAAGCCATTTTGAACGGGGATCTGGAAGAAATTATCGATGCTTTGATCACCGCCGACCGGGCGGCACAACTGCAGGCAGAAAACGCTTAAAGGAAAGAAGGATTTATCATGGCTAAACGAATTATTGTAGATGCTTTCGGCGGGGACAATGCTCCCCTTTGCAACGTGCAAGGGGCAGCCGATGCCGTGAAAGAATACGGCGTAGAAGTGGTTTTAGTAGGGAAAGAACCTGAAATTCTTGCCTGCGCCAAGGAAAACAACATTTCCCTGGAAGGCATTTCCATTGTGCATACCGATGAAGTGATGGATATGCACGACACCCCTACCGAAATTGTCAAATCCAAACGGAACACTTCCCTGGGGTTGGGCCTGCAAATGGTTGCCCGTGGAGAAGGAGATGCCTTTGTTTCGGCAGGTTCCACAGGGGGTCTGCTGGTGGGGGCAACCTTGTTGGTGAAACGCATTAAGGGAATCAAACGTCCCGCTCTTGCCACCGCCGTTCCTACCCCCACAGGATGTTACCTGCTGTTGGATTGCGGTGCCAATGCCGAATGTCGCCCTGAAATGCTCATGGATTTTGCTTTGATGGGCAATGAATATATGAAACGGGTGGTAGGTCTGGAATCCCCCCGCATCGGCCTTCTCAACGTGGGCACCGAAGATACCAAAGGGGATACCCTTCGCCAGGAAACCTATCAGATGTTAAAACAATCGGACTATAATTTCGTAGGCAACGTGGAAGCCAGAGACGTTCCCTCAGGGGGCTGTGACGTACTGGTGACCGACGGTTTCTCCGGAAACGTGGTGCTGAAACTCACCGAAGGGGTAGCAGTTACTTTCTTTGGCTTGATTAAAAAGGTCATGATGGCATCTTTGAAAACCAAAATCGGTGCCTTGCTTATTAAGAAAAATTTAAAGGGCTTAAAAGGTATGTTAGACTATTCCGAACACGGCGGTGCTCCCTTGTTGGGAGTGCGGGCTCCTGTTATCAAAGCCCACGGCAGTTCCAATGCCAAAGCCATTAAAAATGCCATTCGTCAAGGGGCCACCTTTGCCGCTTCGGGCTTGATTGAAGCGGTTACCGCCGTTGCCGCAGAGAAGAGGGATTAACGTGAAAACGCTCCAAAAAACCATCGGCTATCAATTCAAAAAAGAAGAGTTGCTGAAACAAGCCCTGACCCATTCTTCCTTTGCCCACGAACGGAAAAATCCCGACAGTTGTAATGAACGGTTGGAATTTCTGGGGGACTCGGTGTTGTCTGTAGTGGTTTCGGATTATTTGTTTCACAATTATCCCAACACCCCGGAAGGGGAATTGACCCGTATTCGGGCGGCTTCGGTTTGTGAAAAAGCCCTGTACAAGTTCGCCAAACAAATCGGACTGGGAGAAGCCCTTCTCCTTTCCCGTGGGGAACAAAACACAGGGGGGCGCAATCGTCCTTCCATTCTGGCGGATGCCTTTGAGGCGTTGATTGCCGCCATTTATCTGGATGGCGGCATAGAGCCTGCCAAGGCGTTTATTCTCAAATACGTAACTCCCGCTTTGGACCATCACAGCAAAGGGGCATATAAAGATTTTAAAACCCTTTTACAGGAAGTCATTCAGCAAAATCCCGAGGACCGCTTGACCTATTTATTGGTGGAAGAAAGCGGCCCCGACCATGATAAAAGTTTTAAATACGAGGTACACATCAACTCCAACCTGGTGGGCACCGGGGTAGGCAGAAGCAAAAAAGAAGCCGAACAAGCCGCCGCCAAGGAAGCCTTGGAATTGATGGGCATTGATTATGAGCAAAAAGGCTAATATTGCTTTGTTTATTCCCCATGGGGGGTGTCCTCATCAGTGCAGTTTTTGTAATCAACGGCTGATTTCGGGGCACCAAACACCCCCCACACCGGGGGAAGTAACCAAGATCTTGCAAAAAGCCGTGGCAGGGCTTGCCCCTGACCGACAGGCAGAGATCGCCTTTTTCGGCGGGAGTTTCACCGCCCTGGAGCAGGAGGAGATGACCGCTCTGTTACAAGCGGCGCATCCCTTTTTGCAGGAGGAACAGATCACGGGTATTCGGGTGTCTACCCGTCCTGACGCTATTTCTCCCGAAATTTTAACCATTCTGAAAGAATACGGAGTCACCGCCATTGAACTGGGAGCCCAAAGCACCAATGACACCGTGCTTTTGAAAAATCAGCGGGGACATACTGCCCGCCATATTACAGAGGCGTCCCGCCTGATCCATGAATTTGGGTTTGAACTGGGTCTGCAAATGATGACGGGATTGTATGGCTCTACTTTGGAATCGGACCGTCAAACCGCCAAAGATTTATTGGCATTAAAGCCAAAAACCATGCGGATCTATCCCACTGTCACCTTCCCCGGGACCCGGTTATATGAACTGGTTCAGCAAGGGGCGTATATCCCCCCAACTTTAAACCAAACGGTGGAACTTTGCAGTGAATTGCTGGTGCTGTTTGAATCGGCTGGGGTTTCGGTGATTCGCCTGGGACTTCATGGGGACAGTTCCCTGGAAGGGGGTATTGGCCCCTGTCATCCCGCCCTGCGGGAATTGTGCGAAGGGGAGCTGTATTTTCAAACCCTTTGCAACCTGTTGCCCAATGAATGGGAACAGGCGACGGTGTTGGTACATCCCACCTGCCTTTCCAAAATGATTGGGCAAAAACGAAATAATCTTATTCGTCTGGAAAAAATGGGACGAAATTGCACTGTGGTGGGGGTAGACACCATTCCCCCTCACAGCATTGGTATTACACGAAAGGAGAATTTCCATGTTCCTGAAATCCTTGGAAGCACAGGGCTTCAAATCCTTTCCCGATAAAACCCTTCTCACCTTTGAACAGGGAATCACAGGGGTAGTTGGCCCCAACGGAAGTGGGAAAAGTAATATTTCAGACGCCATTCGATGGGTGTTGGGGGAACAATCCAACAAACAACTGCGTGGCGAAAAAATGGAAGACGTTATTTTCAACGGCACCGCCACCCGAAAACCCCAAGGGATGGCGTCTGTTACCCTTTGCCTGGATAATACCGACCGCGCTTTGCCTTGCGATACCGACGAAGTGTTGATTACCCGTCGGTACTATCGCTCGGGGGAAAGTGAATATCAGATCAACCGCGCTACCGTGCGCTTGAAAGACGTGAATGAGCTGTTTATGGATACCGGCCTGGGACGGGACGGGTATTCCATGATCGGTCAAGGGAAAATCAGTGATATTGTTTCCCGACGCTCGGACGAACGGCGGGATATGTTTGAAGAAGCCGCAGGAATCTCCCGTTTCCGCTATCGGAAACAGGAAGCTGAACGGAAATTAAAAGCCACCGAAGAAAATCTGGTTCGTTTGCGGGATATCATGAACGAATTGGAAGAACGGGTTGGCCCCTTGGCAGAACAAAGCAAAAAAGCAGAAAAGTTTTTGCTTTATGCAGGGGAAGAAAAGAATTTGGAAATTGGGCTGTGGTTGCGGTCTTTAACCAAATTGGAAGAAAAATTACAAGGGCAAAAGGAAAAAATTGAAATTGCCCAGGCTCAATACCAGGAAATGGAACGGCAAATTGCCAAACTGCAGGAGCAAACCGAAGAAGCCACAGGGGAAGCCCGACTGCTTACGGTGCAAATGGATGCTACCCGTCGGAATATTGCGCAAATGGAAGAAGAAGCCGCCCGCCTGGAAGGACAAGCCGCCGTAGCGGAAAACACCCTGTTCCATAATAAAGAAAATATGGAACGGTTGAAAAAAGAAATTGAAACCTCCCGGGATAGCGATGCGGACCTGATGAAGGAAATGGCCATCCACGGAGAAACCATTGCCCAAAAGGACGCGGAAATTGCCGCTAAGAGCAAGGTGTTGGAAACTTCCGCCGCCCATTTGGAAGAATTGCTATTGCAACTGGAAGAAATTTCCCGCAAGACCGAGGAACAAAATCGGGAAATCACCCGCCTACGGGAAGAACTTTCCGCAAGCCAAATGCAAAACGTTACCGCCATGTCTTCGGTTACCGAAATCAGCCATCGGGGCAGTGCGGTGGAAGAAGCCTTTCAGGCAAAACAAACCCAGTTGCAGGATTATGAAGCCGAACAAACTGCCTTGCAACAGGATCTGAAAAATATAGAAGAAAAACAGGCGGAATGTGAAAACATGCTCAAAGGCAACAATATGTTGCTGAACTCCTTGGAAAAAACCGCCGATGAATTAAAACAAAAAGCCGACGAACTGAATTTGGAAGCCCAGACCAAGCTTCGTCGGGTGCAACTGCTGGAGGAAATGGAAAACTCCCTGGAAGGATTCAGCCGCACGGTTCGTCGCGTGTCCGCCGAGGGTGCCAAAGGGGTGCTGGGGGGCATCAAAGGTCCCATTTCCCGCTTGATTCAGGTAAAAGAAGAATACGCCACCGCCATTGAAGTTGCCCTGGGCAACGCGGTGCAACATATCGTTACCGCCAAAGAACAGGACGCCAAACGCGCCATTGCTTTCTTAAAACGGGAAAACGCAGGCCGTGCCACCTTCCTGCCTTTGGATACGGTGAAACCCCGTGACTTTAAAGAAAAGGGCCTGGAAGATTGCGTGGGTTACGTGGGGGTGGCAGATACCCTGGTATCCGCTGACCCTGTGTATCGGGATATTATCTCCTCTTTGCTTGGCGCCATTGTGGTGGCAGAAGATTTGGAAAGCGCCGCCGCCATGGGCAAACAATACGGCTATCGGTTCCGCATTGTCACCCTGGACGGCCAGGTGGTCAACACCGGCGGTTCCATGACCGGGGGCTCTTTTAACCGAGGGGCAGGGCTCCTTTCCCGTCGGGGAGAAATTGAAGAATTAAAAGCCAATGCCGAGAAAACCAAAAACAAAGCCCAGGCTTGTCTGGAAGACTATCGCAAAGCGGTTGCCGACGTGGAAAACCGCAAAGCCCAGGTAGAAGCCATCCGCAGTGAAATGACCACCCTTAACGAAGATAAAATTCGTGTGTTGGCAGAATGTAAACGTCTGGAAGAACAGGTTTCACAAACCAAAGAAACCTTGCAAGAACTCGAACTCGAACAAAAAGAATCTGCCACCCGTCTGGAACAACTTCGCAAACAAGCGGTGGATGCCGACACTTTGTCAAAAACCCTGGAAGAACGCCTGGAAGGTGCCAACAAAGCCCAAGAGGATCTGCTGAAACAAAGCGAAGAAATTGCCACCCGTAGGGAAGAACTCACCGGGCAAAACGGCGGGGTTCGTTTGGAAATCATGGCTTTGGAAAAAGAAAAGGAAGCCACCCTGGCATTACAGGAAGCCTTGCTTCGCCGCCAGGAAGACGCAGGGGAAAAACGACTTTCTTTGAATGAACAACTGTCAGTGTATGAACAGGCAAACCTGTTGCAACAGGAACAAAAGGAATCTTTGCTGAACCAGGCTGCCGATTTACGGGCAAAAGCCAAGGAACAGGAACAAGCCATTGCTGATAAGACTGCTCGTCGTTCTGAATTGGAAACCGCTGTTTCCGGCTTTACCGCCAAAGAGCGGGAATGTACCCTGAATCGGGAACACCTTTCGGCAGAATTGGTGCGGTTGGAAGAACGGGAAGACGCCATGTCTGCCGAGAGCGAACAAATTCTTACCAAACTCTTTGATAAATACGAATTGTCCCGCCGTCAGGCAGAGGAACTTCATATTGAACTGGAAGACCCCGCCGCCGCAGGCAAACGCCTCCAGGAATTAAAATCCAAAATCCGTTCTTTGGGTTCGGTGAACGTGGGGGCTATTGAAGAATATGCCCAGGTCAGTGAACGGTATGAGTTCATGAAAACCCAGATCGGCGACGTGGAAACCGCCAAGAAAGAACTGGAACAACTCATCAACCAGTTAACCGGTAATATGCAAACCGCCTTCATTGAAAAATTCAATGAGATCAACGGGCATTTTTCAGGCACCTTTGTGGAACTCTTTGGGGGCGGTACCGCCCAGTTGATTTTAACCGAACCTCTGGACGTTCTCAATTCGGGCATTGATATTAAGGTGCAACCTCCCGGTAAAAACGTTGCCAGCATTGAGCAACTGTCGGGCGGGGAAAAATCCATTGTGGCATTGGCAATCTATTTTGCCATGATGAAGGTTGCCCCTCCCCCCTTCTGTATGCTGGACGAGGTGGAATCCGCCCTGGACGACGTCAACGTAGACCGTTTCGCCAACTATTTGCGGAAAATGAGCGGTCGTTCTCAATTTATCGTGGTGACCCACCGTCGGGGCACCATGGAGGAAGCCGATACCCTGTATGGGGTCACCATGCAGGAAAAAGGGGTTTCCAAATTATTAAAACTCAATGTACGGGAAGCAGATGCTATGCTTTCCAAAGGATAGGAGAGAAGAACCATGGGTTTTTTCGGAAAAATTGCGGCAGGACTGAAAAAAACAAGAGAGACCCTGTCGGGCGCCATTGACAGTATGCTTTCCGCCTTTACCAAGGTGGACGAAGAACTGTTTGAAGAATTGGAAGAAATTTTAATCATGGCAGATATGGGTATGCCTACCGCCGAATTTATTTGCGGAAAATTGCGGGAAAAGGTGAAAGCCGAAAAAATCACCGAGCCCGCCATGATCAAAGATGCCCTTCGGGAAATTATTGTGGAAATTTTAGGGGAAGACCATTCCCTGAATCTGGAAACCAACCCTTCGGTCATTGTGATGATCGGGGTCAACGGGGCAGGCAAAACCACCACCATCGGCAAATTGGCACTTTCTTTGAAGAACAAAGGTAACTCGGTGATCTTGGGTGCCGCCGATACCTTCCGCGCCGCCGCCATTGAACAACTTGGCGTTTGGGCAGACAGAGCCGGGGTGCCTATGATTCGGCAAAATGAAGGGTCCGACCCCGCCGCCGTGGTGTTCGATACCATTTCTTCCGCCAAATCCCGTGGGTGTAACGTGGTGCTTTGCGATACCGCAGGGCGTCTGCATAACAAAAAACACCTGATGGACGAACTGAATAAGATCTCACGGGTCATCGACCGTGAATTGCCGGGGGCTTCCCGCGAAACTTTGTTGGTGCTGGATGCCACCACCGGGCAAAACGCCCTCAACCAAGCCAAAGAGTTTGCCAATGCCGCAGGTATTACCGGAATTGTGTTGACCAAACTGGACGGCACCGCCAAAGGCGGGGTTGTGGTTGCCATTAAACAAGAATTGGGAATCCCCGTGAAATTGGTGGGCGTAGGGGAAGGCATCGACGATTTGATGCCTTTTGACCCCGCCGAATTTGCCGCCGGGATATTGTAAGAACGATCCCTCCACCAACGCTACGCGTTGGTCCCCCCATCCTGCGGATGCCGCAACCTCTCTGCCCTACGGGCATCTCCCCTAACAGGGGAGTACCTTTAGGCAAGGGAGGCAAGAACCGGAAAAGGTGAGTGAGATATGCAATTTATCATTGCCACGGGCAACGCCCACAAATTATTGGAATTGGAACGGATCTTAGCCCCTTTGGGGATCGATGCCGTGTCCACCAAAACCCTGGGGATTTCTTTGGATGACGTAGAAGAAACCGGGGAAACCTTTGAAGAAAATGCCTATATCAAAGCCAAGGCGGCTTGTGACAAAACAGGTCTTCCCGCCGTGGCGGATGATTCGGGTCTGTGTGTGGATGCCTTAAACGGGCAACCCGGGGTGTACTCCGCCCGTTATGCAGGGGAAAATGCCACCGACGGTCAGCGAATCGAAAAACTCCTGGAAAATTTACAGGACGTGCCAAAGGAGCATCGCACAGCTCGTTTTGTTTCGGCTGTGTGCTGTGTCTGGCCAAATGGGGATACCCTCTCTGTTCGGGGAGAATGTGAAGGCACCATTGGCTTTTCTCCTTTGGGAGAAAACGGTTTTGGTTATGACCCTGTTTTCATGGTGGGAGAAAAAAGTTTTGCCCAGCTTACGGCAGAAGAAAAAGATGCGGTTAGTCACCGTGGCAGAGCACTTATAAAACTGCAACAAGAATTGCAACAAAAATTGGGATAAAAAAATGAGCACAGGAAATCCTGTGCTCGTTTTGCGTTTATATGGTTTTTCCCTGCAACCTCTCCACTGCGTTGGGTTTACAAAGCAACTGCCCGTGTTCCCGTATGTGAGCAAGAAAAGGTTTGGAAGAAGGCAATGGTTTCGCGAATTCTTTCAGACCGTGTACGGGCGCACTATGTAGTATCAACAGGTAGTGTTCTCCGTAACGGTAGGCTTCGCTTTGGGGATGATGTTCCCCGAAACACGCCGCCCCTTGCAATAAATCATCGCAGGTTTCAAAGCGGAAAACGTAGGGGGAGATTTTCCGATACCGTTTGTCCCCAAAGGGTAGGTTGGTGAAATAAATGGTGCACCCCTGTGCAGGCGCGGGATAAACTTCTATCAATAATTTCCCCTCTCCCTTACAAAATCCCACCATTTTACCGGCGTTGCAAAGTAGGGACTGCAATAAACATTTGGTTTTTTTGTTTTGCAAATGCAGTTGACTGTATGTTAAGTGATATTGCTGTAATTCGGTTGCGGTTAACTCCACCATAAAGCTGTTCCCCGCTTCTTTTTGAATATGCAAAGGGCATCCCCGTCCTTTCTGTGTACTATCATTGTATGAAAAGGACAAAGGGTGTGCAAGTGGTGTTTTATTGGAAATTCGTCTTTAAATTTTCCCAATAAGAATAGAGGTTTTAAACTGTTCGTTAGTGCATTCCAAAAACACTTCGCCGTTATACTTTTGGGCTAACTGTTTCATTTGCAATATGCCAAAACCGTGATGGGTTTTATTTTGTTTGGTGGATTGTAAATTGGTTGTGTCAATGAGGGCGTCCACCGGATTTTTTATGACCATTAACAAATTCTCTTGCTTATAAGCCATGGATACAAAAATGGTTTTTGGGTGCGTGGTTTGCTTTGCAGTGGCTTCTATGGCATTGTCTAAAGCATTGCCCAATAAAACCGAAAAATCTATGGGGTCAATGTTCAATGATTCCGATAAATGAATGGATTCTTCCCATTGAATGTTGTAGTTAGCTGCTTCTTTTTTCTTGAAATTCATCAACGTATCAATAATGTTGTTCCCTGAAAAGGAGAAGCGTTGTTCTTCGAATAATTCAAGAATTCCTTTCATCCGACTTATGGCATCATCTGTTTTTTTGTTTTCCAATTCGTATAAAATTCCCACCATGGAATTTTTTAAATCATGACGAACTTTTCGGATTTCCTGTTGATTTTCATATAAGGTTTTGTAGGTTGCTTTTTGGCTTTCTATCAATTCTTTGGCGGTGTCCAAATTGTGTTTGGTTTCAAAGTGTTCGTTGATTTTATCAATGATATAAAACAACATAATGTTCATTACAATAATCAAGGAAACCGCCAAAAGGGTTACAAACTGTTTTGTGGTGTTACCAAGAATTAGGTGCATATAGTCAAGCACAAGAAAAATGGAAACAATGGAAGTAATTAAAACAAAAATCACATATCCCCAAACACTCCCCAAATGTTTTAAGGGTAATTTATGACGTCCGAATTTTAAAATAAGAATCATGATTAAAATAATTAATTTGGACGCCAACATACCAAATAATAAATAGTTGCCGGTTTTAAGAAGAACCAGTTCCACGTTTAATATCATGCTGCTAATAACAACTACAATTACCTCTGCCAAGGAATACAGGGTAACAATAATCACGCTAAAGAAAATATGTTGATACCATTTCATTTTGTATAGCATGGAAATAAAAAATATTAAAAGGAGTATAAGCACAAAGTTTACAGGGGTAGGCTTGGGAATGGCAAGAAGACCAACAAATAAACAACCAATACATCCCAAAGTCCATTTTCTGCCTTGCCACGCGATGGGGTGAACAAAGGTTTGAAAAAACAAACAAATTAAAACAACTTCCAATCCGCCATTGATTGCGTTGTATAACAAATCACTCATGATTACATCGTCCTTTCAATATATTCTGCAAAGGTTTTTAATACTTGGGATTTTTTTCGCACACTGATGGGTACGGTGGTATCGTCGTCTAAAATAATATCATATTGTTCAATGGCTTTGATGTGTTCCATATTTACCAGTATACTTTGATGCACTTGACAAAACCCATAAGGTAAAAGAGACTCCACGGTTTTTTGCAAGGTGGTACCGGTGGTTTCATAGGTTTCCTTGGCAGTGTGAAAAATAACGTGTTTTCGGAACACTTCCACATAGGTAATCTCTTCAATTAACAGTTTAATGATTTGCCCTTTGTTTTGAATGACGTAATATTGGTGCAATTGTTTATACCGTTCCATCACCTTGGCAAAAATATGAGAAAATCGAGCGGAGTTAATGGGTTTGGTAATGAAATATAAGGGCTGGCAATCGTAAGCGGGAATGGCATATTGAGGGTGGCTCGAAATAAAAACAAGCAATACATTGGGTTGGCATTTGCGAATTTCCATAGCAGCATCAATGCCGTTCACCTTACCCATTTCCACATCCAAAAAAATCAAATCATATCGGTTCCCTTTCCTATATGCTTGCAAAAGAGCTTCTGCATTTTCAAATTGGGAAATGGTTAGGGTCGCATCGGTTGGGTTGTTTTGTTGTATGTTGTTAATCACCGCATCTCGGTGGGTTATGTTATCGTCGCAAATGGCAATGTTCAAAGCAAATCCTCCTTGTTGGTTTCATTATATAAAGTATACAAGGTTAAAAATTTATTGTCAAATATCGAATAGGACGTTTGAGGCAACGAATAGGCAATATCTATTGACAGCACACAAATTTGCATATTAAATGAAAGTGGGCATCATCTAAACTGCAAGGAGGAGAATTCCGATGTGGAGTATTTTTAGAAGTATCATTGAATTTTAGATAAATAAAATTTCATCAGAGATAAATAATGGCGAATGATTTCACGGTTTTTTATGATATAATGAAAAAAATTCTAATTATCGTGAGTATTTTTCCCTCCTTTTGTGTTTAAGTAGTAGAAAATGAACCTTTTCAATTGATTTAAGGAGCGTGATATTTATGAAGAAGATTTTCAAACAAATGCTATTGTTAGGCTTGGTATTGGCAATTTCTATGAGTTTCGGCGTTGTTTTTGCAGAAGAACATACCGATAAATTAGGCGAAGATTTTAGGACGCATTTGGAAACTATGAACGATACCGATACCGCCGAAATTGCAGTGTACGCAATCGGAGACCTTCCTCAACTTTCTCAGGAAGACTATGAAGCAAAAGCAATTGCTGTTATGGGGGAAGAGAATTATCGGTTGGCTTTAACCGGCAGCCCTAAATATACCGAACAAGTAAACCAATTGATTGCGCTAGAAAAACAATTCCAAAAAGAAGCAGAAGAAACTTTCTACAAGGAGTTTTTTGAAGCGGTTGATTTGGAAAAAACCGAAGATATGGTAATTGTAGGTGTTTCGGTAACCTTTAGAACCACCAAAGCCGAAATTCTTCGCCTCGCAGAACAGGAACGGGTTGCTTTTATTCTGTGGTTTGAAGATGAAATCCCTGTGCCGGATGTTGAGACCCCAACCGACGTTACCGCTACCGACCTTGGCAATGATGTAACCGAAATTTATACCGGCACAAGTTACATTTACAAATACACCGCTGTATCGGCACTGCATATTTTAAGAGCTGCCGTTGGGAAAGAAGAAGGCTCCATCAATCGTAAGGATGATGTAAATGCTGATGGAGAAATCAATGCGGTGGATGCTTTGTGGGCATTGCAATCGGCAGTAGGGAAACGGGTTGTGGAATGGCCGTTAGATAAGATTTTCCCTGAGTAACCAATAGGCAAGTTTTTTTAAATCACAAGCAGAAGGGAAACGGGCGGTTATCACAACTGCCCGTTTTTGGCCTCAATTCTTGACAATTGCATGGGAATTGGATGATAATTGAAAAAGAGGTGGAAGATTATGAACAAGAAACTGTTGCCGTCTGATTTAAGAAACATTTCGGTGAAACAAAGAATTAAACGAATGCTTCTGTTGGCGTTGGTTGTAGGGGTATCCACCGGGATTTACTGTTCTTTGGAATTGAACACCCCCGCCGAAAAAACATCTATTGCTGCTCTTCTTTTGTTTTTATTGGGGGTTGTTTTTGCAAAGGTGTTTCCCCAAATAACCGACAATAGTTTCTTGGGTGAAGTGACCGATATTACCATCAAAACAGGCGTGGATATGGATTGGAGATTTAAAAGACCTTGGACACAGCCTCGAAGGAACACCATTATTTTGGATATACGGCTTATCAATGGAAAACGTATTTCCCGCCAAGTATATTACGAGCGGGCAGAAGTGTATAGTAAACAAGAAAAATTGTCGCCTAATATTGAAAAGTATCGGATAGGGGACAAGGTGTTTCACCTTTCAGGTACGGCACACACCATTGTGTTACCCGCTTCATCGGACTTTCGAGTTCAATGTGCCGTGTGCGGTTCTTATAATAATATTCAGCAAGATGAATGCTCCCATTGTAGCCATACCCTTGTAAAAATGCCTATCAATTTTGAATAAATCAGCAGAATAGCCGAAAAAGCCTTTTATCAATACAAAACACCACCGTTTTTGCCGCGTTGGAAAGAAACGATTACAGTAAATATTTGTTTTTTATTTTGGAAATGCAGTTGAATTTTAGATAATAATTTTTTTATATCAGACAAGGATTTTAGGTTGACAACATTTTTTCGGTATGTTATAACGAAGAAAAATAAGATTTATAAAAAGGAGTGACAAATATGGGTTTTTTCGGTTCTAAGGACTATGAAAAATTGAAAAAGAAATCCTTTCCCGATGAAGACGTTTTGTATGCCTGCAAGGGGGATTTGAATTCCAATGGGGAATTTGCCGACTTTTATTTGTTGCTCACCAAAGAGAAGCTGGTTTTGGCACAGGGGCAAACCCGTATTCCCGCAAAAGTGTACGGAGGGTATATTGGGAAAAACAAGCCCATTCAAGAGGATGGAACGGTTTCTTCGGTTACCGAATTTGCTTTGCAGGATATTGAAAAAATTTGGATACAGTCTTTCCTTGGCGGAGGGATGCTTTGCATCAAAACCGCGGCGGGGGAACAACCTTTATTTTGCTTTACAAGTGGGCTGAACACCGATGCTAATCGAATGGCATCCCTTGCGGACAAGGTGAAAAAAGGGGAAGAACTGAAAGAAGAGGACACCAAAGACAAAGAACACAGTGATTTTTGCGAAATATGCGGTGCACCTTACTTGGATAAAGAACGGAAAATTTGCCCCAAATGCACCGACCATCGGAGTTTATTTGTGCGAACCCTTTCCTATTTTAAACCCCACAAATGGAAAATGGCGGGGGTTTCCCTTTTGATTCTGTTCAGTGCGGTTTTTAGCGTGATTATGCCTTATCTTTCAGGGGCGGTGTATTTTGATGACGTGTTGGGGAAAAAATCCACCTTTACGGGGGTTTGGTCCTTGGCGGGAGGGGATTTTCTTACCCTTTTGTTATTGGTAATGGGCTCCTTTTTGGCGGTTCGCATTGTCACCTGGATTATCAGCATATTTCAGTTTGCCTTGGTGGGGAAAATTGTGCCCCGTGTGGTACGAAGAATCAAAGAGGATGTGTTTTCCGCCTTGCGGCGGCTTTCTCTTTCCTTTTTTACCGACCGCAAAACAGGAGGACTGATGACCCGTGTGTTGGGGGATGCGGGAGAGGTTACGGGATTTTTTATTGACGGCCTTCCCTACGTATTCGGCAACACCATTCACGCCACTGCATTGGTGGTTATGATGTTCTCCTTAAACTGGCAGTTGGCGGTGTTGGCGGTGGCGGTGGTGCCGGTGCTTACCTTCATTTCCACCAAGCTGCAACCCATGTTATGGCATTTGCACGGCAAACGGCACCGAGCAAACCGCAATATGAGCGGGGTGCTGAACGATACCCTCACGGGCAGTCGGGTGATCAAAGCCTTTGGGCAGGAGCAAGCTGCCGTTTTTGAATTTGAAAAAGAAAACAATCGGATGCAGGAAACCGAGGTTTCGGTGGTGGCTTATGAAAACCGTTATTTTGCCCTTTCTGCGGTGGGTGGCAACCTGCTGAATTTGGGGGTATGGGGCTTGGGTGCCTATTTGATTATCAAAGGCGGGCACACGGGGATGTCCTACGGGATGTTGGCGGTGTTTTTAAGCTACGTGGGAATGCTTTCCCAACTGCTGGGTTCTATGACCGACCTGTTTCGTTGGGGAACCTCTTCCATGAATGCCGCAGGCAGAATTTTTGAAATTATGGATACCAAACCCCAAGTGGAAGAAAAGAAAAATCCCGTTTCCTTGGATACCATTCGGGGGGATGTTTCCATAAATAACGTTACCTTTTCCTACCAAGCGGGGAAACCTGTTTTGCACAACATTTCGGTGGATATTCCCGCAGGAGAAATGCTGGGCATTGTAGGAAAATCGGGGGTAGGGAAATCCACCCTTGTGAGTTTAATTTCTCGGCTGTATGACGTGGACAGCGGGGAAATTACCATTGACGGGATTCCCCTAAAAGACCTTTCCATGGAAACCTTACATCAATGTGTTTCCACCGTTTCTCAAGACAGTTACGTGTTTATGGGCACGGTGGCAGAAAACATTGCCTATGCCTGCCCCAATGCTACCCGTGAGGATATCATCAAAGCCGCCATTCACGCAGGGGCACACGATTTTATTTGCCAAATGCCCGACGGTTACGAAACGGTAATCGGTTCTTCGGGGCGGCAGCTTTCGGGTGGGGAGCGGCAACGGCTTTCGGTTGCCCGTGCCATTCTGGCAAACAGTCCCATTTTGATTTTAGACGAAGCCACCGCTTCGGTGGATACCGCCACCGAACGGAACATTCAAAATGCTTTGGATAAATTGGTGCAAGGGCGTACCACCATTTCCATTGCCCACCGCCTTTCCACCTTGCGGGGGGCACACAAACTGTTGGTGCTGGAGGAAGGCAAGGTTGCCGAATACGGCACCCACCGGGAATTGATAAACAATCAAGGGATTTATTATAAATTGGTGGAACTGCAAACCAAAGCCCTTTCCTTAAAAGGGCAACAGGAAGAAAATATTGTGATTGAATAGGGGGACGGAAAATGAAGAAAAACAATTCGGTTTTAAAACAGGAAGAACAGTTGGCAGACGACCTTTTGGAAACCCGCTTTCTTACACCCCAAAATGCTGTGTTTACCAAAACTTCAGGTGGATTTGTTACCTTGCACTACCGTGGCAAGGAATACCCGCGGGTTCTCTTTTTCCGCACCTTCCCGTTTAGCGGGGAAAACGAATATCTTTCGGTGCGGCAGGAGGATGAAAACAATCGGGAAATCGGCATCATTGCCCGCTTGAATGTATTTGATGAGGAAACGGTAAAAGCCATTGAATATCAACTGAATTTGCGATATTTTATGCCCAAAATTCAGAGGATTTTTGAAATTAAAGAACAATACGGCTATTCCTATTGGTATGTGAATACCGATAAAGGGGTATGCCGTTTTACGGTGGACCAAAACGGGGTTTCCAAACTCTCAAGCACCCGCTTAATTGTTTCGGATGTGGACGGCAACCGTTTTGAATTGCCCGACGTAACAAAGCTTTCCGCAAAAGAATTGCGGATGGTGGATTTGTATATGTAGCTGTTTTTTGGTTCGGGGAGGTGAAAACCCGTGAATTTATGTGTTGACCTATCGGCAAAGCAAATGGAAAATTGGAAGAAAAACGATGCCAACGAAATGGTGTATTGTATTCCCTTTGACCTGGATGAACAAGGAACTTTTGCAAAGGACAGATGGTTGGCGGTATCCCACACCGCTTTGGGGATTTTTGAGGGGGATACCGTAACGGCGTTTTACCCTCTTTCTTCCCTGGAAAAGGCAGAATGCCAAAAGGGAATTGGGGTTGGGTACGTTACCCTTACCGTGGGCGGAGAGCCGTTGGTGCTTTGCCGTTTTACCACCGCTTTGCTTGCTAAATTTTCCTACGTAGTGCGAGGCATCACCCGTTTTATGGAAGGGGATTTTCGCCTTGTGGAAAGCGGGGAAGCCGAAACGGTTTGCAAAAAATGCGGCAAGGTGATGCACGGGGTGTCCTCTTGCCCTGTTTGTGAAGGAAAAACCGCAGGGCTCAAACGCTTGTTTGAGATTTGCAAGCCCTTTTTACCCCGATTTGTTGTGATTTGGGTTCTTATGCTTTCGGCGGCCGGCATTTCCCTTTACACCGCCAAATGGCAACAGGTTTTTATTGATGAACATTTGCTCCCTGCAAAGGGGAGCTGGAGTGCCATTCTCACCTTTGTGGGGGTACTTGCTTTATTCACCGCGCTTGCTGTGGTAATCGATTTAGTAAAACGGTATTACGGGGTGGTGTTAGGGTCGAAAATCAGCAATGCGTTGCGGTCGGCTTTGTTCCAAAAGGTACAAGCCCTTTCCCTTGCTTACCACGATTCCCGAAAACCCGGAGATTTGATGAACCGCATTGTGGGGGATACCGGCACCGTGCGGCGGTTTATGGAAAACGTGTTCACCAATATGTTTACCTATATTATCACCTTTTTGGGTGCTTTTGGTATGATGTTATATATGGATTGGAAGCTCACCTTAATTTCGGTGGTATTTGTGCCCTTCATTTGGGTGATGTTCCGTACCCTTCGCAGACCGATGCATCGTATGTTTTCCTTGGTTCGCCGCAGGGACGACCGCCTGAACAGTCACCTGCAGGATGTGTTGCAGGGCATTCGGGTGGTAAAAACCTTCGGCAAGGAAGAAAAAGAAACCAAGGCATTTGAACAAGAAGCGGGAAACCTTGCCGCCATTCAGGAAAAAAGTGAAGTGTTTTGGGCAAAGTTTAATCCCACTATGGGATTTCTGCTTAACTTAGGCACTTCCCTTGTGTTATTGGCAGGGGGATGGAAGGTGCTGAGCGGTACGGGATTTACCGTGGGGCAAATGGCACAGTATATTTCCTATGCCAATATGATGTTCGGCCCGTTGGGGTGGTTTACATGGCTTCCCCGAATGTTGATGGATTTGCGAATCAGCCTTGCCCGTATTGATGACGTAATGGGGCAAACCGAGAGCCTTTCGGTACAGGAAACCCCTGTTGCCCAACCCATTACAGGGGACGTTGCCTTTGAGAACGTAACCTTTGGGTATCGGGCGTATGAGCCGGTGCTGAAAGATATTTCCTTTACCGTAAAAGCGGGAGAATCCATTGGTTTGGTAGGGGCTTCCGGGACGGGAAAATCCACCATGATCAACCTGATTATGCGACTTTATGATGTGAATCAAGGGAAGATACTCATAGACGGGAAAGACATTCGCACTTGGGATACCACCTGTTTGCACAGCCAAATCGGTGTGGTGTTGCAGGAGAATTATTTGTTTGCGGGCACCGTGTTGGATAACATTCGGTTTGCCAAACCGGACGCCACCGTGGAAGAAGTGATTCACGCCGCCAAGGTGGCGGGGGCACACGATTTTATTTGCAAGTTTCCTTACGGTTACCAAACCCCCGTAGGGGAAAAAGGCCAGCGGCTTTCGGGTGGGGAACGGCAACGGATTGCCATTGCCCGTGCGGTGCTTGTAAATCCCCGCCTTTTAATTTTGGATGAAGCCACTTCCAGCTTGGATACCGAAAGCGAATTTATGATTCAAAAAGCATTGGAACGGCTGAAAAAAGGCAGAACCACCTTTGCCATTGCCCACCGCCTTTCCACCTTGAAAGGGTGCGACCGTATTTTTGTAATTGATGAGCATACCATTGCCGAAATGGGCAGTCATGAGGAATTGATGCAAAAAGAAAAGGGCATTTACAAAGGGCTTGTGGAAGCCCAGTTGGAAATGCACGCGGTGAAAAGCGTGGAAAAGGGCGTTTCGTAAACGCAAGAATTAATAAAGGGACAGTTCCATCGGAACTGTCCCTTTTTGGTGAATGAAGTTTAGAAACAAGCGGGTTTATTTACCGACTTTTTCAAAATTTCCAAGGCATCTTTGGCATTGATGGCATCATCCTTGTTTACATTAGCGGCTTTCTTTTGGATTTCGGTTAAATCAATTTGATCCACCGCATATTTCAATACTTGCAAGGCATCTTTGGCATCAATTTTAGTATCTTGGTTTACGTCACCGTAGGTGAATGGTGTATCGGTAAATCCAATGGAAGGAACCATAATGGCTTCTACGGTAATTCCCGTGTTATCACAATCCGTTTGGATATCCCCGGTTAAGGTAACGGTGTTTTCTCCGGTTACGAAATCCATGGCAACCGAAACTCTACTGAATTGATGGGGAGAATGGGTGGGAGGCAGGTACAATACTTTAGATTGCCCGTTTACCGTAATGGTAAGGGAACCGTTTTTGTCACCGATATTGGCATAGCAAAGGGTAACTTCGCCCGGTTGATTCTTTTGAGAAAAAATCCCGTTAAATTGGAATTGTTTGGTTTCTCCTGCCAAGCCGTTAATTACTTGTTTTTCCATGGCGAATGGGTTTTCTTCCACAAATGTACCTATGGCTGTTCCTTGTGAGGGTAAGCGGTATATTCCACCTGTTGTTTGTTGTACGGGGGAATCCTCATACACGTCAATGTAGTCAAAATCAGGTGCCCAACCTTCTCCTTGCAGGGTGTAAAACCGCAAGGTGTTGGTACCTTTTTTCAAAGGCAAATTGGTGCAAATGGTGGAGATTCTGTCAAAGCCGCCGGTGGAATAGAAATAGAACTCGCGCCCTTCTTCTTGGTTGACCTCAAGGTAACAGGTGCGGAGTTGTTCGCCGTTAGCAAAGGCAATATCTACCGGATACACACCATCTTCTTCCATGGTGATATTCATGGTGAAATGATTGCGTCCATTGTTGCCCACGTTGGCAACCACTTTTTCACCGGAAGCGGATGCCAGCGATTTGGTGGTGGTACCTCTGAATTTGTTGCCGGTATCTTCACATTCGAAGCGAACGGCGGTGGAGGGCGTTTCTCCCGGTAAGATTTGTTCCGGTTCTTCCCCAACGTTCAAGGTGACTGTTTGTGTTTTCCCGGTATCGTTGTATTTTACGTATACGATTTTTTCGGAATCTTTCTCGCCGTCGTTATAAAACCAAACGTTGCCGGTTGCACTTTCAAAGGCGTCAAAGGATGCCACTTGTTCCAGATTGGTTCCGTTCAGGGCGACGGCATAGGGCTTGGTGCGGTAATGAACTTTGGCAACGGCATTTCGGTTGGCAATTTTATAACCGTCGGTACGTTGAGCGGCAGTAAAGGTAATGGTGTTGGCGCTTTTTTCCAAAGAAAGTTCGGTGGTGGCATATTTGCCTTTTTCGTAATCGTAACTTTCACCGTCATCTTCGTACAACGTGAAATCGGTTTTCGCATCGGTGGGGTATAGGTCATAAGTAATGGTGGTATCGCCTTTGTCTGAGGTGTTTTTTCCTACCGCCCCGGTGGGAATAATTGCTCCTTTGCGAATAAACAAGGGCAAAACGTCGGCATTGGCAGTATAGGAGATGGATTGCCCTCCTTCATAAACGTATCCGGTTTCGTAATCTACCCAATGGGCACCGGCGGGAAGGTAAATGGAGCGGGCAGCTTTTTGGTTGGTGCTGTTGATGGGCGCAACCAGAATAGAATCTCCCAACAGGAATTGATTTTTCACCGAATAGGTTTCTTGGTCTTCTTGAAATTCCATAGGTAAGGCACGAATCACCGAAAGCCCCTTGGTGTGCTGTTGCCAGAACAGGGAGTATTTATAGGGAATCAAAGAATAGTAAAGGTGGTTGTATTTTTTGTAGTTATCAATGACTGCCTGGGAACGGTCCAACACGTCTTGTCCGTCGATCCATTCGTTGTTCATGGCAAAGGGAGTCATAAACATCATCTGGGTGCGGCGCATATAATCCACATCATTGGAAGTGGAAGCACCCCGTACTTCCGGGGTAAAATAGGTGCCGGAATAGGATTGGGCAATTACTGTCATCAAATATTGACTGAAGCCGTAAGTGTCGGAATAGGCGGTGGTGGCATACCGTTGCATGCCGGTGTAATTTCCTCGGCTAAAGGTGAAAATTCGCTTGTTGTATTCCGTCTTGTAATGGTCAGCCATGTTGTTGACCGTTAACGTTCCCATGATATTGTGATAGGCGTTGGCAGACAAACCACCGGGAAAGGTAATGTCCAATTCAGAGCCGCAAACCCAACTGTCGGTTTCGTCGATTTTAAAACCGTCCACCCCGATGGATGCCAGATTTTGATTGTGGATCTGCCAATAGATCTCTTTGGTGTCAGGCAGGGTGAAGTCAGGAACCAATCCCTGAAAACCATAATTTTTATCGCCGGCATTTACACTCAAGGTTTCGGAAGTCAAAGAATAGGGCTTAATGGAATCATAAATGGGAGATTGGGTGTGAACGAAGGGATGTTCCCACAGGTTTACCTTCACGCCTAAATTATGAATGGATTTGATGAATTCGGCGGGATCGGGGAATTTGTTGCTCCACACGTAGGTGCAGGGGTAGGTGGCGGTTTGCCAACCGGGTTCAACCCCCACCGTGTCCACCGCGATATCCGCATTCTGAAAATCTTTAATTGCCGAAATCAACTGTTCATCGGTGAAATTCAAAGCCCCGCGATAGGTCAATCCTAAGGAAGACAAAGGAGGCATGGCAATGGTGCCGCACAGTTCTCCGAAGTTTGACTGAATGTCTTTGAACGAAGGGCCGTAAATAAAGTAATAGTCCAGTTCTCCACCTTCGATTTCAATGGCACAGGTGGTTCTGAAAGAAATTTTACCCTTGTTAGAATTGTTCAGGTAAATACCGTAACCCGCTGTGGAATAATAAAAGGGGGTAATGGCGTGAACCCCGGTGTCCAGCATCCATAGATCATAAGATCTGTTTCGCCAATCCACCGAGGTAAAACCGCTGGTGGGTGCGGCGCCCAGGCCATAGAAGTGTTCCTCGATGCCACCGGCATCCCGTTGGAAGTTTACCCACTTGCCTTCTCCTTCAAATCCCGTGGGATTTGTGGCGGTGTTTTTGGTGATCACCGAACCGTTTTTGTCTTTGTAGGTTAAAGCCAGGGTGGTTTTGTTCACCAAGACGGTCAACCCGTTGGTCTTGATTTCCAGGGCAGTTTCGGTATCTTTTACCGTCAAGGCAACGGCATCAAAGTCGCTGTCAAATTTTTTAACTGCTTGCAGGTTGGGGTTGTCAGCCAGGAAATCCTTTTCGGTGGGGGCAATGCGTACCCGCACCATGTTGTCCTTGCAGAAATTCAAGGTCATAACCCCGTTTTGGGCTTGCAGGGTGATTTTGCTGCCGGACTTGGTATAGGTACCCATTAACTTACCAATGGCACCGGTGGTAGATGCAGTGGTCACAGCGGAACCGCTCCTTTCTTCAATCTGTTCAACCGAATTATTTGAGGATTCTGATGCCAATGCCGTCAAGGGCGTTGGCAGTGCAAGGCACAATGCCAATAGTATTATCAACAGACGGGTGATCGAACCAAACTTCATCGTTTCTCAACCTTCCTTGGAAATTAGTAGAAGAAATCCTTTTTTCAATTTCAGTATAAAAGGAAAAACGAACTTTTCTATAGACAAAGAACATGGAAACATGGTAAAATGACGTTAAAATACTCCGAGAAAGGAAAAGAAAAATGTTGGTAAAAGAAAATCCTACTGTTGAAAAACAACAAGGATTGGTGCATAAAGTGTCGTGGCATGAAACCACACAAAAAGGAAACAAAGTGAGTGGTTGTCGCGATGACTATTTGCTTCATCTGGTATTGGGTGGTTCAGGGCGGTTCACGGTAAACGGAAAAACCTACACACCCCAAAAAGGAGACGCCTTTTTGATTTATCCTCAAACGCCTTTTGTTTATCAGTCGGACGATAAAGACCCTTGGCAATATGTTTGGGTGCATTTTGACGGCACCGAATGCGAAGAACTTTGTCGGGCCATGGGGTTTTCACGGGAACACCCCATTGGTACCTTTGGGGATTTGGAGCACCTTCATGGCTTGCATCAAAAAACCGAACAGATTCCCTTTGATGATTTTGCATGGCAAATCGAACACAAAATACGGCTGTATGCTTTTTTCAAAGGGATGATAGAAAATCGCCGGCTTTCTTCTGACCGACCCACCGAAGTTACCAAACGAAGGGTATATTTCAATAAAGCAGTGGACTATATTATGAACCACTTGGAGGAGGAATCTTTGTCTGCCGAATGTGTGGCGGCGCAAATCCCCATTTGTCGGAAGTATTTACTTACTTTGTTTCGGGAATTTTGCCAAACCACCACCAATGATTTTATCATGAGCAAACGGGTGGAGCAGGCAAAACGGTTGTTACAGTATACCGCATTCACCGTGGGGGAAGTGGCGGCCGCCTGCGGGTATAAGGATATCCTTACCTTTTCCCGGATGTTTAAAAAACGGGTGGGGGTCAGCCCCCGAACGTATAGGCAACAAAAAAACAGCGGGCAACCCGGTTAGAGGTTACCCGCTGTTTTTTATATTTAGTTAAACTTGGCTTTGAATTCATTCAGCCAAGCGTCCGATTTGGCTTTTGCCTTTTCTTCGGTATCGGCGATGGCGGTGATATAAATTTTGATTTTGGGTTCGGTGCCGGAAGGACGAACAATAATATTGTCTCCGTCATTGCCCAGGCGATAGTACAGCACTTCGGATTTGGGCAGGGTGATGGGGGTTTGTTCCCCGGTGACGGTGTTGGTTTCCAAACGGGTACCGTAGTCCAGAATGGCGGTGATGGGTTCCCCGGCAGCTTCTTTGGGAGGGTTGGCACGGAGAGAAGCCATAATGTTTTTCATTTTTTCCATACCGGCGGCACCTTCGAAGGTGAAACTGTTCTGGCTGCAGCAGAAAATGCCGTGTTCTTTGTAAAGGTCAGCAAGAACCGTCAGTAAAGATTTACCTTGGCCTTTGTAGTAGGCAGCCATTTCACAAATCATCATGGAAGTGATCACGGCGTCTTTATCCCGCACGCAAGTGCTCATGTTGTAGCCGTAACTTTCTTCAAAGCCGAACACAAAGCGGTTTTCTTCCCCTTTGGCTTCCAGCAAACCAACTTGTTCCCCAATGTATTTGAACCCTGTAAGAACGTCAATCAGTTGGCAGTTGTATTTGGCGGCAACCTTGGCGGCCAGTTGGGTGGAAACAATGGTTTTTACTGCCACGGGATTTTGGGGCAAAGTGCCTTTGGCGGCACGGCGGGACAAAACGTAATCCAGCAGCAATGCCCCTACTTCGTTGCCGCTCATCAAGGTATATCCGTCCCCGTCTGCCACGGCAATACCCACACGGTCGGCATCGGGGTCGGTGGCAAGAAGCAGGTCGGCAGGAACGGTTTTGGCAAGATTCAAAGCACATTCAAAGGCCTGGCGAATTTCAGGATTGGGATAAGGCGCGGTGGGGAAGTTGCCGTCGGGCAATTCCTGTTCTTTTACAATGGTAACGTTTTTCACGCCGATTTTATCCAAAATAGCGCGAACGGGCTTGTTCCCGGTGCCGTTCAAGGGGGTGTAAATCACCTTCAGGTCGGTGGTGACCGGTTCAATGGCATAGGAAGCCACTTCGTTCAGATATTTTTCAATGAGCTGGTCGGAAATATATTGAATGGTGCCGTCTGCCAGAGCTTTGTCAAAATCCACAAGCTTGGCCCCCCCGAACATGGCAACCTGATCCACAAAGTCCAGCACCTTTGCGCTGTTTTCCACACTCAGTTGGCAACCGTCACTGCCATAGGCTTTGTAGCCGTTGTATTTGGAGGGGTTGTGGCTGGCGGTGACCACGATGCCGGCGGTGCAACCCAGTTGACGCACAGCGTAGGAAAGCATGGGGGTGGGCATCAGTTCTTTGTAAAGGTGAACGGTAATGCCGTTGGCGGCCAGCACCCGGGCGGCTTCCCGTGCAAACAGGTCGGATTTAATGCGGCTGTCGTAAGCGATGGCGGCAGAGTTGCCCCCTTCGGACAGAATATATTGGGCGAGACCCTGGGTGGCTTTGCGAACGGTGTAAATGTTCATGCGGTTGGTTCCCGCACCAATCACACCCCGAAGCCCTGCGGTACCGAATTCCAGTTCCCGATAAAAGCGGTCGAAGATTTCATCTTCTTTTCCCTGAATGTCGGTAAGTTCGGGAATTAAATCGGCATCCTCGGTGGCCTCTTTTAACCATTGGTTATATAATTCTTGAATATCCATGTTTTGACTGCCTCCTTATATGATACATTATTATATGTAAATAATAATACAAATACGGTTTTTTGTCAATGTTTCCGGGATTATGATTTCTTTCTTCCACAAGATATGGGATAAAAAAGCCCGATATGCCACAAGAGTCAAGAAAAATCAAGGAAAACCAGGGAAAAATGGCAAAAAAACTCTTGACCTTTGGGGAGGAGTGTGGTATATTGACTATACCTCTCCGAGGGTCTTTTTTTTGTACAACTTTTTTCGCGCCGTGGTCAAACGGCTATAAGATTGGGCATCTTTGCGAAAGAATTTCACCGAAAATCGCCTAAGGAAGAGGGAGGATCTTTCGGCAAGGTTTCCACCTTGCCGAGGGTAAAATTCCGAAAATCAGGAGGTGCCATGAATGAGAGTAAAAATTACAATGGCATGCACAGAGTGCAAACAACGCAATTACGACACCATCAAAAACAAGAAGAACAATCCCGATCGTCTTGAGATGAACAAGTATTGCAGATTTTGCAGGAAGCACACACTCCATCGGGAAACCAAATAGGAGGACAAAGTGATGAAATTTGCAAGTAACGTATTGCGGGTTTTGGCTGTTCTTTTGGCAGTTGGAACTTTAGTGGCATTTTTCTTCCCCTTTGTTGACGTGACCGTTTCCGAACAAACCGCAACCTTGAACGGGTTGCAATGCGCCATGGGCGGCGATCTGTCCGAACAACTTGGTGCCGGGATGACCACCTTTAAAGGCGGCTATTTCTTCGGTGCGTTTGTTCTGGTTATTTTAACCGCACTTTCCATGGTGTTGGGCCTTGTTTCCAAGAAAAAAGGCTGGAACGGAACCGCTTTGGTAACCGGTGTACTGGCAAGCATTTTGCTGGTTGTGTTTATTGCAGATGACCCCGTGGCTTATGTTGACATGGGCCGCGTGGCAGGCGCAACTCTTTCTTACACTATGTTTATGTTGCTGGCCGTAATCGGCAGCATCGCTTCTGTTGTGGTTTGCGCAGCAGGCGTGTTGGCACATGACGCAGTGGTATGCAAAGAAACCGGCGCTCTGACCATTCCCCGCAAGATTTTCAAATTTGTGCGGGAATACAAGTCGGAACTGAAAAAAGTTGTATGGCCCGGCCCCCGCAGTGTTGTGAAAAACACTCTGGTTGTTTTGGGTTTCTGTGCCATCGCTTTGGTCATCATCTGGCTGGTAGACTTGGGACTGGGCGAATTGTTCGAGTTGTGTTTCGGCAACAATGCAAGTGCATAGGATGAATCCTTTCAAACATTAGAAAGGAGAACAGCAAATGGCTGAAGCAAAATGGTATGTTATCCACACCTATGCAGGCTATGAAAACAAAGTAGCCAGCAACCTGGAAAAATTGGTGGAAAACCGTAAGATGCATGATTTGATTCATGAGATCAAGGTGCCCACCGAAACCGTGGTGGAAATTAAGGATAACAAGAAAAAAGAAGTGGAAAGAAAAATTTTCCCCGGCTATGTTATGGTAAAAATGATCGTAACCGATGATTCCTGGTACGTGGTACGGAACGTTCACGGTTGCACCGGGTTTGTTGGCCCTGCATCCAAACCCGTTCCCCTTACCGATGAAGAGGTTCGCCGCTTAGGGGTTGAAACCAAAACGGTTGAAGTTTCCTACAACGTGGGTGACAGCATCAAAATCGTTGACGGTCCTCTTACCGGCTTTACCGGCATAGTAGACGAAATTGACTTGACCAATAATCAAGTTAAAATCACCATTTCCATGTTCGGTCGGGAAACCCCCGTTGAGCTGGAATTGGATCAGGTTGAACCTGAAGACTAACATTTGGTAATATGCGGCGTGGTCGCCGCTTGAAATAAGGAAAAGCCTTTTCCTTATTGTGGGAGGAACAGAATTCTTTTTATAACTGTTCCGCCAATTACCACGATATTACGGAGGTGCTAAACTATGGCTCAAAAAGTTACGGGCTACATTAAACTCCAAATTCCTGCCGGTAAGGCTACACCCGCCCCCCCGGTAGGTCCTGCGCTCGGTCAACACGGTGTTAACATCATGGCTTTCACCAAAGAATTCAACGAGCGTACGAAGAACGACGTGGGTCTTGTAATCCCTGTTGTTATCACGGTCTATGCCGATCGCTCCTTCACCTTTATCACTAAAACTCCCCCTGCTCCCGTGCTCATCAAAAAAGCATGCGGCTTAGACAAAGCATCGGGCGTTCCCAACAAGACAAAGGTTGCAAAGATCACCGGCGAGCAAATCAGAAAAATTGCCGAACAGAAAATGCCCGACCTGAATGCCGCATCCATTGAGGCTGCAATGAGCATGATCGCAGGTACTGCACGCAGCATGGGCGTTGAAGTCGTCGATTAGTGCTCCTGGGTGGGAGGAAATTTCCGATTTAACCACTTATTAAGGAGGATAAGGTTTAATGAAACACGGTAAAAAATATACTGAGAGCTGTAAATTATTCGATAAAGCTCAATTATTCGATGCAAATGAAGCATTGGATCTGGCAGTAAAAACCAAAACTGCTAAGTTTGACGAAACTGTGGAAATCCACGTTCGTCTGGGCGTAGATTCCCGTCACGCTGACCAACAAGTTCGTGGCGCTGTTGTATTGCCTAACGGAACCGGTAAAAAGGTTCGCGTATGCGTTTTCGCCAAAGGCGACAATGAAAAAGCAGCCCTGGATGCCGGCGCTGAAATCGTAGGTGCCGAAGAACTGGCTGCAAAAATCCAAAACGAAGGTTTTATGGACTTCGACGTTGTAATTGCCACTCCCGACATGATGGGTGTTGTAGGTCGCTTGGGTAAAGTGCTGGGTCCCCGTGGCTTGATGCCTACCCCAAAAGCCGGTACCGTTACTCCCGACGTTGCTCGTGCAGTTACCGAAGCCAAAGCCGGTAAAATCGAATATCGTTTGGATAAAACCAACATCATTCACTGCCCCATTGGTAAAGTTTCCTTCGGTGTAGAAAAACTCCAAGAAAACTTTGACACCTTGATGGGTGCCATCGTTAAGGCTCGTCCTGCCGCCGCCAAAGGTCAATACGTAAAATCTTGCGTTATTGCCACCACCATGGGCCCCGGCATCCGCATCAATCCTGCTAAATATCAATAATTTTATTGATTTTGCAAAAGATGCTTGACAAACCTTACCGTTTGTGATATGATTCCCATGCTGTTTTCAAAGACAGCAGGTGCTTTTAAAGCATAATGGTGCTAAACCGCCTGCCGAGGAAAAGCAAATGTCAACCCAATTTTTGGGGTATTATGTCATTGTGCCTTCCTCGCAAAGCGGGGAAGGCTTTTTGTATTCATTACAGGAGGTGAATGAATTTGCCTAGTGAAAAGATTTTAGAACAAAAGAAAGCATTAGTTGCCGAATTGACCGAACAACTGGCTAACGCTTGTGCCGGTGTTATCGTTGACTATAAAGGTATCACCGTTACCGAAGACACTCAACTTCGTAAGAAATTGCGTGAAGCAGGCGTTACCTATCGCGTAGTGAAAAACTCCTACTTGCGTTTCGCTTTGAACAGTGTTGGTATTGAAGGTCTTGACAGTGTTCTGGAAGGAACTACCGCTATTGCTTTCAGCAATGATGAATTGGCTGCTGCAAAGGTTCTTTGCAAATATGCCGAAGACAACAAAAACTTCACCATCAAAGCAGGTTTCTCTGAAGGGAAAGCATTGGATGTCGCTACCGTTGAAGCATTGTCCAAAGTACCCGGCAAAGAAGAATTGCTTGGTATGTTGGCAGGCAGCTTGAGTCAAATGATCGCAGGCTTTGCTCGTGTCATCAATGCAGTTGCAGAATCCAAGGGCGAGGGTGCTCCCGCCGAAACTGCCGAAGCATAAGCTTCGTTTGGAACGAATTTATAAAATTTATAACAAAAACATGGAGGTATTATCATGTCTGAAAAAATCACATCTATCATTGATGCTGTAAAAGAAATGACCGTTCTGGAATTGAACGAATTGGTTAAAGCTATCGAAGAAGAATTTGGCGTATCTGCCGCTGCTCCCGTAGCAGTTGTTGCCGGTGGTGCCGCTGCTGGCGCTGCTGCCGCTGAAGAAAAAACCGAATTTGATGTTGTTCTGGCTGAAGTTGGCGCAGAAAAAATCAAAGTTATCAAAGAGGTTCGTGAAATCACCGGTTTGGGCTTGGGCGAAGCCAAAGCTCTGGTTGATGGCGCTCCCAAAACCTTGAAAGAAGCTGCTTCCAAAGAAGATGCTGATGCTATCAAAGCTAAATTGGAAGAAGTTGGCGCTAAAGTTGAATTGAAATAAGTTCAGTTTTCGCTTTCAAAGCCTTGTCCTTTTGGGCAAGGCTTTTTCTTTTTATTTATAAATTTTGGGAATTGGTGAGATAAATGGCAGGTTTGTTTGTTTAAGTAATAGAAAGAAGTTTTCTGTGCTTTTACACAAAGGGGGAATCAATATGAAAAGAATGGTCGCTTTGTTCTTATCCCTGTTATTGCTCTGTGCGCCCCTTTGGGTTTCGGCGGCAGAAAAAAACGACCCCGTAACCAAGGGCTATTTGGGTGATGTGAACCTGGACGGTGCCGTTAATGCCATAGATGCTTTGTGTATCCTACGGTATGCGGTGGAAAAAGAAAGTCTCTCTCTTGGTGCTTTGCATGCCGCCCAAACCAACGATGATGACGTAGTGAATGCGGTGGATGCCTTGAACATTTTGAAGTATGCAGTGGGAAAAGAATCGCCACTGTACCAGGGCGCGGTACAGACTACCTTTGCTTCTAACTCTGCCTTTGCCTACTGGAAAGTAGTAGAGGATGATATTTGTACCACCGAACAAGCATGGCATTTTGAAACTTATGAGGAATATCAAAATTTTTTGG
Source organism: Acutalibacteraceae bacterium (assembly GCA_045593325.1). GTDB lineage: Bacteria > Bacillota > Clostridia > Oscillospirales > Acutalibacteraceae > UMGS1484. The sequence continues at coordinate 12,193 of JAZNWL010000067.1, read as the reverse complement.
ACTTAGGGTATATCAATAAAGAGGAAGCGGAGTCCACGTTCAACGCAGCGTTTTTTGAAACCTATAGTTTGGTGCTCTGGTATCGCATGTCGGGGATGACAACAGGATCTCTCCATTATAAAGGCGCCTTTGTTAAAGGGGATTGTGTGTATTTGGATATTGTTCCTTATGGTACTTGTGTGATTGATTTTGAACATGCCATTGATAAAGTATACGGGTTTCATTATAAAAAAGGCGATAACGCCGTTACTACCGTGGTGATGAGAAAATGCACAGTAGGGGATATGTATCGAAAGTACTCCTTGTCGCAATTCGATTTTCCTCAATCTTAAATGTATGCCCATTGTTTGATTGACAAATGTTGGAAACTTTGTTATACTGAAATTCCTGTATTTAAATTTATTGATGAAAGAGGAAATGTATCATGAAAAAAGTATTAGCAATTACTTTGGCAATGGTTATGGCTTTCACCGCCTTGTTCACCATGACTGCCTCTGCCGAAGTAAACGTAACCGCCAAAGGTTTCACCGTTGCTCCCGAAACCGCAAACATCGATTGGACTGCCGTTGCCGCAGACGAAAACGGCGATTTTGCCATGTTGTGCGCTTATAACGGCGGTGCTGATTCCGCTTTTGAACAAAACTATGCCGGTGCAAAAGCCGCAGGGGTTGAAGTGGGCGCTTACCTTGTAATGAACGCCACCACAGTGGAAGAAGCCCAAGGGGAAGCCGTTGGTATGTTAAAAGTTATTGCCGGCAAACAATTTGAATATCCCGTTTGTGTGCAACTTCCCGAAACCGCTTCCGCCAACGTGGCAGAGTTGGTGTTGGCAATCATGGAAAAATTGAGCGAAGGCGGTCGTTTGTATCTCACCGTGTTTGTAACTGCTGATTTTGCCAATAATAATGAAACCGTTATGACCGCTTTGGGTGCTTATGACACCTGGTTTACTGAAGCCGCCAATGCTTCGGTTACCGCCACCGATATTGCCGACCCCTCTTATACCGGCTACTATCACATTTGCGAATATGCTTTCGGTGAAGTGAGTGGCGTGGAAGGCACCGTGGCTTTGGATTATGTAAAAGATTACGATTTTGCTTCCATTATGAACAATGCCAACCTGAACGGCTACGGTACCTCTACCATTGTTGCTCCTGCCGACCCGGTTGAACCTGAAGATCCTGAAAATCCCGAACAACCCCAAGATCCCGTTACCGATACCGATATTCCCAATGATCCTGTTACCAATACCGATACCCCCACTGATACCGATGTTCCCACCCCCACAGATATCACCTTGGGCGACGTAAACGGGGATGATGCTGTAAACGCCAAAGATGCCTTGGAAGTATTGAAGTTTGCTGTTGGGAAGACCGACCTTACCGCCGACCAACAAAAAGCCGCCGAAGTGGATGGCAAAGAGGGCATCAATGCCAAAGACGCTCTGCAAATTTTAAAATACGCAGTGAAAAAAATCACCAAATTCCCCATTGAAGGGTAGTAAAATAAACATAAAGAAATCCCAGGAATTAGGGAAATGTTCTTAGCGAACATTTCCCTAAAGTTTTATTCGCCTTATGGCGAGTTCTATTGCTTCGCAGTGGTATTCGGCTTAATGCCGAGTGTTATTTGCTTCGCAAGTTTTGGTGGCGAATAAAATATCACTAAAACCGTAGGTTTTAATATCACTTTTGCACCGCAAAAATATCACTCCGACAAAGTCGGAATACCACTTTACAGATAAAAAAGAAAGAGAAGGCTCACTCGTTTGAGTCTTCTCTTTCTCTGTTGTTAGTGGGTTTGGGCTTTGCCCAACTGTATTTGTACTTACAAATGCGATGCTGGTTCTTCTAACACATTATATTTATCTGTGTTAAAATAAAAACTTCGCTAACGACATTACGCTTTCTCCTCGGGATTTTGCTTTTTACTTATGCCTTTTTCTTAAAATACCGCATCATAATCAGCAGGATTCCAATTCCCAGCAAGGGGAACAAAGCGGCGGTGAGCATGCCCGCTTTCATGCCAATCTGTTCCGGGGTCAGGGAAAAGGTGTTTCCCAAAGAAACCGCCCAGTTGGTTTGGCTGACCGTGTCCACGATGATGCCCAACAGTTGGGGAGCCACCGAACCGCCCAGGTCACCTCCTGCCGCCATGAGGGCATACGCCGCAACCCCCACGTGGGGAATGTTTTCTTCCATGGCAATCAGGGTGCCGGGCCATAACATGGAGGTGCAAATCCCGGTGAGTACACAGGCAATCAGTGCCACCACCGAGTTGTTCACAAGCCCCGTAACCAGGTAACAAAGAACAGCGCCCATCATACCGAATAATAAAACCTTTAAAATATTCTTCCCGTATTTGGCATAGGCAGTTCGCCCCAGTCCCAACAAAATGCCAAACAAGGCAAGACCAAAAATATCCCCAAGGATCTTAGAAATCCCCAAGGCATTTTCTGCAAATCCCGAGATCCAGTTGGTCATGGCGTTTTCCGAAGCGCTTCCCAGGAAAATACAGCCCACGCATAAAGCCAGCCCAACTCCTGTTTTGGAAGAACCCTTGGCAGTTCCCCCGTGGGAAAGGTCCATGTCCGGCAAGGGAGAGGTGCAGTATAAATAACAGGAAACAATGGGGAGAATTGCCCAGAACAACGCCAGGTACATCCAGTGTTCCCGCCCGCACAGTTCCAGGAACACCGTGCTGATGACCACCACCGTTACCACTCCGTAAGCGTAAAGGGAGTGCAGGGTGCTCATGTCTTTCCCCGGATCCTCCGAAGGCAACGCCGCCACCAAGGGGCTTAATAATACTTCGCACAGCCCCGCCGCCACCGAGAAGATCACCGTGCCTGCAAACAACCCCCAAAATGCGTACTGGGGAAATAGGTTGGGCAGAATGGCGTAGACCCCCACCCCCAAAGAGGTCAGCAACGGCATGATCTTAATGGTAGCATGAATGTTGAACCGTTTGGCAAAAAAGGTGAAAATCAGATCCACCAGCAGTTGGGTGCAGAAATTGGTCAATACCAATGTGCCCAACAGGGTGTAAGAAATGCCATACGTCTCCCGCAGGGTTACCAGCAAAACAGGGGGCAGGCTGAAAATCGAAGACATGGCAAGATAGGTGTAATAACAAGTGTATTTGGTTTTGGCAAAAGGATTTTTTGACGGCATAAAATCCCCTCCCATATAAAGTTTTAACCACCATACCATAATTATTGCAAAAAGTAAATCACCTTTTGGGAAAAGGTTGAAATTTGTTGTAACTTGTATTATACTGAACTCATACTTTGTAAAATAAAGGAGAATCCTTTTATGGCACAACATAAAAACATTGAAAATTACGAAAAACATATCAAAGGGGTTTTGATTTCCAAAGAGGAAATTGATGCCGCCATTGCCAAAGCCGGGAAAGACATCAGCGATTCCTATGACGGTCGCCCCATTTTGTTGGTGAGCATTTTAAAAGGCGCCTTTGTGTTCATGGCTGACCTGTGCCGTGCCATCACCGTGCCTTGTGAAATCGGTTTTATGTGTGCCAAAAGTTATTACAGCGGCACCGTCTCCACCGGGGTGGTAAAAATCACCATGGATCTGGAATATGACGTCAGCAAATATCATGTAATTATAGTAGAGGATATTTTAGATACCGGCAGAACGTTAAACGATGTGGTAAGAATGTTGAAGGCAAGAAATCCTCTTTCGTTAAAAGTGGTAACCTTGTTGGATAAACCCGAACGCCGTGTTGTGGATTTTAAAGCTGACGTTTCCCTGTTTACCATTGAAGATAAATTCGTAATCGGTTACGGTTTGGATTGCCACGAAGAATACCGCAATTTACCCTACATTGCAGAATACGATAGTTCTGTTGAATAAAATAAACGCGAGGTAATTTATGATCAGCAACACCATTTTAGATGCCATGGGCAATACCCCCATCATTCGGCTGAACCGGTTGGTCGGTCCCGAAGATGCGGAAATTTTAGTGAAATTTGAAGGGCTCAACGTGGGCGGGTCCATTAAAACCCGTACCGCTTATAATATGATTCGCAAAGCCATGGAAGACGGCAAAATTCATGAGAACACCATCATTGTGGAACCCACCAGCGGCAACCAGGGCATTGGTCTTGCCTTGGTAGGGGCGGTAATGGGGTTGCAAGTGAAGATCATCATGCCCGACTCGGTCAGCGAAGAGCGGCGGAAATTGGTTCGCCAATACGGTGCCCAAGTGATTCTGGTTCACGACGCCGGCAACATTGGTCTTTGCATTGAAGAATGTCTGGCACTGGCTTTGAAAATGAAAGCTGAAGACCCCAACGTGTTCGTTCCCCAACAGTTTGAAAATCCCGCCAACCCCGCCATTCAACGTACCGCCACCGCCATGGAAATTCTGGAACAGGTGGACGGCCCCATTCACGGTTTTTGTTCCGGCATCGGAACCGGGGGCACCATTACCGGCATTGGGGAAGTGCTGAAAGAACGTAACCCCGATATGATCATCTGGGCGGTGGAACCGGAAAATGCCGCCATCCTTTCCGGGGGCTCCATCGGCACCCACGTGCAAATGGGCATTGGGGACGGTATTATTCCCGAAATTTTAAATCAGGAAATCATTGACAGTGTTTGTATTGTAAAAGACGAAGAAGCCTTAAAAACTTCCAAAGATCTGGCCGCCAAAGAAGGCATCTTATGCGGCATCAGCAGTGGAACCAACGTGGCAGCCGCTTTGCGCCTGGCTCGATTGCTTGGCAAAGGCAAACGGGTGGTAACGGTGCTTCCCGATACCGCCGAACGATATTTTTCAACCCCGTTGTTTGAGGAATAAAAAGATTCAGGAGGAATTTGTTATGAAAAAAGCAGTCTCTTTTGTGTTGGCTATGCTTATGGTGGCTTCCTTGTTCACCGTGACGTCTGCCGAAACGTTAGACCCCTTCACTGCCTTTGTGGGGGATGACGCGGATTTGTATCACGTTACCAGCACGAGTTTTGCTACGGTGAACGATGACCCCAAGGGCGTGGACGGCCAATATATGGCACAACATTTTGTCCCTGCCGAAGAAACCATTTCCGGCGCCATGCTTCGGTTAAAATATGGTGGCGGTCAAGGTACTATGCACCTGGAAATTCGTGAGGGTGATGCCAACGGTCAAGCCATTTTCCAAAAAGACGTGGAAATTGTTGCCTTGGGTAACGTGGCCGCTTGGTATACCTTCGATTTTGGGGAAACCGTTACCGTTACTCCCGGTCAAAAATATGCCTTAACCTTCTGGCTTTCTTCCAAATCCACAGGAGCCGTTTGCATTGCTGTTGGTAGTTTTACCTGCAACGAGGGCTTGGATTTGTGGCGTCATAAACGGTTCGAACACAGTTCGGGTGACAATCCCTATGGTACTTTGTACGAAGAAAAGGATTTGCCCTTAAAAACCACCGGCTATACCGTAGGTTTTGAAATTTTAACCCCCAATAAAATGGCAGCTATGAAGGTGGATGAAATGATTTCCGCTTTGCCCCAAAAAATCACCGTAAACGATGAAGAAGCTATTGTAAATTGTGTAGCTGCTTACGGTGCATTGAATGGCGACGCCAAAGCCTTGGTTATGAAATTGGATGATTTGAACGCCGCCATGGACGCTTTGAACACCGCCAAAGAACAATATGCCAAAGATTTGGAAGCAGCCACCAAAGTAGAAGATCAAATTTCTGCATTGGTCTCCCCTTCTGACATTACTCTTGCTCATGAACAAGCGGTATTGGAAGCAAAAGAATCCTTTGATGCCTTGACCGCCACTCAAAAAGAACTGGTATCCCAGGCGACGAAAGAAAAATTAAGTCAGGCGGTTTCGGCGGTGCAAATGGTAGTGGATTCTCGCGAAGCAAGTAGGGTGGAAGCTTTGATCGAAGCCCTGCCCACCCCCACCGACGTTACCTTGGATGATATACAAGCCATCGCACAAGCCGGCGATGCCTTTAACGCCTTGACCGATGACCAAAAAGCCCTTGTGAATCAAGACTTGGTGGAAAAATTAACCGCAGTCATTGCCGTTGTGGAAGAATGGAAGCAATATAATATGGGCGACCTGAATGCCGATCAGGCGGTAAATGCCAAGGATGCCTTGCTGGCATTGAAATTTGCAGTAAACAAGGCTACTCCTTCCTATATTCAGTTTTTTGTTGCCGATATTGACGCCAATAACAGCATCAATGCCAAGGATGCCTTGGAAATGCTGAAATTTGCCGTGGGAAAACCTTCGGCGTTAGACCAATATTATGCACCCCCTATCATGTAAAAGTATCCTAACAGCCCCCTTTTGGGGGCTGTTTTTTTGAATCGTAATATTTAGTTCCTTTTCGTTAAAATTCACAAAAAAAATTGCATATTTTAGGGGAACAACCTATTTACTTTTCCAATTTAGTGTGATATACTGATTATGCGTAATGCAGACTGGGTGTGTTATATGGGCAGCAACATACAGGGCGCTCGGTCACACTATATTTTAGGAGGAAGATATTATGCAAAAATTGTTCAAACGTTCGCTTGCAATGGTTTTGGCGCTGATGATGGTTATCACCATGTTCTCCGGCGTTATCACCGTTTCTGCAGAAGAAGCAGTAGCAGAAACCGTTGATGTTTCTTTCCATACTTGCGACGAAACAACAAACACTGTGAACTTCTCCGGTAATAGAGCCGGCGAATCCATCACAGGCAAAACCGGCAATGCTATTAAATTTACTAAGAGCAAAGACGGTGTTGAAGAACTTAACATTGGTATTTGGCGTGCTTCCGGCAACGGTATTGCCGCTAAAGGCGTTACTGCTGTTAAGTTCGATTTGTTCTTATCTGACGGTATGTCCTTGAATGATGGTTGGGGCAACTTGTCTGTTCAAACCACCAAAACCAACGGTGGGGACACTAACCTTGCTTCCGCCACCCAAGCCAATGCCAAAGTGGCTATGAAAACCTATCTGGCAGACGTTACTACTGGCTGGAATACCGTTACCATCCCTGTAGATCCCGATGATGACCAAACCATTGAACAAGTATGCTTGCGTTTTTACAGCTTGTTCACCGGTTCTGCTTCCGATTACATTGCTATTGACAACGTAGTTTTGGTAAAAGAAGCTTACACCAAATCTGCCGTTAGTGGCACTCAACTGTACCACATGGCTTCTCTTGCTGCTGCAGATTTGAGCGCTCCCAATGCAATTGATATGCAATACCTTGCCCAAGAATTTGTTCCTACCACTTCCACCATTTGCGGTGCAAAATTGAACTTCAACCTGACCAGTGGCTCTGCCGTTGTTCACGTTGAACTTCGCAAAGATACTCCCACCGCTGCAGCTTTCTTCAGCACTGAAGTTGAAGTTACCAGTGTTGGGGACGTTAACAACCATTTCTACACCTTGAACTTTGGTGAAAACGTTAGCGTTGCTCCCGGCAGCACTTACTACTTATGCTTCTGGTTCGTTTCCAAGAGCAGCGACGGCATTGTTGCCATTGCTTGCGGTGGCGACACAGAAGGTCATGATTTGTACAGACACAAACGCTTCGATTCCGCAGGTACGTTGTACACTGCTGAAGAAGCTCCTTTGAAAGCCACCGGTAAAGCTGTAGGGTTCGAAATTCTTTCCACCGAAGGTCAAACTCTTCAACTCCGTTCTTGCGACGATACCGGTTGGCAAAACACCCCCCGTGGGGACTTCTACAAAGATACCGAAAACTATGTAGAAGGCACCGGCTCCATCCTGGTAGACCTTGACCATCGTTCCGGCACCAAAGTCATGAACGCTTGGTTGGGTAGTATCGACGGCAGAACTGCTGATACCGATACTTTGGATATTACCAGCCTTTACAACGAAAACGGCGAATTCTACCTGGCATTCGATTTGTGGGCAGATCCCGAATTCCTTAACAGTGGTGACAGTTACAAAGTATATAAAGATGAAAATGGTAAAGATGTATACAGCGGCGATTTCGACAAAACTGTTCAAGGCGGTTTGAATGCCGGCCGTTTGGTTGTTGGTTTGATCACCCGTGCTTCTGATAATGCAAACGGTTCGTATGATAAAGATCTCGGTAATGCCAAAGAATCCATTGAAATCGACAAGGTTAAAGGTACCGACTGGTCTATCTGGGGCCTTGAAAACGGCCTCCAACCCGGTTGGAACCACTTGGCTATCAAGATTACCGATAACGCCGAGGGCACTTCCTACATGAAAGCCGGTCGGGAAACTTATTGGGATCCCACTGCTATCTGGGGTATCAAATTCAACTATCAACAACTCAACTGGCAAGACCCCAATGGCACAAACGGTACCGTTCAAATTCGTTTGGACGATATCCGTTTCATGACCGTTGAAGCTTACGAAGCCACAGCTGCTTCCGAAAACAAAATCAAAGACGCCATCGGCGCCATCAATGAAGTTGAAAACATTAAAGATGCTGAAGGCATTGCTGCTGCCAAAGCCGCTCTTGCAAAATTGTCCGCCAATGAATTGGCACAAGTAACCAACCTGGAAAAATTCGACGAAATTACCTTGGTTGTTGATCAATCCCTCTACAGCGTTGAAGGTGTTGACTGTGGCATGGGTTGGATCATGGTTCCCGCAGGTCCTCAAGAAAATACTCCTTATGCTACCACTCCCACCCCTTGGACCGAAAACTACACCGAAGGTACCGGTGCCGGTAAAGTGCAATGGGCTAACGGTGATACCCCCAAAATGCACCTTTCTATCATGGGTGTTGACAAATATTGGGATTTGAGCAAAGCCAATTACATCACCATGGACTTGTACGTTCACGGTTGGAGCGTGAAAAAGACCGGCGATACCGACTTTAACTTCGGTTTTGGTAGCAAAAACGATCCCGCTTCTTGGGGTAACCAAGACCTGGGCTGGATTGGCAAAGACAATTTGTGGAATGCCGGCATTTCTACCTTAAAAGAAGGCTGGAACCACTTGGTATTGCCCATCGCTTCCGGCGCTAAAAAAGACGGCGTTGGTAATATGCGCTTGTTCTTTGAAAATTCCGTAGTATTCTCCGACGCTGTTGTTGCCGGTACCGATAAAGCTTATGCTATCATCGACGACATTCGCGCCGTGAATAACAATGGTTTGTTGAACGTTCAAGACCGCAACGTTGCCAAACCCGTTATTTCTGCAATCGCAGGTGCTAACACTGTGGAAACCGTTGCCGCAGCCAGAGCTGCTTACACCGCTTTGGGTGACGACTACAAAGCCTACGTAACCAACCTGTCTGTTCTGGAAGCTAAAGAAGCTGCGGTTGAAGTTGCTGATGCTTTTGAAGCAAAAGTTGCCGAAATGGGCGAAGTTACTTATGCCGACAAAGATGCTGTTGCCGCTCTTGTTGAAGAATACAACGCTATGGGCGACGATGTAAAACTCTATGTAGACACCACCGGCTTGAACGTCTTGGTAGAAACCATCAATGCCGAACAAGCCGCTTTGGATGACGTATATGCAAAAATCGATGCCATTCCCACTTTGGATGAATTGGAATTGGCTGATGAAGCAGTTGTTGAAATTGCTCGTGAATCCTACGATGCTTTGGCAGACGATACCAAAGCCGCTGTAACCGTATCCGCTACCGACGTTCTGGTTGCCGCTGAAGAAAAAATCCAAGAATTGATCGACGCTGCTTCTGATGATATCAGAGCTGCTGCCATGGAAAAAGCTATCGCTAAATTGCCTTACGCTGAAGAAGTCACTTTGGCTGATGCCGAATTGATCAACCGCGTTGCTGACAAATACAATGCTTTGCCCGAAGGCGCTAAAGCTTTGGTAAGCGAATTCTCCTTCAAGAAACTCTACTCTGTAGTTGTTATGTTGGATGCTTTGGAAGCTGACGCCACTGCTGCCGCAGAAGTGGACGCTTTGATTGCTGAACTTCCCGCTGACATTACTTTGGAAAACAAAGATGCTGTTTATGCCGTTCGTGACGCCTACGCTGCATTGAACGAAAACGCAAAACTTTCCGTTGAAGGTAAAGATGCTTTGGCTAACGCTGTTGCCGCTATGGATAAATTGGTAGCCGACGATGCCGCTGCTGCAGAACTTACTGCCGCCATCAACGCTTTGACCGATGATTCTTCTAAAGCTGAAAAGCAAGCCGTTATCGACTTGTACAACGCTGCTTCCGCAGAAGCTATTGCTTTGTTGGATGCTGAAACTTCCGTAAAATACAACAAAATGTTGCTTGCCAACACTGCCTATGACATCACCTTCCGTACCTTCGACCAAACTCGTCTCAACGACTTGAACGTTGAAGATATTGGTGCCGGTGTTTGGAATGCCGGTCAAAAATCCGATATTCCTGTTTTGGGCGACAGATATTTCTGGGTAGAATCCTTGAAAGACACCAATCGTTTGTTCCTGTATGTTTACGGTCACAAACAAAATGAATTCGTGGATGCTAACGGTAACAACGCAGAAGGTACTGTAAGATTGGTTGTTGGTGACGTTGAAGATATGTACATTACCTTCGACTTCTACGTATCCGACGCTGACGTTCTGAAAGCCACCAACGATGCCGGCTTTGGTATTGACACCAAAGAAGGCGGCGGCTCCAGCCAATGGGGCAACACCTTGAAAGTGAAAAGCAGTGATGTCAAAGACATGATCAAAGAATTGGAAGACGGTTGGAACCACGTTGTTCTTCCTCTTGAATGGGCCAACAAAGCCAAAGGCGAAAAATTTGAAGGCACTGCCATTCGACTGGAAAGCTTCCGTTTCTACATCAACAACATCACCATTCCCACCGGTTTTGTTGCCGGTATGGATGATATCCACTTTGTGAACGGCTTGGCTCTTGCCACCAGCGACGCTCAACGCGCCATCGCAGCCGGTATCACCGACGATATCCGCAACTATCCTGCCGATGCAACTGCTGATGATTTCTATGCTATCTACGTTGCTTACAATAGCTTGGATGCTGAATATCAAGCTCTTGTAAAAGGCTGGGATGCTTTCATCGAAGCAAATACCGCTCTGGTAACTCCCAGTGATGTAAAATTGGCTGAAGATAACGCTGTTGCTACTTCTGTTGAAGAAGCTATCGCTGCTTTGGATAAAGACATCACTGTAGCTGACGAACAAGCCATTGCTGACGCTGAAGAAGCTTATGCCGGTTTGAACGACAACCAAAAACTTTTGGTTGGTAATGCTTACATCTTGACCAATGCAAAAGCTGCTTTGGAAGCTGCAAAAGTAAAAGCTGCTGACGAAGCTGCTGCTGCTCCCGTAATCGAAATGATTGAAGCTCTGCCTGAAACCGTTTCCGATACCGATGTAACCAACACCGATATTGCTGCTGCTCGTGAAGCTTATGACGCTTTGACCGATGCTCAAAAAGCAATCGTTGGTGACCTCTTGGCCAAATTGGAAGCTGCTGAAGCTAACCTTGTAATCGCCATCGATATGGCTGCCGCTGGTGAAGTGGAAGCTATGATTGATGCTCTGCCCACTCCCACCGATATCACCGTATCTGATACCGACGTGGTGAATGCCGCAGTAGAAGCTTACGGCAAACTGACCAATGCACAAAAAGCATACCTGAGCGCAGCTGCTGCTGAAAAACTTGCTGCTTGCGTAGAAGCTTTGAACAACATTCCTGACGTTCCCGAAGTAAATATGGGTGACGTTGATGGTGACGGCAAAGTAAACGCAAAAGATGCCTTGCTCGCTTTGAGAATGGCTGTTGGTAAATACGATGCAACCGACGCTGAAAAGCTCGCTGCTGACGTAGATGAAGACGGCAAAGTAGACGCAAAAGACGCTCTTGAAATGCTGAAATTTGCTGTTGGTAAACCCTCTAAATTGGACAAATTCTATCCCGTAGAAGCCTAATTTAAGAGAGTGACAAACAGCGAAATGCTGTAATATCTCAACCTAAATAAAGGCACCGCCGAGCCCTTCGGGACTCGGCGGTGTCAGTTTGTCCAAAAACTTTTTTGACAAACTGACAGACTTTCAAAAAAGGTGCAGGATGGCATTTTCTCTTTTAGGGCTCCCGCAAAAATGAAATTTTTGTGGGAAGTGAAGGAGCAGTGGAACAAGTGACGTTTTCACCGAACAGGTGAAAAGGAACGAGCGGAACTTGCGACGGAGCAAGACGTACGAGGGTACTTCGAGTGCCGAAAAAATGACAAATAGGCGCAAAAATGGGGAGAATTCGATAT
>JAZNWL010000066.1:0-13172 GCA_045593325.1 Acutalibacteraceae bacterium | reverse complement strand
TATATAAAAAAACTACCCGAAAAAGAGTTTTGTTTTTCTCTTCTTCGGGTAGCTTTGTCTTATACTGTCACACAAGCAGGGAATTTGTGTGCCAAATTCCGTTTTTATTAATGATAATTGTCCTTAGCAACCCTGCTCATTTGAGTCGGGGGTTTATTTTTATTGCTCAATGGGAAACAGGTTAATTTTCCACACCGCAAATTTTAGAATTTCCAGGGCATCTTTGGCGTCAATTTTCTCATCACCGATTACCTCGTTATATATACAAAGTTTCTGCGTTCCTATTGGGGAGGAAAAGCGGCGTAAACAACACCGCTTCCAAAGGAAGAAAATAGGAGCAAACACCCCATAAGGATTGCCAAAAATCGAAACCTGTTTTTATTTTTCATACTCATTCTTCCTGTATTCTGTTTACGGAATAAAAAGGGGATAAAACCCTCTCTGTTTATTAAACACCAAAAGGCCCAAAATTTCTCACCAAAAAAGGAAAGAATTTATATTTTTTATAATTCCGGTTTAAAACAAGGCATAAATTCCAATTTAAACAAATTGGCTTTGTGTTTGCGGTCAATGAGTTCTTTGGTTTCTTTGTTTTCAATTTCCCCTGTGCGAATGTATCGGTCCAGTTCGGCATAGGTGAACCCTAAATTTTCTTCGTCGGACTTTCCGCAAAGGCCGTCAATGGGGGTCTTTTCCACCAGCTCATAAGGGAGTCCCAGCAAATGTCCGATCTCTTTCACTTCGGTTACCGTCAGGAAAGACATGGGAGAAAAATCCCCCACCGAATCCCCGTAACGGGTGGAATAACCCACCCAGTCTTCCGAAAGGTTACAGGTGTTGCACACCCGCCCGTTGACACATTGGGAAACGGCATACACCGTTGCCATGCGAATCCGCGGGGGCAGATTTTGCACCGCTTGGGGGGTCAGGGTCAAATTTTGGGGCAAAGCCTGGGTCAGCCCTGCCACCGCCTGTTCAATGTTCACTTCATAGTGTTCAATGCCCAAATGATTTACCAGTAAATATGCGGCATCAATATCCTGTTGCACCCCTTTGGGCATCAATACCCCCACCACACGGTCTTTCCCCAGCGCCTCCACACATAATGCGGCGGCTACCGAACTGTCTTTCCCGCCGGAAATACCGATTACCGCCTTGCAGTCAGGGCCGTTTTCCTTGAAAAATGCCTGAATCCAGGCAACGCATTGGTCTTTTACAGTTTTTGCATCAAACATTGTTTTTCACCAATCTTTAATCAGAATATTGTTAGTATATCACATTTTTTGTTTTTTTACAATCTTTCCCACCGAAAAGGGGGCAAACTTGTTTAACAACCCAATGCAGGGAATCATCATCCCCATGACCCCCACCGAAAGCAGGAACCAGATCCACTGATTTCTTGTGGAAAAGATAAGCTTTAAGGCTTGTATAAACACTTGGTTCAGCACCAGAACAGGCAGGGTGTTTTGCCCCAACCAAAGGAACAGTTTAGGAATCTTCCCTTTGGCAAGGTGATAGCAAACCCCCATCGCCCCCACCGAAAGTAACACAGCGGCAATATAAAAGAAAAGGGGATGGTGGAACCGAATCAACCGCATATTCACACTGCCGTTGCCGTAGGAAAGAACGCCCCCAAGACCCCAAAAAACCAGCAGGGCAAGGGGATGGAAGATCAGACTTTGTTTGGGAATACGGGCAATCAGCCACCCCGCCAGGAAAAAAGCGGCGGCGGAAATCGCCACGTCCAAAGCCAGGGGCAACCGCACAGGAAAAAAGCCAATCAGCCACCCCAAAATCCCCAAAAACAGGGTCAACAACAGGGTGGGGAAGACCCGTTCTTTGGTCATCCGCAACACCAACCACCCCGCCACTTGAGCCAAAAACATACAGGTTAAAAACCATTGCACCGCGCAAAAAGGGGAGTAAGAGGCATTGTCATAAAAAAAGTAGTAGCAAAACTGCTTCAGGGAAATCATGCTGTCAGGGGCGGTGAAAAAGTAAAAGATTTCCCACCCCGTAAAAATAACCACACTCCAAAATATGTAGGGAATCAGCAAAGAACGGGTACGGCTTTTTATGAATTCCCCAAAATTTGGGTGCCGTTTTGCCGAAAAGCAGTATCCCGACAACACAAAGAACAAGGGCATGTGAAAGGCGTGTACCATGTCGTCAAAAACGGCAGGCACCACCCCGTGGCATAACACCATCAGGAAGATCCCCACAAGTTTGGCAAGGTCAACCCACGCCAACCGACTATTCATACCGCTTTTCACCCTTAAAAATCGCCATGGTATCGGCTTTGGGGTCAATTTCGGTTTGTTCCACGGTGGAAACCCAAAGAGCGGGATCCACTTCTTCAAAAGAAAGGCTGATGGCGCTTTGGGGGCAACCCCATTCTTCCAGGAAAATTTGGTTGATTCTTTCTGCCACCCGATTTTGAATTTCTTTGTCTTTGGGGTAGGCTTTAATTTGAATGTAAGGCATGAACACCACTCCTTGTTTTTTCTTCATTTTACCACAGTTTTGGGAAAAGATAAAGACCTCGATGATTTTTTCAACGAGGCCTTTATTGTTTCTTTTAATCGGTAAAACGGTTATACCGTGGGGTATCGGCAATCAGTTCTTCCACATAGGCGGAATCGTAACTCCAGATATGACCGGCTTCTCGGTTTACCTCACTGCCTGCCACCTCAAAATCGGTTGCCCAGGCTTGCCCCTCTTGGGTTGCCAGCATCTCTTTTATTTTCTGTGTATAAAATTGAATTTCCTTATAGGAAGTACGGGTGATATACCCGTTGCAATAATAGTCCATCCACATCACCGCAGGAATGCCGCCGGCTTCATAGGTGGCTTTCAAAGCGGGGAACAGGGCAGAGGAGGTTTTAATGGAGGTTACCTTCATATCGTTGTTGGCAAGATGAAGGTTATTCACCGCTTTGGAATTTCCATAGTAGGGATTGTACACCTGTTCCCGATAATGCATATGATAGTTCATTACCGTCAGCCCTGCCCGGCTTGCGTGTTTGGTCAGTTCATAGGTTTCGGGAGCGGTGTAGGGGGTGTTTTGATAGGTGCTTACCCCGCATACTGCATCAGACGCCGCCAGCACCTCGCCCACCAGGGCCGCCCGTTGCATCTGGTAATAGGTTTCCCGATAGTGAGCGTTTTTGGTGTTCGGTTTCAGCCCAACCGTAACAATAGGACTGCTTTCATACCGGGCGATCATCTTTGCATCGGGGATATTCATAACCGAAAGGGCTTCTCTGTAGTCCTCCACCCGTCGGTAGGTGCGGTATAGATCCATCTGGCGGATGGCATCCGATCGCTCGTGATAGATATCCCACGGGGTAAGGTGGGTAAAGTTATAATATTTGTTATTGTCTAACTGCCCTTCGTTTCGGGGATCGATTTGGGAAAAATCTTTATAATTCGATCCATAGGCAGCATTGAGTTTATCAATGGTTCCATAGGCTTCTTTCAAAAAGGCCTGTAAGCCGGTTACGGTTGCATCGTTCAGATCCATCCGCCAGTCGTGGTCAATGGTCAGCCAGCCACGGCTATCCTCCTGAGCAATGGGGGTGACCCCTTTGTTGTTGGACCAGAACATCCCCCCGAACCGTTCATAGCTCCAGTTGGCAAGCTGTCCCACCACGGTGTTATTGTTTTTCGTTCCGTCAGCGCCCGCGTAGGATTGAACAAGGGGGCTGTATTTCTTGGCGGCATCTTCGTAGGGATATATGCCGTAGCCTTCAAATTGAAAGCCCATGGTTTGGGCACAGTCCATCATAAACCGCAGAGAGTTAATGGACATTCTTGCCGTACCTGTGGTATAGGAAAATGCCATGGTAGAGGTCAGGTAATTGATGCCTGCCTCCTTCATATTTTTCAGATCGTTGATCACCGTTTCCCGGGCATAAGGCGTATCCTGGAAGTTCCCCCGCATATCCGCCATGTTCTGGGTGGCAAGGATAGGCTCACGGGTACCGTCTTCCTTGATTACGTAATGTTGGTTATAGGGATTCAGGGTGATCTGCAGGGAATCGGATTCCACCTTCAACGGAATGGCAACCATATTCATCTGGCCGGTGGTATCAGAAATCAAGCGTAAAGTAAGGGTGGTGTCCCAAGGAGCAGGTTGGAAATAGAAAGTTTCCTGTTCCGGCTTGGCAGGATCGTTGCTGGCGGACCGATGGGTATGGAAAGAGGTCTGGAATTCTTCATAGGTGCCCAGCCAACCATTCCGCACGACATTGCCTACCTGTTGGGTCTGCACGTCTTCGGGTTCGGTTACCGAAGGGTTGTTGCTTACCGTAAAGGAAAAGTAGGACTTGGTAACTTGACGGCCGGTGGAGTACATGGCGGCCCAGTCGGGAGACTCTTGCTCATTGGCAAGCTCGCCCGACAGCCTCACTCGATATTCTCCCACAGGATAAGCGGAATAATTGGTGAATCGGGTATAAAACTCCAAGGTTTCGCCGGGATACCACAAGTCCAGCATCCGAACGGTTTTATTATCCACTCCGGCAACCTTTTCGTAGGTCCCTGCGTCATTCTTCTTATAAAGGGTTGGTGTAATATTAAAATAGCCCATACCATCCCCTTTCAGAATGGTGTTGCCTGTATTGGTGGCAGTAAATTTTAGCCAGGTGTCCTTGCCGGCGGGAATGGTGCCGGATTTTACCAGCTGACCTACGTTGTAGCCGGGATAGTGGGTTCCTTGCGTATCTTGGGTTGGTATTGCTGACCAGGAAGGGACGACACCCGAAAGGGAATCTGCTTGGATATATCCGTTATATTCCACTGAAATGTTCACGTTATCCGGCAGGGTGTTTTCAAAATACAATGCTTTGGGGTCTTTCGACCGATGGGGTTCTTCCCAAGTGGTGACCCCTACGTGCATACGCTGTTCTCTGCCCCCGGCTATCAGGGTGTATTGGAAGGGAACGGCAGAATAGGCGGTTACCTGGGTGGGGACCTGATAGGTCAACACCGAACCGTCTTGGAGCGTAAGGGTACCTTCCAGTTTGTTGGCGGTATGATATCGGGTAATGGTTCCCTGGGCTTTGGCTTCATCGGAAATACGGGTATAATCCAGATGATATTCGTTGTTCAGCCCATACCCCGCAATATCGCTATTCTCAGCCGACGCACCTAAGGCATTCACCAGGTTTTGGGCATCATCGATATTCAGATTTTCCAAATCGGGATCATAAAAATCCGAACCGTCTACTCCGTAATACCGATCCCGGTTGGCGTAATAAAGTTCCTCTTCGGTCATCCCCGGGGTATCCGACGGGATATCTGCCGGAAAGCGATCTAATTTTCCTACGGCATATTTTAAAATCATAAGAGCATCCCCCGCATCAATTTTTTCTGTGGCGCTCACGTTGGCCACCGCCAGTTGAGCGTCTGATAAGGTAGTTTTCCCCACGGCATATTGTAATACTTTTAATGCATCACCGGCATTGATCTTGCCGTTACCGTCCACGTCCCCCCAGGCATAGGTTGTTTCCCATGCGGTCAAGGAGGGGAATAATATAAGTACCACAAGTAAAAAACAGATTATTCGTTTCATTCTATAACCTCCCAAATATATCAATTTGCTTGGTGTTTATAGTTGCGTGTTCTTCAACCTGGGTGTTTCCCTTTATCCAAGAGAACCTTACATACATAATCTACCACAGAACCAAACCGGCTGTCAATATTTCATTTCAGGCTGACCTTTGGGTAGGTTTCTCCAAAAAGAGAAAGGGCTATTGCATTTTTTGGAAAAAAGGAGTATAATGATGAAAAATAAACAAGAGGATGTGCAATCTATGGCAAAAGCAACCCTGGTAATCATGGCAGGCGGCATGGGCAGTCGTTACGGCGGTTTGAAACAGCTGGAAAAAATCGGCCCCAACAATGAAAAACTCATTGATTACAGCATTTACGATGCCAAAAAAGCGGGATTTGACCGCGTGGTATTTTTGATTAAAGAAGAAAATTTAGGCATTTTTAAAGAAGAGATCGGGGATGCCGTGGCAAAACATATTGACGTGCAGTATGCCTTCCAAGCCACCAACGATCTGCCTGAGGGTTGCGAAGGTCTTGCCGAACGCACCAAACCCTGGGGCACCGGCCATGCCATCTGGTGTTGCCGCAACGTGGTGGACAGCCCCTTCGCCGTCATCAATGCCGACGATTATTACGGCCCCAAAGCCTTCCAACTGGTGTATGACCATTTAACCGCCGAAAAAACCGACGAGAAACCCCAGTATATGATGGCAGGGTATATTTTGAAAAACACCCTCACCGACAACGGCAGTGTTTCCCGTGGGGTTTGTAAGGTGGCTGACGGTCAACTGCTTTCCATTGAAGAAAACAAAAAGATCGAAAAAGGAAACGGCGTTGCCCTGTCCACCAAGGATGACGGCAGTGTTGTGGAATTGCCCCTGGATTCGGTGGTTTCCATGAACTTTTTCGGCTTCACCCCCGACCTGTTCCAAAAATTGGAAGAAGGTATGGTTCGCTTTATGGCTGAACCTACCAATGATCCCTTGAAACGGGAATATTTGCTTCCGGAAGAAGTGGAAAATCTTCTGCGGGCAGGCTATTGCACCGTAAAAGTTGCCGCTACCGACGACCGTTGGTATGGGGTAACCTATCCCGAAGATAAACAAATGGTCACCGATTCTATCCGCGCTTTGGTGGCAAGTGGGGTATATCCCCAAAACCTCTGGGCGTAAGGGAAAATAGGCGATAACGGCACAGAACCATTGTTGCAAAAAGGATATATTGGATGGTAATGTGCTTGTTTTGTGTTTTGTTATTTTCTTTGTATATATCAACAACTGTGGTTATTGAAAGACGGGTACCCCATCGAGGGGCACCCGTCTTTGCACCAATTTGTCATTTTTTCGCCACACGACGTACCATCGTACGCCTTGTGTGACGAAGAAAAATGCCATTCTGCACCATTTTTGCCTATTTTCCGTTGTTTGATCGTAGCGGAATATAATTGGGGGGCGGCACAGAACCGCATGAAGATAAAGTGGTTGATTTTCGGGAGGCGAAACGCCTCCCCTACGAAAAAGCCGAGTTCGGTTGTAGGGGAGGGGTTTCCCCTCCCGTACTTTGTTTTTCTTGATGCAAAAAGAAAAAAGGAACTCCGTTTCGTTGTAATTTTCAACAAAAGAATTTTGTTGTTAAGAAAAGTGGGGTGAACTGCCGTTCTTGGTTTTTGGTTAAAGTGCTTAAAACGTCGGGGAGAATTTTGTCACATGAAGTCTACCCCTGGTAATTTTTGACGAAAATAACCAATTTTGTTGGGTATTTTTTATAAACTTTCAGTTAAATGTTGACATTTCTGCTAAAAAGTAGTATGATATAAGCGTACAAAGATAAGGGGAGCGGTCCATGAATCACCATTCCAATGAAGAAAAATTCCTGTCGGACGAATCTCTGGCACTGTCCGCAGCAAAGGGTGATGAAGCATCCCGTATTCGTCTCATCAGCCGATATATCCCTCTGGTAAAAAGTCGGGTGTCGGGATATGCAGGCAGCGGGTTTGACCCGGAGGACCTTGCCCAGGAGGGTATGATTGGTCTGATGGGCGCCATTGACGCCTTTCGGGAAGACCGAGGGGCATCTTTCCGTACCTTCGCCTTGCTTTGTATTGACCGTAGCATTATTTCGGTGGTGCGGTCGTCCTTGGGGGCAAAGAAGATTCCCGTGGGTACCCTGGTTTCCCTGGAAGATTGGGAGAACGACTTTGCCGGTAGCGAAAGTCCCCAAGCCATTGTAGAATCCAAAGACAGTTTCCGTTGGCTTTTGTCAAAACTGGGGGAAGTGTTGTCGGGTTTGGAGCAACAAGCCTTTTTACTGTATTTGGGCGGTTGCGAATACGATGAAATTGCCGCTCGTTTGGGTGCCAGTCTCAAAACGGTAGACAATGCCTTGTGCCGTGCAAGGCGAAAAATCAAACAGCTGGATTTATAAATGCTCTCAGTAGCTTATGTCAGAAGAGCGTTGGTTTCAAAGGTGACGGTGCAAATCCGTCCTAGGGCAAAAACTATTTTTTCAAGCGAGGTAAACAATCATGTACGAAGACAAAACTCTCACCTGCAAGGAATGCGGCTCTGAATTTATTTTCACCGCCGGTGAACAGGAATTTTACGCCGAAAAAGGTTTCGTAAACGAACCCCAACGGTGCAAAGCCTGCCGTGATGCACGGAAAAATGCCGCCAGAGGCGAAAGAGAATGGTTCACTGCCACTTGCGCTGCTTGCGGTGGGGAAGCAAAGGTTCCTTTCCAACCCCGGGAAGATCGCCCTGTTTATTGCAGCGAATGCTTTGCAAAACAAAAAGAAGAAGCCTAATCGTTTGCCCATAGCATAACCGCCTTTTGGAATTTTTCAAGGCTTATTTCATAAAATATAGCAGAAAGATAAACCGTAAGGTAAGATTAGATTCTAAAAACAGGTTTTCGGGTATCCCCCGAAAGCCTGTTTTTCTTGTTATACCTTATTTCCAAAAAGAAAAATCTTGTAATTTTTTGTCGGTTCATGTATAATTACTGTGTGTGGCTCATATCTTCTTTGGGGAGGTTTTTTCATTATGTCCCAACAAGTACAAGAACAACAAGCACAAAACGCGGTGCAAAAACCCGCCGTTCCCAAACGCAAACGCCGCTTTGGGGACCGTTACGACGGTTATCGGGTGCGGGATTTGGACCTGCCTTTTCATATTATTCCCGTCATTATGCGCAATCGGTGCGACAGTGAAGTTTTCTTTGAAGAAACGGTGGACATTGCCACCCTGGAAGAATTTGTCAGAAGAAAAAGAAGGGAAGACCTTCCTCATTTGCATACCATGCACGTGATTCTGGCGGCCATGGTGCGGGTGTACGCCCTGCGCCCCCGAATCAACCGTTTTGTGGCGGGCAAGAAAATCTTTTCCCATAATAACATCCGCTTCGGCATGACCGTAAAACGCACCCTTTCCATGGACGGGGAAGAAACCGAAGTGTTGCCGGTTTTCCAACCCACCGATACCCTGCGGGACGTGATGGAAACCTTCGACAAGAATCTGGAAGAAGCCTTCGATTCCGAATCCAATCAGTCGGACGCTGTTAATCGCTTTTTCTCCTATATTCCCACCTGGCTGAAAAGTTTCGTGGTCATGGTTTTGCGGAATTTGGATAAATTCGGAAAACTTCCCAAATTCATTTATCGGGCAAGTCCCTTCCACGTGAGTTCTTACGTCACCAACGTGGGTTCGTTGGGCATTGATTCGGTGTATCATCATTTGTATGAGTTCGGCACCAATTCCTGCTTTTTGGCAATCGGTAAAAAATTGACCCAGTATGCTCCCAATGGGGAAGGTGAACTGGAAAAGAAAAAGGTCATGAATTTCCGCTTTGTGGTGGATGAACGCATTTGCGACGGTTTCTATTATGCCAACGCCATTAAACTGTTCTGTAAATATTTGAAAAATCCGGAATTGTTAGAGCTGCCCCCTGAAGAACTACCCGACGAAATATAATCGTTCCCTCTTGCGTTAGAAAACGTAAGAGGGATTTTTTTAGATTTTTTAATCATTTGTTTACATTTTCAAATGTGAATGTTATACTGAATACGATCATTCCCTTCAGGAGGTATTTTTTATGAAAAAACTGATTTCTTTAGTTCTGGTGGCAATGCTGATGTTTATGGTTTTGCCTGTCAACGCCTTTGCCGCCGAAAGTGATTTTGAATTCACTGTGGAAAACGGCGAGGTAACCGTCACCAAATACCTGGGGAGCGACACCGCCGTGGTTATTCCCGCAACCTTAGGGGGCGCCCCTGTAGTTGCCATTGGGGACAAAGCCTTTTATAATAACAAAACCATTAATACCCTTTCCATGCCCAATACCGTCAAAACCTTAGGGGACAGCATGTGTGAACTGTGCAGTAACCTGGAAAAGATCACCTTGTCCACCGGGGTAACGGTCATTCCCAAACGGGCGTTTTATGAAGCGTCCTTGTTGTATCGCATCAACTTTCCTGCTGGTCTTACCGAAATTGGTGATAACGCCTTTTACCGCACTTCGGTGGATAGCGTGGAACTGGGCAATAAAGTAACCACCATCGGCACCGCCGCCTTCCGCGGATGCAAATACTTAACCAACGTTGAGTTGCCCGACAGCATCACCCAGTTGGGGGGAAAAGCCTTTGACGGTTGTTCCCAACTGGTGGAGATCTTTTTCCCTGCAGGTATGACCGCATTGCCTGCTCAAATTCTCAGCGGGTGTACCTCGTTAACCGAAATCGTGATTGACGAAGGAATCACTTCCATTGGCAACGGTGCCTTTACCCGTTGTTCCAATTTAGCCAACGTGACTTTGCCTTCCACTTTAACTCTGATCAGCGGGAATGCTTTCAGCGAGTGTTCCAAGTTGGAAACCTTAACCATTCCCGATTCGGTGGAAACCATTGGTGCCTCTGCCTTTGCCGGCTGTAAAGTGCTGGGGAACCTCACCTTGCCTGCAAGTTTGAAAAAATTGGGCAATAAAGTATTTGAAGGATGCACCGCCTTCACACAGGTGGTTCTTCCCGATACCCTAACCGAAATGGGCAGCGGTGTTTTTACCGATTGCGTGAACCTGAAAGACGTGAAATTGTCTGAATCTGTAACTGCCCTGGGGGACAGCCTGTTCCTGCGTTGCGAAATCCTGGAAGAAATCAATATCCCCCAAAGCGTAACCACCATTGGGGAGCAAACCTTTGCCGGGTGCTATAAATTGAAAACCCTCATCCTGCCCGAAGGCTTGACCGCCATCGGCAAAGAGGCTTTCTATACCTGCTCCGGCTTAATCGAACTCAAAATCCCCCAGGGGGTCACCCGTCTGGAAGAAAAGACCTTCCAATATTGCACCGCTCTGAAATCGGTTACCGTTACCCGGGGAACCACCTATATTCACCCTAAAGCCTTCTCTATATGCCCTGCCACCATTTACGGCTATGCAGACTCTGTGGCCGAAACCTTTGCGGGAGAAAATGACATTGACTTTGTCACCCTGAAAGACCCCACCCCCACCGACGTTCCCGACCCAGATATTTCCTATGGGGACGTAAACGGTGACCATTCGGTGGATGCCAAAGACGCCCTGATGGTGCTGAAAGCCGCCGTTGGCAAACTGGACCTGAAAGATGAGGAAAAATTGGCAGCCGAAGTGGACGGCAAAGAAGGCATCAATGCTAAAGATGCCTTGGAAATCTTAAAATATGCCGTTGGAAAAATAGAAAAATTCCCCATTGAATTGCAATAGTTCCATAGCCCCCTCATCAGAGGGGGCTTTTTTTTACCAAATTCCCCCTTGACAAAGAGAAAAGTCTATGTTATTCTACAACTGTACTAATACACATAGTACAGTTGTGCACATTGTTAAGAGTGGATTCTCAAGAATGGTACAGGATGCCCTTTTCTTCTGCCCGATAGGCGTGTGTGATACGTTCAGGGTGGAAAAAAGGGCAGGTAGGTTCAAAAACATGACCTTCGATGGGGCATGTTTTTGTAGAAGATGATTAGCATAAGGTGAATTGGTTTGTATAAAGCTTATGGGCAGTACATTTCACTTGATTTTTTGTCCTACGTTCCTGTGCCATTATTGAGAATCCAAAAGAAGGAGAAATATCCTTATGATACGAATCGATTTAATGTCCCGCAAACCCATCTACGACCAGTTGGTGGACCGAATCAGCCAACTGATTGCAGCAGGGGTTTATCCGGCTGACAGCCAACTGCCTTCGGTCCGCAGTTTGTCCTGTGAGCTTTCGGTCAATCCCAACACCATTCAAAAAGCCTACACCCACCTGTGCAACGCCGGCATTACCTATTCGGTGGCAGGGAA
The DNA here is from genome assembly GCA_045593325.1 of Acutalibacteraceae bacterium. Taxonomy (GTDB): domain Bacteria; phylum Bacillota; class Clostridia; order Oscillospirales; family Acutalibacteraceae; genus UMGS1484. The sequence goes on along the minus strand of JAZNWL010000066.1, from coordinate 1,301 downwards.
AGGGTGTTTTGTCAGTCCCAATGCCAAAGCGGTGCTGGGGCAAGGCGCCCGTGAAAAGTTACCCCGGCTTGGTGCCTTTTTGAATCAGCTGTTGGACAACGGCATGGACCCCCAGGAGTTGCAAGCCTACGTCAACGGGGTTCTGGATGAAAGGAGAAAAAACCATGATTGAAGCAAAGGAACTAACCAAAGCTTTTGACAGTTTTATTGCGTTAGATAAAGTTTCCTGCCAAATTCCCGATGGATGCATCTACGGTATGGTGGGCTCCAACGGGGCAGGGAAGTCCACCTTTTTGCGGGTGCTGGCAGGCATTTATCAGGCGGACGGCGGTACCATCACGGTGGACGGCCAACCTGTTTTTGAAAACCCCACAGTGAAACAGGATATGATGTTTGTGCCGGACGAATTATTCTTTTTACCCGGTGCCAACCTGGTGCGCATGGCGCAGTTTTATAAAAACGTGTATCAAACCTTTGACGATACCCGCTTTGAAGCTCTGGTATCCGCCTTTCGGTTACCCAAAAACAAATCCATTCACAGTTTTTCCAAGGGCATGAAACGGCAAGCCGCCATTTTGCTTGCCCTGTCGGTTCGTCCCAAATATATGCTGTTCGACGAAACCTTTGACGGGTTGGACCCTATGATGCGGAAAGTGGTGAAAAGTTATATTTGCAACGACGTGGCAGAGCGAAACGCCACGGTAATCATCACCTCCCACTCCCTGCGGGAATTGGAAGATACCTGCGACCAGCTGGTGCTTCTCCACAAAGGGGACGTGGTGCTGGAAAGCGACGTGTCTCACCTGAAAACAGGGGTGTCCAAGGTGCAAACCGCCTTCGCTTTTGACTATGACCAAAGATTCTTTGCCGATTTAGACGTGGTTTCCTTTGAAAAACACGGCTCGGTGGCAAATATCATCGTTCGGGGTGAGCGGGGAGAAATTGAGCAGACGATACTTGCCAAAAATCCTCTGCTGTGCGAAGTGTTGCCTTTGACCCTGGAAGAAGTCTTTTTATATGAAATGACCGCCCTGGGCTACGATTTTAAGGATGTATGGGAGGAATTAAGCCATGAATAAAAAATTCTTTTCTTACGGTCTGTTTAAAGAAGGGATCCGCCAAACCCGAATCATGGGATTGGTGGGGCTGATTACCATTGCCGTCATTACCCTCTTGATTTGGTTGGGAGTTTTTTCTTCGGAATATCATTATTACGCTATCAATCCGACCACCACCACCCTGTATGGCATGGAAGTGGCGGCAGTGCTACTTTTACAGTACTGTGTCATTTGCCCCTTAAT
>JAZNWL010000065.1:0-85190 GCA_045593325.1 Acutalibacteraceae bacterium | reverse complement strand
TTCCCCAAAGCCATCATATAATTGCTGTTCTGAAATATCCCCACAAGTATATTTATGTAATTGAGCTGATGTTGTTCCCTGCACTTCAAATGTTGCAGAATTAACATCATTGTGCCTTATTGTTATTCTTACCAGTACATTACTCACCTTATAAGCGGTAGCATCTGCCATTGGTTCCACCTGCCCGCCAATAGGAGAAACCGTATCGGTTGCGGTAATGGTTCCTATGGTTGTTGCCGCCAATGAAATGCCGGGGCCAAGGAAAGAATGCCCTGCGGGGGTGTACACCAAAATCATACACAAGAGAACAAGAAAGGTTTTGCGAATTTTTGTTTTGGCGGTTACCATAGAAATCATCTCCTTGTTAAAAATCATCACCCTTGGGTGTACTTATATTGTATTTCACGGAAGTATATTTATCAATAAACACATTTAACAAAATCGAGATTTCTTTTTTGGCTATTTTCACTGCCCCCTCTTTCTACTACTTAAACACACAAAGGAGTAAAATATCTCACCAAAATTGCAGTTTTTTTCAAAAAAACCGAGTTGCCGTTAAGCAACTCGGTTTTTCTTTAGATTATTCTTCAGTTTCTTTTTCCGATTCTTCTACATCGTCAGTTTCCTGAAGGGCTTCTTCGGCAAGTTGGGCGGCATAAGCGTCACGGATGGTGGCGTGTTGACCATCCCCTTCTTCCCAATCCAGATAATTGTTTTTCATGCCGGTACCGGAGGGAACCAGGTTACCGATGATAACGTTTTCTTTCAAGCCGATCAGGGGATCGATCTTTCCTTTGATGGCGGCATCGGTCAGCACCTTAGCGGTTTCCTGGAAGGATGCAGCAGAAAGGAATGAGTCAGAAGCCAAAGCAGCTTTACAGATACCCAGAAGCATGGGTTCGTAGGTGGCGGGACGCAAAGATTCGCCATCGGGACGGGTTTCGCCATTGGCGATCCGTTGTTGCAGCTTTTCATTTTCAATGTAATAACGGCTGCGTTCTGCCAAAGTTCCGCCTAACAGGTCGGTATCACCGGCATCCAGAATCTTGTATTTCTTCATCATTTGACGAACAATAACTTCGATGTGTTTGTCGTTGATATCTACACCCTGGGTGCGGTATACGCTTTGAACCTGAGCAATGATATAGTCCTGAACGGCTTCAACACCGCAGGCATCCAGAACGTCTTGGGGATACAAAGAACCTTCGGTTAAGGATTGACCTGCTTTTACGGTCATACCGTCTTCCACAACGATATGATAGCCGTAAGGAATAGTATATTTCCGTTCGTCAGCCAGTTCATCGTTGGTAATGGTGATTTCGTAATTGCGTTTTACTTCCTGAATACGAACCACACCGGGAATCCCTGCGATGATGGCGGCTTTCTTGGGACGACGGGCTTCGAACAATTCTTCAACACGAGGCAAACCTTGGGTAATATCTTCTGCCGATGCGATACCACCGGTATGGAAAGTACGCATGGTAAGCTGGGTACCGGGTTCGCCGATGGATTGAGCAGCTACGATACCAACTGCTTCCCCTTGGGAAACCAGTTTGCCGTTGGCAAGGTTAGCACCGTAACATTTTTTACATACACCGTGTTTAGCGCGGCAGTTAAGAACCGAACGGATCTTCAAACGTTCCACCCCGGTTGCCACGATGCGGGCGGCGTCTTCATCGGTCATCATGTGTTCATTGTCCATAACCAACTCACCGGTAACGGGATGGTAGAAGTTTTCAATGAGATAACGACCAACCAAACGTTCGGACAGGGGTTCGATTACGTTCTTGCCTTCTTTGATATCGTATACTTCAATACCGATTTCAGCACCGCAATCTTCTTCACGGATGATAACGTCCTGAGAAACGTCAACCAGCCGACGGGTCAGGTAACCGGAGTCAGCGGTACGCAGAGCGGTATCAGCCAGACCTTTACGGGCACCACGGGAGGAAATAAAGTATTCCAGAATGTTCAGCCCTTCACGGTAGTTGGAACGAATAGGAGTTTCGATGGTACGACCGGAGGTATTGGCAATCAAACCACGCATACCGGCCAACTGACGAATCTGGTTCATGCTACCACGAGCGCCGGAATCGGCCATCATATAAATGGGGTTGTATTCTTCCAAGTTGTCTTTCAAGGCATTGGAAACGTCGCTGGTGGTTTTATCCCAAACGTCAACAACCAAACGATGACGTTCTTCGTCACTGATATAACCCCGTTTGAATTTACGGCTGATTACGTCAATTTCGGCTTCCGCGTCGGCAATCATTTGTTTCTTAGCAGGAGGAATCACAGCGTCGCAAACGGCAACGGTGATGGCACCGCGGGTAGAATAATGATACCCGGTGGATTTGATGTTATCCAACACTTCAGAGGTAACGGTGGTACCATGGACCTTAATACAACGGTCGATGATTTTACCCAATTTCCCCTTCCCTACTTTAGAAACAACGGGTTTACCGTTTTCATCCATATCAAAGCCGATCTCCAAATCCAATTCATGACCTTCTACACTACGGTCAACAAAGCCAAGATCTTGGGGAATGGAATCATTGAAAATGATATAACCCATGGTGGTATTCAAAATACGGGTGATGGGTTCCCCTTGTTGGTTTTTGCCTTTATAACGAACCTTAATGGGAGCATGAAGACCGATGATACCGGCATCATAAGCCATACGGGCTTCGTCACGGTCTTTAAACACTTTGCCAACACCGGGTTCGTCTTCCCGAACCAAGGTGAGGTAGTAAGAACCCAAAACCATGTCCTGGGTGGGAACGGCAACAGGTTTCCCGTCAGAGGGTTTCAGCAGGTTGTTGGCAGCCAACATCAAAAGACGGGCTTCCGCTTGTGCTTCTGCAGAAAGGGGTACGTGAACAGCCATCTGGTCACCATCGAAGTCGGCGTTGTAAGCGGTACATACCAAGGGATGCAGTTTCAAAGCACGGCCTTCTACCAGCACGGGTTCAAAGGCCTGGATCCCCAAACGGTGCAAGGTAGGAGCACGGTTGAGAAGTACAGGATGGTCTTTAATTACGATTTCCAAAGCATCCCACACTTCGTCTTTTGCCCGTTCAATCATTTTACGGGCTTGTTTGATGTTCGCGGTAGCACCGGTTTCCACCAAACGTTTCATAACAAAGGGTTTGAACAATTCCAAAGCCATTTCTTTGGGCAAACCGCATTGATACATTTTCAGTTCGGGACCAACAACGATAACCGAACGGCCGGAATAGTCAACACGTTTCCCCAGAAGGTTCTGACGGAAACGGCCTTGTTTCCCTTTGAGCATATCCGAAAGGGATTTCAAGGGACGGTTGCTGGGACCGGTTACGGGACGGCCGCGACGACCGTTTTCAATCAAAGCGTCAACCGCTTCCTGGAGCATCCGTTTTTCATTGCGAACAATGATATCGGGAGCGCCCAATTCCAACAGCCGTTTCAGACGGTTGTTGCGGTTGATGACCCGACGGTACAGATCGTTCAGGTCGGAAGTGGCAAAACGTCCACCGTCCAACTGAACCATAGGACGCAGATCGGGGGGGATAACGGGAACAACGTCCAGAATCATCCATTCGGGGCGGTTGCCGGACAAACGGAAGGATTCTACAACGTCTAACCGTTTCAGAATCTTAATGCGTTTTTGACCTGTGGCAGTTTCCAATTCTTCACGAATTTCTTTGCTCAAAGTTTCCAGGTCAATTTCAGCCAACAATTTCTTAATGGCTTCTGCACCCATCATGGCTTCAAATGCATCGTCGTATTTTTCCACCATTTCCCGGTATTGTTTTTCGTTGAGCAACTGTTTTTGTACCAAGGGGGTGTCACCGGGATCGGTAACGATATATTGAGAAAAGTACAAAACTTGTTCCAACAAACGGGGAGAAATATCCAAAATCAAGCCCATACGGGAAGGAATCCCTTTAAAGTACCAGATGTGAGAAACAGGGGCAGCCAATTCAATGGAGCCCATCCGTTCACGACGAACCTTGGCACGGGTGATTTCAACACCGCAACGGTCGCAAACGCGACCTTTATAGCGGATACGTTTGTATTTACCGCAATGACATTCCCAGTCCTTGGTGGGCCCGAAAATGCGTTCGCAGAACAAACCGTCCCGTTCGGGTTTTAAGGAACGATAGTTGATGGTTTCGGGTTTTGTTACTTCACCGTAAGACCAACTGCGGATTTGTTCCGGAGAAGCAAGACCGATTTTAATGGATTCGAATTCCAATTCTTTTTTGGTTTCTGTCTGCATCAAAACTACCTCCTTTAATATTGTTCGTCCACGGTGTCGTCAAAGGTTTCCACTTCAGAGTAAGAGTCCTCTTCCCCTTCGGTTTCATCCACAATGGGATTGCCCTCTGCGTCTTCCATGCCGAACCCTTCCATGGTATCGGCAACCAGTTCTTCTTCCATGTGAACGGGAATACCAACCACGTCATCGTCATCTTCAAAGGTTTGTTTCAGGTCGATTTCTTCCCCTGCTTGGTCCAGAACCTTAACATCCAACCCTAAGGATTGCAATTCTTTAATCAGAACCTTAAAGGATTCAGGAACACCGGGCTTGGGAACGTTTTGACCTTTCACAATGGCTTCGTAAGTTTTTACACGACCCACAACGTCGTCCGACTTGACAGTCAGAATTTCTTGCAGGGTGTAAGCAGCACCGTAAGCTTCCAGTGCCCAAACTTCCATTTCCCCGAACCGTTGGCCACCGAATTGGGCTTTACCACCCAAAGGTTGTTGGGTAACCAAGGAATAAGGACCGGTGGAACGGGCATGGATTTTATCGTCAACCAAGTGGTGCAGTTTCAGGAAGTACATAACACCAACGGTTACACGGTTATCGAACTTGCGACCGGTACGACCGTCATACAGATCGGTTTTTCCGTCTTCCGCAAGGCCTGCTTGTTTCAAGCATTCACGGATATCTTCTTCGTGAGCACCGTCGAATACGGGGGTGCAAACTTTCCAACCCAAAGCACGGGCAGCATAACCCAGATGAACTTCCAGTACCTGACCGATGTTCATACGGGAAGGAACGCCCAGAGGGTTAAGAACGATATCCAAAGGAGTACCGTCGGGCAGGAAGGGCATATCTTCCACAGGCAAAATACGGGATACAACACCCTTATTCCCGTGGCGACCAGCCATTTTATCCCCAACCGAGATCTTCCGTTTTTGAGCAATATAGCAGCGAACCACCATATTAACACCGGGGTTGAGTTCGGAACAGTTGTGACGATCAAATACTTTTACGTCTACAACGGTGCCGTATTCCCCATGGGGTACCCGCAAGGAAGTATCACGAACTTCACGGGCTTTTTCCCCGAAGATGGCGCGGAGCAAACGTTCTTCGGCGGTCATTTCGGTTTCCCCTTTGGGAGTTACTTTACCAACCAGAATGTCACCGGCGCGAACTTCTGCACCAACACGGATGATACCCCGTTCGTCCAGATCTTTCAGGGCATCTTCCCCAACATTGGGAATATCACGGGTGATATCTTCGGGCCCAAGTTTGGTGTCACGGGATTCTAATTCGTATTCTTCAATGTGGATAGAGGTGAAAACATCATCCCGAACCACTTTTTCGTTAATGAGAACGGCGTCTTCGTAGTTGTAACCTTCCCAGGTCATAAAGCCGATGAGGGCGTTTTTACCCAAAGCCAATTCACCGTGGTCGGTGGCAGGGCCGTCAGCAATAACCTGGTCTTTTTCCACACGGTCCCCTTCATTCACAACGGGACGTTGGTTAATGCAGGTACCTTGGTTGGAACGAAGGAATTTGGTTACTTCGTAGGTGTCGGTTTCCCCTTCGTCGGTGAGGATGTCAATACGGTCAGCCTGTACGTGAGTAACAGTACCTGCCCGTTCGCACAATACGCAAACCCCCGAGTCAACGGCGGCTTTGTATTCCATACCGGTACCAACGATAGGAGCATCAGTTTTCAGCAGGGGCACAGCTTGACGTTGCATGTTGGCGCCCATCAAAGCACGGTTGGCGTCGTCGTTTTCCAGGAAGGGAATCAGTGAGGTTGCAACCGAGATAACCATTTTAGGCGAAACGTCCATAAAGTCGGCTTGTTCCCGTTCTACTTCGATGAATTCATCACGGCAACGGGCAGAAACCTTGGCACGGGCAAAGCGGCCTTGTTCATCCAAGGGTTCGTTAGCCTGAACAACGATATAGTCGTCTTCCATGTCAGCGGTCATGTAAACCACTTCGTTAAGCACAACGCCGGTTTCTTTATCCACACGGCGATAGGGTGCTTCAATAAAACCGTATTCATTGATACGGGCATAGGTGGCAAGATAAGAAATCAAACCGATGTTGGGACCTTCAGGGGTCTCGATGGGGCACATACGGCCGTAGTGGCTGTAGTGAACGTCACGAACTTCGAACCCTGCGCGATCACGGGACAAACCGCCGGGGCCCAGAGCAGACAGACGGCGTTTGTGGGTAAGTTCTGCCAAGGGGTTGCCCTGATCCATAAATTGAGACAAAGGGGAAGAACCGAAGAATTCTTTAATGGCAGCAACCACAGGACGGATATTGATGAGGGATTGGGGCGTAACGGCATCCAGGTCTTGGGCTTGGATGGTCATTTTTTCCCGAACCACACGTTCCATACGGGTGATACCGATGCGGAATTGGTTTTGCAACAATTCCCCAACGCAACGGATACGACGGTTGCCCAAATGGTCGATATCGTCCACGTTACCGATGCCGTATTGCAATCCCAGAATGTAGCTGATGGTGGCAAAAATATCATTTACGGTGATGTGAGAAGGAACCAATTCATCCCGATGAGCCATAACAGCGGCTTTCAGGCTTTCTTCGTCTTGGTTTTCTTCCATCAAGCGGCAAAGAACGTCGAAGAATACCCGTTCGTAGATCCCGCATTCTTCGGGGTCGAAGGATACGTAATCGGACAGTTCCACCGTACCGTTACAAATGATTTTGTGTTCACTTTCCACACCTTCGTATTCCACTGCAACGAAGATTTCATGAACACCTTTTTTGTCCAGAAGGTCAGCTATTTCACGGCTGATGAGTTCCCCTGCTTCTGCCAACACTTCACCGGTCAAGGGGTCGGCAACGGGGCGGGTCAGCACGCGCCCCAAAGCACGGGGAGCCAATGCTAACTTTTTATTGTATTTATAGCGGCCAACCCGGGAAAGGTCGTACCGAGTGGGGTCAAAGAACAAATTGTTAATGTGTTGTTCGGCACCTTCCACGGTGAAGGGTTCACCGGGACGAAGTTTCTTATAAACTTCCAGCAAAGCTTCTTCGGTGTTTTTGGTAACGTCTTTTTCAATGGTTACCAGCAACCGTTCGTTTTCACCGAAATAGTCTTTGATTTGTTGGTCACTCCCCAATCCGATGGCACGGATAAAGGTGGTCAAAGGCAATTTGCGGTTTTTGTCGATGCGAACGTACAGAATTTCGTTTTGGTCGGTTTCATATTCCAGCCAGGCGCCACGGGTAGGAATTACCGTTGAACTAAACAGATGACGGCCGGATTTGTCGATGGCTTCATCAAAGTAAGCACCGGGGGAACGAATCAACTGAGACACGATAGCCCGTTCTGCACCGTTGATTACGAAGGTGCCGTAGGGAGTCATCAAGGGGAAGTCCCCCATGAAAACTTCGCTTTCTTTGATTTCACCGGTTTCACGGTTTAACAGTCTTGCCGTTACCCGCAGGGCAGCAGCATAGGTGGCATCCCGTTCTTTACATTCGATGATGCTGTATTTGGGGGTGTCCTCCAATCGGTAATCAACGAAGGTTAATTCCAAATTGTTTGTGTAGTCGCAAATAGGAGGCATTTCGAATAATACTTCCCGCAGACCTTTTTCCACAAACCATTTGTATGAGGATTTCTGAATTTCAATGAGGTTAGGCATTTCCAAAATCTCATTGATGGTAGAAAAGCTCATGCGTTCGTTGGTACCAAGGCGTACTTTCTTCACATTAACCATTGGTTTTCCCACTCCATTCAAAATTGAACTTTAAAAATTGACCGGATTTACAATCTTTTTTTGCCTGTTTCTTTAAAAACGGCTGTATCACAGGTGCACATGTACCCATATTGATACAGTTTAGTATTATATTACAACCCATTTCAAATGTCAAGAGAAAAAAATAAAAAAATACTCTTTTGCGAAAAATCGCAAAAGAGTAAGGATTTATAAGACTGTTTTTCAAACATAAGAAACGCCCGGCGGCGTTGTTGAATATTAAAACTGCCGTTGGGTTCTATTTTCCCTGCATTTGTAGTTTTCTTGCTTTGGCGGCAAGAAGACGGTTAACAAAGGGATCTTCCATGGTGGTGGTGCCCAAAGGATTGACGGTTCTGGCATTGGCGCCGTGGAAATCACTGCCCCCTGTCATACACAAATCATATTCTTTACACAGGGCGATCAGTTGTTGCTGTTGTTCTTCATTGGCAGAATGGTGCCACACTTCTACCCCATCCAGCCCCAAGGGTGCTAATTTTGAAATCAAATGAACACTATCGTAATGGAAGGGGTGTGCCAGAACAGCCAGCCCACCTGCTTCGTGAATCATGGTCAATACCTCTTCCACCAAGGGATAGGTGATGGGAACCTTTGCCCAGCCGTTTTCTCCGAAAAGTTCGTCGTACAAATCACCAAACACGGTGGTGGTGTACCCGGCATCCATCAAAGCCAACATGATATGCTGTTTATAAAGATTGGTGCTACCGTTGATCCATTTCTGCACAAGGCTTTTGGGAAGAGAATATTTCTTCATCACTTTTGCCGCCATCAACAGGCCTGCTTCTTTCCGCCGAGCGGCGATTTCTTTACAAAGCCCTTGCAAACGGTCGGGAAATTCCGGCAGGTAGCAAAGCAGGTGAACGTTTCTGCCTGTTTCCCCGTCACGGCAACTGAATTCCGCCCCGGGAATCACCTGGATCCCACTACGTTCCCCCAGCATTTTTCCCCGCATGGCACCGGCAAAGGTGTCATGGTCGGTAACCGCGATGGCAGACAGCCCCGCAGCCTTTCCTAAAGCAATCAATTCTTCAATGCTGACCGAACCGTCAGAAAGTTTGGTGTGGCAATGCAAATCAGCCGGCATAGTGATCTCCTCCTCATGTACTACCCTTATTTTATCACATCTATGGGAAATTTTGCAAGTAAAATTTGCATGGATTTTCCTGGGAAAACGGTTGACTTTCTAAAAAAACTAAGATATAGTGATGATACAAATTTCACCTGTTACAAGGAGAGTATCATGTTTGAATTGGAAGAACGCCCGGAACGTGCTTTATTGGTTGCACTGGATACCGGCGAAGAGAATACTGAAGCCCTTTTACTGGAACTCACCGAACTCACCAACACCGCAGGGGCAGAAGTGATTGCCACGGTGACTCAGAAACTTCCCTGCCCAGAAAAGGCTACTTTTATCGGCAGTGGCAAGTTGGAAGAAATCACCGAGTTTTGTCAGGACCAGAATATTGATCTGCTGATTTTCGACACCGAACTTTCCCCTACACAGCAACGGAATATTGAACAAGTCACAGGGGTTCGCACCATTGACCGCACCTTGCTGATTCTTGATATTTTCGCAGGACGTGCCTGTTCGGGGGAAGGGCGGATTCAGGTGGAACTGGCCCGTTACCGTTATCTTCTACCCCGCCTGACAGGGCAAGGGCAAAAGCTCTCCCGTCAAGGGGGCGTGGGGATGCGACGGGGTGCCGGGGAAAGCAAGCTGGAAACCGACAAACGGCACATTCGTCGCAGAATTTACGCTTTGAACGAACAGTTAAAAGAAATTGAACAACGGCGGGAAAACCAACGGGAACGTCGGCGAAAAAACGGCATGCCCACGGTTGCCATCGTGGGATACACCAACGCAGGGAAATCCACCTTGATGAATTATTTGACTGATGCCGGGGTGCTGGCGGAAGATATGCTCTTTGCTACTCTGGATCCCAGTGCCAGAGGATTAAAACTGCCGGACGGCAGAACGGTGATGCTGGTGGACACCGTAGGGCTCATTCGCAAACTCCCCCATCATTTGGTGGAAGCCTTCCATTCCACTTTGGAAGAAGCCGCCCAAGCAGACGTGATTTTAAATATTTGTGATATTTCCAACCCGGAAGCCCGGGAACATTTAGAAGTGACCAATGGACTTCTGGCAGAATTGGGGTGCGGTGACATTCCCATTCTTTCGGTTTATAATAAGATCGACCAACTGGAGCATCCCTTTTTACTTCCTCGGGAAAGCATAGGCATTTCCGCCGTGACGGGAGAAGGCATTGACCGTTTGCTGGATGAAATCGTTAAGGCACTCCCCCCCACCCAAGTGGAAGTGGAATTGCTTCTTCCCTTTCACAAAGGGGAAATTGCTCCGATTCTACGAAAAAACGGCGTCATTCATAAGGAAGAGTACGTTGCTGAAGGATTATACCTTCACTGTACCATACCTCAGATAGACGCCGATAAATACGCACAATATATTATTAAAAATTCATAAGATTTAATAATTCTGCAGGTGTTTCAATCAAATGATTGGCACCTGCTCTTTTTAATTCATCCCTGTCCCGAAAGCCCCAGGTAACCCCAACAGCGGTCATACCGCAGTTGATGCCTGTTTCCATGTCCACACCGGAATCCCCCACGAAAAGAGTCTCTTCCGGGGTCAGCCCCAAACGGGTCATCACGTGCAAGGGCAACGCAGGATCGGGTTTTAAAGGAAAGTCAGGGGTATTGCCCCAGATTTCCGGAATTTGTTCCCCGAAAATGGCTTTGACAATATCGGTTGCCATTTGCTGAGGCTTGTTGGTGACGACCCCCATCTTGATGCCCTTTTCAAAAAGCAGAGCAACCGTTTTTTTTACCCCGTCATAAGCGCAGGTCTTATCTAAATAATGACTGCCGTAATCGGCTATGTATTCCTTATGAATGGTTTCAAACAGGTCCTCCCCGATTTCCTGCCCAACCGCACGTTTCAACTGCATTTTGGCTCCGTTGCCCACATACTGTTTAAAACTCTCTACCGGCTTTGCTTCAAATCCATGGGCGGTAATCACCCGATTGGTGGCGGCTGCCAAATCTAACAACGTATTGCACAAAGTACCGTCTAAATCAAATAAAATTCCTTTTATAGCCATTATCCTATATTTCCTTTCCAAAAAGAAAAATGGGCGAGTTTTCCTCGCCCGTTTTGCTATTTCAATGATTATTCGGCAAAACCGGATTGAACCAATTTAACCAAACCTTCAACAGCAGCTTCTTCATCTGCACCGTCAGCAATAATGCTGATGGAAGTGCCACCAACAATACCCAAGGACAAAACACCCAACAAACTTTTGGCGTTTACCCGACGATCTTCCCGTTCAACCCAAATGGAAGATTTGTATTCATTGGCTTTTTGGATGAAAAAGGTTGCAGGACGGGCATGCAGACCAACTTTATTTTGAACCATTACATCTTTAACAAACATGAAAATCTCTCCTACATCATGGAAATCAACAATATTTTCTTGGTAACATTATACCACAAAATCGGGCTTCGTCAACGAATTTTGCCGAAACTTTTTGACAAATTTCAAAAGTTCTACTCCCCGAACAAACCTTTCCTTTTTCTTTTCCAAAGGTTTGTGCATTTTTTACAGAAAAAGAGATTGTCCTTATTGCGGTTTTCCCAATTCAGGAAACTCCTCTTTGATTTTTTCCAGGAGTTTTTGGTCTTCCTTGGTCAAAGGAGCAGTTTCCAATAATTCCGGACGTTTTAGCAAAGTTCGCCGCAAGGACTGTTCCCTTCTCCATTTTCTGATATTTTCGTGATGTCCCGAACACAGCACTTCAGGGACTTCCCGTTCTTCCCAAACCCGAGGGCGGGAATAGTGGGGATATTCCAAAAGTCCCGAAAAGTGACTTTCTTCAGTGAAACATTCTTCCGCCGCCAGCACCCCGGGCACCATACGGCAAACTGTGTCTGCCAGCACCATGGCAGGAAGTTCGCCCCCTGTGAGAACATAGTCCCCAATAGAGATTTCCTCCACATCCATTGCTTCCAGCACCCGCTCGTCCACCCCTTCATAGTGACCGCATAACAATAACAAACGGGGCAATTTGGAAAGTTCCATTGCCTTTTGCTGGGTCATGGTTTTCCCTTGGGGAGAAAGATAGATCACATGGGGTTTTTCGGGATGCATATCTTTTACAGCCAGATAACAATCATAAATGGGCTGGGCTTGCATCACCATGCCCATACCGCCCCCAAAGGGAGCATCGTCCACCTGTTTTTGTTTGTTGGTGGTGTAGTCCCGAATGTTATGACAGGCAATGTCTAAAATTCCTTTTTCCACCGCCCGCCCGATGATGCTTTGACCCATAACGGTCATGCACATATCGGGAAACAGGGTTAAAAAATCAATCCTCATCCTCAAAAATTCCTTTCAAGGGGGTAATGACCACCCTTTGCTCATTGATATCCACACTGTCCACCACCAAAGGAATGGCGGGAATTAAATACTCTTTCCCCTCTTTAGTGATATGCCATACGTCATTGGCGCCTGTTTGGGACACATCGGTAATGGTTCCCAATTCCTCATTGGTTTCTTTATGGAACACAGTGCAACCAATCAGGTCTGCCACCAGATATTGCCCCTCTTCCAGATTCATATCTTCACGGTTCAGGTATACTACCCGTTCCCGATAGGCTTCCGCCCCGGCAATGGTGTCAATGCCTTTGGCTTTTAAAATCACCATGGATTTATGCACCCGCATCACCGACACCTGCAAGGATTCGGTTCCTGTGGTATTAAGATACAACGTTTTATATTGTAATAGATCTTCGGGAGTATCACACCAGGGTTGCACCCGCATTTCTCCACGGATGCCATGGGTTCCTGTGATTTTTCCCGTTTCAATGTATTGTTGTTTCATACACGCTATTCCTGTCTTTTGTCCCGACCCATCAAGGCTTCCACTGCCAAGCGGGGGTCTTTGTCTTCATAACAAACGGCATAACATTGCTCCACAATGGGCATTTCCACACCGTGTTTCTTTGCCAGATGATAAGCTGAGTGAACGGCATAGAATCCTTCCACTGTGCCCACCAATTCTACAGCTTGTTTTGGAGTCAACCCTTTGCCGATATGTACCCCTGCACGATGATTTCGGGAAAAGGCACTGTTACAGGTAACAATCATATCCCCGATGCCGGTTAATCCGTAAAAGGTTTCCCGATTGGCACCCAAGGCTTCTCCCAACCGGGCCATTTCCGCAAGGCCACGGGTCATCAAAGCGGCTTTACAGTTATCCCCTGCGTGCATACCGTCACAGATCCCTGCTGCCAGGGCAATTACGTTTTTCAAGGCACCACCCAGTTCAACCCCCACAATATCGGGGTTGATATACACCCGCAAGGTGGAATGCATCAATTCATCCTGCACTTGACGGGCGGCATTCAAATCATGAGATGCACTGACGATAGAGGTAGGAAGTCCTCTGCCCACTTCCTCTGCATGGGTGGGACCGGACAAAGCCACGATGGGATTTTGGGGAAGAATTTCTTCCACGATCTGGCTCATCCGCAGTCCTGTTTTATCTTCGATCCCTTTACTGGCGTCAATGACAATGGTGTCTTTATTAACATAGGGAGCGGTTTGTTCCACCGTTTTCCGAAGGTAGATGGAAGGCACTGCAACAATCATACGGTCAGCCCCTGCCACCAAAGAAATATCGGTGGTGAACTGAATTTCTGCGGGAATTTTTACCCCGGGCAACAACCGAACGTTTTCCCGTTTGGTAACCAATTCTTCAATTTCTTTTTCAAAACAAGACCACACGGTGACACTGTGACCGGCTCTGTGAGAAGCCAAAGCCAAACCAAGGCCCCAGCCACCGGCACCCAATACAAATATATTCGCCATGATAATCCTCCTGTTTATAACCTTTCTGGTATTATACGATACCTACCCCGAAAAAACAAGGGGTCAGGATAGTTTTTCCAAAAGCCATGCTTCAATTTCCTCAGGGGTTGCCGAAACCTTTCCTTGGGCATAGTTGGGCTTGCCGCCCCCTCTGCCCTGTAAGGCACCGTTCATTTCTTTCACCAAACCCTGAACGTTTTCTCCGCCGCTGCTGAGTATGTAAATACTCTCGCCCAGGTCATTTTGAGAAAATAAAGCACAAACGCCGTTATATTCTTCCTGCAAACGATTGATGCAATACCGCAAATCGTCGTAAGAAACCCGGGGAGAAAATCCGTAAACGTTGTCACCCAAGACTTTGGCGGTCAACTGTGCCCATGCCAGTTTTTGGGTAAGAACTTTCATTTCTCCCCGTAAAGCCTGCAAGGTTTCCTGTTCCTGTTTTACCTTTAACGGCGTTTCCGCCCGCTTGGCAGACAGTAATCCCATAATTTCTTTATTGGCGTTGTGAAGGGTTCGGTAATCTTCCAAAGCCCGTTTTCCGCACACCATTTCCAGACGAGTGCCTTGTTTATTGGGATAAAAGTCAATTACCTTAATGATACCGAGTTCCCCTGTGGTTGCCACGTGAGGTGCACAACAGGCACATAAATCATATCCGTCAATTTCCACGATGCGAACCCCTTGGGTTAAGTCCAATTTACTGCGATAATCCAGGCTTTCCAAAGTTTCGGGTTCCGGGAAGGTGGCGGTAACCTTACGGTTTTCGTAGATCGCCCTGTTGGCGGTGTCTTCTGCCAAAGCAACCTGTTCATAGGTCAAGGCGCCGTCCACGTCTAAAGTGACCAACTGGTCATTCATGTGAAACCCAATATTGTTATAGCCAAAGGCGGCGTGAATCACCCCGGACAGCAAATGCTCCCCTGTGTGATTTTGCATACGGTCAAACCGTGTTTCAAAGTCCAGAACCCCTGTAACACATTCTCCCACCGCAAGAGGGGTGGCGGTTTTATGAACAACGTCTTCCCCTTGCAGTTGCACGTCCAGCACTTCCATGCCGTTTAACGTTCCCTTATCGGGGGCTTGTCCACCGCCTTCAGGGAAAAATGCGGTTTGGTCCAAAACAATATGATACCCTTCCCCCGCCTGCCAGCAGGAACAAACGATAGCGGAAAACTCTTTAATATAAGGGTCTTGTTCAAATAATTTCACAGTCATGGGGTTTCTCCTTTGGCGAAACATTCGCCTGTAAATTCTGTTTGTAATAGCTGTTCGGTTTGCTCTTGGCTCATGCCCAAAGAACAAGCAAGCAATAATTTGGCGTAAACCATTTCATAGGTGCATCCATGCACAAAGGAAAGAATCTCTTTCCCGTGATTTGAAAGCATAGGCACGGTTTCATATACTTCCCCCTGATTTTTGGCAGGGGCAAGGTAAACTGGGATATTCTTATTTCGGCAACGGTCCAACAAGGTGAGAAGAGAAAACTCGTCGTAAAATTCATCCGCCCGGGTAATCTGGGCACAAGCAGTTCCTGAGTGATAGGTGCCGTGGAGCACCGCCCAAACTTTTGACAAATCAAAAGCAGAATAATCCAGCCCCACGTATGGGGTTACCGAAAGAACCCCTTTACGGAACAGCCAATTTCCCATGGGGTCCACGCAGGCTGTCCGGGAAATTTGCTGTAATTGTTTTTTCACTTTAGCGGGGATTCCCTTGGTAATATTCATGGCACCCCCACTGTAAAAATCGTCGGAATAATTTTTACATTGTTCCAGACGGGAAGCCAGATGCAAATACAACTTGCCGTCATTATTGCGGTAAGGAACGTAAACGTTTGGGGGAATCTCCTTACAAATACATTCCACGGCGGTTCGGAAATTGATATGGCCGTTGGCGGTTTCCTGTTCCAAGGGACTTTGGCTGGACACCAAAAACACAGGGATGGGGATCCCTGCAAAAAGCAAAGAAACCATAGCGGCAGAATATGCCAGGGTATCGGTTCCGTGGGCAATAATAATTCCGTCATACCCTTTGCCAAACTGCACCGTTCGAAAATATTCCAGCAGTTGGTTCCAACGGGCAAGGGTCATATTTTCGCTTAAAATACCGAAGTTTTGGGTAATATCAAAGGAAACTTCCCCGCGATACACACTGTCCGACTCCAGAAAACCCTGTTGCAACAGGGTGGCGGCTTTGCCATGAATGGCACGAACCCCTTTTTCGTTCACCGAAGTGCAAATGGTTCCCCCGGTGAGCACCAATAAAATTTTCTTCACAGTATCCCTCCCCTCTCGGTGGAAAAACAGCAGAAGCCATGCTAACTATGATGAACCTCTGCTGTTTTGTCATTATTGTTGATTTAATTTTTCTTCTAACAAGGATTTGATGACTGCAGGGTCACCGCTGCCTTTCAGTTCTTTCATACAAGCACCGAAAATAGCACCCATAGCTTTTACTTTACCGGCTTTATAGTCGGCAACTGCCTGAGAATTGGCGACAATTACTTTGTCAATGATTTCGCCCATTGCCGAAGCATCCACTTTACTGTCGAACCCTTGTTCTTTACAGTAGGCAACAGGGTCAACATCCTGTTCTACCACAGCAATCAGCACCTTTTTCCCTGCATTGCGGTTGATGGTACCGCTGTCCACCATTTTAATGATGGCAGAAAGTTTTTCAGGGGTAATAACCAGATCGGCAAAGGATTTTCCGTCTTTCCGCAGAACCCCTGCACAGTCGGTGAGAATCCAGGCGGCAGTATCTTTGGTATTGCAACCCAAAGCAACGGTATCGTCCAACAACTTGCTGATTTTATTATCAGACAGCAACACGTCAATTTCTTTATCCGAGATCCCTGCGGCACGATAGGCTTCTGCCTTTTCATCCACCGCTTCGGGTTTGGCGGCTTTGATTTGTTCCAGCCATTCATCGTCAATAATGATAGGCATTAAGTTGGCATCAGGGAAATACCGATAGTCGGCTTCGGTTTCTTTGTTGCGCATAGCAAAGGTTTTGCCGCTGACATCGTCAAACCGACGGGTTTCCTGAACCAATTCTTCGGTATCATATTCCAAAGCATCAATATGCCGCTGGGATTCATAGGCAATGGCTTTTTCAATGGCTTCAAAGGAACTCATATTCTTGATTTCAGTACGAACCCCGAATTCTTCACTTCCTTGCGGACGAACCGAAATGTTTACGTCGCACCGCATGGCCCCTTCTTCACATTCGGAAATCCCGCCGGAACGGAACATGGATTTCAGTTTGTTCAGATAGGTCACCACTTCTTCCCCACTACGGAAGTCGGGTTGGGTAACAATTTCAATCAGGGGTACACTGGTACGGTTGAAGTCCACAAAAGAGGAGTTTCCGCTGTGAACCAATTTCCCGGCGTCTTCTTCCATGTGGATCTGTTTAATGTGAATTTCTCTTGCTCCGGCAGATGTTTTCACCGTAACGCAACCATTGGTACAAATGGGGTGGTTGATCTGGGTGATCTGATAAGCGCAGGGCAGGTCGGGATAATAGTAGTTTTTCTTGTCAAAAGTGGTGTAACGGTTGATGTCGCAGTTGAGCATCAACCCTGCAGTAACTGCCAATTCCACGACCCGTTTGTTCGTCACGGGAAGCATACCGGGCATACCCGCACAAGCAGGGCAAACACAGTCGTTGGGTTCCTTGGGACTGGAATGGCCGCCGCAAGAACAGAAGATTTTAGAGTTGGTGGATAACTCCACGTGGGTTTCCAAACCAATAACTACTTCGTATTTCATTGTTCACCAATCCCTTCTACAGCATTTGCCAGACTCAGCAATACATTTTCTTTAAAATGATTGCCTAAAAGTTGTACCCCACCGCTAACCATAGCGGGAATACCAATCAGGTTGGCAACCGCGGTAAATTCGCTTTGGGCGAACACAGTACCAAAAGCATCTTTGATATCGTAAGATTCAAAGACGGTTTTTCCGCAAGCAGGGGTGAGAATGGCATCATACGTTTCAAACAAGGTTGCCATTTTTTCAGCAATCACACGGCGTACCCGCAGGGATTTATCATAGCAATCTTTATAGCGATGTTTGGAAAGTACATCCGAACCGTATAAGATTACCGCTTTGGTTAAGAAATTGAACCCTTCAGTACGGGTGTTCACATACAATTCGTCAATATTTTTATAGGTTTCGGCGCGATGACCGAATTTCACCCCGTCATAACGGGAAACGTTGTTACAGGTTTCGGCACACATTAAAATTTGCCAGGCGGTATTAGCAAGAGCGAACAGGTCGCAATCCAATTCTTCCACCGTTACCCCCTGGGTTTTCAAAGCATCCGCAAAGGCAATCACTTTGGCTTTGGTTTGTTCGTCAGCCTTATCCAAAAGGTCTTTCACCAAAGCAACCTTTTTGCCCTTTACTTCTGCCAAAGCATAGTCGTAACTTTCATTTTTCAGGCAGGTGCCGTCTTTGGCATCATACCCGGCAATGACGCTCATGATTTCAGAAACGTCTCTGGCGTTGGCGGCATACACCCCAACCTGTTCCCCGGAAGCGGCACAGGAAATTACCCCGTAACGGGAAACGGTGCCATAGGTGGGTTTCAAGAAATCCACACCGCTGAGGGCGGCGGCACGACGAGGGGAACCGTTCATATCCACAGCCAAGGCGGCTTTCACGTCGCCGTCGGCAACGGCGGTGGCGGCGGCGCCTTGCAAAGCACCGCTCATGGGTGCATAATGGGAAAATTCACCAACCAGGTCCAGTCCGAATTCCCCAACGTGGGTCTTCCCTGCTACCTGATAGCCTTTTTCTTCCAGTCGTTCCACCACGGTAGCGGAAAACAAAGGGGTAAACCCTTCTAAGATCCGAGAACCTGCGGTGGCGGTTACGTCTTTTATGAGAATGGTGTCATCCACGGCAACGTTGCCGTTTTTCACCATGGTTACAGCAAATTTGTTCATTCTACACACCTCACTTTACCAATCTGGGAACTTGCCAACTGTCTTCACTGCGGGCAGGTGCCCCCTTCAGCAGGTCTTCACGGGCAAAGGGTTGACTGCGTTCATCTTCCCGCAGAACGTTGGTCATGGGCATTACGTGAACCATTTCTTCCACGTTTTCGGTGTTCACAGTTTGCAAGAGGGCTTCTTGTTCTTTCATAGCTTCAAAAATGCCCTGCATGGTTTCTTCTTCCCCGGACGTTAATTCCAGTTGGTTCAACTGTTGGGCATTGGAGAAGGTGGAACGTTTACCGCTGACGGCTTTACCTCCTGCGGCTTCTGCCCGTTTGGCAAGGGCACTGCCGCTACCCAACAGGTGAACGTCTTCCAGTTGTTGGTTGGTTACTTCACCGGGAGCGCCCAGAAGCAGGTCTTGAGCGTTGCCGTTCAAGGGGAAGGCAATAACGTCCAGAATCTTTTCTTCGTCGGTAAGAAGCATAACCATACGGTCGATCCCGGGAGCCATACCGGCATGAGGGGGTGCACCGTATTGAAAAGCAGTATACAATGCGTTAAAGCGTTTTTTCAGTTCCGCTTCATCATACCCTGCAATATCGAAGGCTTTTTTCATGATTTCGATATCGTGGTTCCGAACGGCACCGGATGCCAATTCGATCCCGTTACAAACCAGGTCGTATTGGTAAGCCAGCACTTCGGTGGGGTCTTTGGTAAGCAAGGCTTCCATTCCCCCTTGAGGCATGGAGAAGGGGTTGTGGGTGAAAATGGTTTCCCCGGTTTCTTCGTCGTTTTCATACATGGGGAAGTCCACAACAAAGCAAAATTCAAAGGCATCGTCACAAATGAGATCCAGTTGTTCTTTTTTGGCAAGCCAGGTGCGGATCATGCCGGCTTTTTTCTCGGCATTGTTCTTTTTGTCGTCGCAAATAAAGAACAGGGTCTCCCCTTCTTTCACCCCGGAAAGAGCGGTGATTTCTGTCTTTTGTTCATCGCTTAAAAACTTGGCGATGGGGCCTAAGAATACACCGTCTTTCAAGGTGATGTACCCAAGCCCCCCCAAGCCTACTTCAGCGGACATGGCATATTTTAAAGAGTCTTCAAAGAATTTATTGGATTTTCCGCGGCAATCGGCAACGATTCCCCGAACGGGTTTGCCCTTAAAAGCGGGGAAGCTTACCCCGGCAAAGAAATCGGTTAAATCGCAAATGATCAAAGGATTGCGAAGGTCAGGTTTATCGGAGCCGTATTTCATCATGGCATCGGCATAGGTGATGCGGCGGAAGGGTTTTTCGGTGACCTTTTTATCCGAGAAGGTTTTAAAGGTGTCATAAATCACGTCTTCGCAAACGTCCAGCACTTCTTCCTGGGTGGCAAAAGCCATTTCAAAGTCTAACTGATAGAATTCCCCGGGAGAACGGTCGGCACGGGCGTCTTCATCACGGAAACAGGGTGCCACCTGGAAATAACGGTCAAAACCCGAAACCATCAACAGCTGTTTGAACTGTTGAGGGGCTTGGGGCAAAGCGTAAAACTTACCGGGATGTTTCCGACTGGGCACCAAAAAGTCACGGGCACCTTCGGGAGAAGAAGCAGTCAGAATGGGGGTTTGCATATCTAAAAAGCCTTTGTCTTCCATTTTGTTCCGCAAATGACGGATGATCTTGGAACGAATGACAAGGTTTTCATGGTTTTTGGGATTTCGAAGGTCAAGGTAACGGTATTTCAACCGCAATTCGTCTTTACTGAGCCGGGAACTGCGTACGTCAAAGGGCAACATGTTCTGGCTTTTCCCCAGCACTTGCAAGCTGTCTGCCACCAGTTCCACATACCCGGTGTCGATTTTGGTATTTACGGTTTCGGGATCACGTTTTTCTACCACGCCACTCACCGAAATAACCGTTTCACGGTTTACGTTTTTCAAAAATTCTTCATTGTGCACCACCACCTGGGTTACCCCGGTATAGTCACGAAGGTCAATGAAAATAACCCCGCCATGGTCGCGCACCACGTCAACCCAACCTGCCAACTGCACGGTTTGGCCAATGTGTTTGTCGCAAATGTCGTTACAATATAAAGTTCTGTACATTGCATTTACCTCCTGAAATTCCCAAATAAAAAAGCCCCGAGGAATAATGTTTATTATTCCCCGGGACGAGTTAGTTTAACCCGCGGTGCCACCCGTTTTGATGTTTATGAAAAACATCCGCTTTTTATGAAATTGTAATGGGTCTACCGCCGAAGTGTTCCCGCACTTACTACTCCCCTAAAACGCGCTTGCAGTCACGACGCGTTCTCCCTGATAGGGTTTCCACAAAAGCCGAGTCTCCATAGGCTATTATAACAAAGGAAAACCCTGTTGTCAATTGGTATTTTTTAGTTTTTCGAGAATATGTTCACCATATTAATCCATGGTTAAATAATTATTGGCTTCTGCAAAAAGCAGTTTTTCATTTGGTGACAAGGCGGCAATGCCGTCAATTACGTCTTGCTTGGTTTTCCCGGAAATTGAAATGGCCAGCAACTGATGGAAATCCTCTTTTTGCGAGAAATTTTCAATAGCCTCCGGTGTATCAGCATAGGTAAGATCCTCAATTTTTGTTATGCCTTGTAACTGGGGAAAATCAGTAGCAGTCCACACTTTGTTGACTTTACTGTATTTCTTTTTGATTCCCACTAAGATCTTACCAAGCTCAAAATTATCTTCCACGGTATCATCACAGGGAATGAATTCTTCCTCCAAGACACGGGTCGCCAGGGTTTGTTCCTTCATATCGTAAATATAATGTTCTCCCCCATAACCAAAAGCACCGTGATGCACCTTACAATGAACGGTATCAACATTGGTAATGGATTCTTTCACTTCCAAAAAGTATTGCCAAATTTGTTCTTCTTCCTTCGGCATACCATCCTTGTACACCCAACCCATATAAAGGGTTTTATCAATCATATAAAGATCATAAGAAACAAAGTTCTCTAATTTATTGGCGGTACAAAAGGTTACCATAACCAAACTCCCGGTTTCAAAATATTCTTTTGTATATTGGGTGTCCGAAGGGTTGGCTGCCAACAGGGTTTCAAACTCTTTATAGGTGTTGCAAACAGCCACCGAAAACCCTTTTTTTGAACCAATCTCTAACCGATTGTTTTTTGATGGTTGATTCCAAGTGAAGTTGATTTTTTTGGGAGTATCCTGCTTCTCTTCTTTCGGTTGTGAACTCTCTTTGTGGGGCTTTTCGTCCGATTGAGAGGGCAAGTTTTTTGCAAGTGTGGTTTCATCCGGCTTGGATTCTTCGGGTTTAGATTCCTCTTGTTTTTGAGGAATACTCGATTCCTCGGATACGGGTGCATTTACTGTTTGGGAAACTACCGAAGAAACATCGGTTGTCGTTTCTACCTCCTGCCGTGCACAACCCACAAAGGCAAGTAATAAAGAAATCGTCAAAATATAAATCATCCATTGTTTCATAAAAGCACCTCCAAATACAATTAATACTTTTATTATAATGCTTGTAAAAAAATGTCAATGTTTTCCGTGTACCTTCTATTCTATATATTAAACACACAAAAGGGGGAAATATCTCACTGTTTTTGAAAAAAATTTTAAAAAATACAAAAGAAAAAAGACACGAACAAAATCGTGTCTTCAATCATTGGATATTCAATGTAGCTTGGGGAAATTAGTCGATTTCGACTGCCACTTTTTGGTCTTTGCGGCTTGCGGCAGCACGCATAACGGTTCGAATTGCTTTTGCAATGCGGCCTTGTTTCCCGATCACCCGACCCATATCGCCTTCGGCAACGTGCAAATGATAAACGATTACGCCTTCTTCATCGGCTTCATCCACAGTAACATTTACAGCATCGGGGTTTTCTACCAAGCCTTGTGCTAAAGTAATCAAAAGGTCTTGCATGTTGGCACCTCCCATTAGAATAATGATTCTTTCGCTTCATTAGATAATACCGTTGTTTTTCAGCAAAGATTTTACGGTTTCGGTGGGTTGAGCACCGTTTTGCAACCATTTTTTTGCTTTTTCGCTATCGATTTTTACTTCGGGTTTTTCACCGATGGGGTTGTAGTAACCGATTTCTTCGATGAAACGACCGTCACGGGGACTTCTGCCGTCAGCAACAATAATACGATAGAAAGGAGCTTTTTTAGCACCCATACGACGCAATCTCATTTTTACTGCCATGTTTTTCACCTCCTGTGAAAAAACTACTATCTTCATCGGATTTCCGATTGAATACCAATTATAATTTAAAATCAGGGGGAAGCATGCCGTTCATGCCGCCCATACCCCGCATACCGCGGAATCCTTTTTTGGAGCCTTTTTTCATTTGTTTGAACATCTGCTTCATTTGTTGATGTTGCTTTAACAGACGGTTAACGTCTTCCACCTTCATACCGCTACCCGCCGCGATACGGCGTTTACGGGAAGGATTGATCAAATCGGGTTTTGCCCGTTCTGCAGGGGTCATGGAAAGAATGATGGCTTCAATACGGTCGATCTGGCGGTCGTCAATTTCCACGTCCCGCAGTTGTTTTTCCATACCGGGAATCATGCTGAGCATCTTTTTCATAGAGCCCATTTTTTTGATTTGTTGGAACTGACTCAGCAAATCGTTCATATCGAATTTATTTTCTTCCAACCGACGAGCCATTTCTTCGGCCTTCTTTTCGTCCAGTTGGCTTTCGGCTTGTTCAATGAGGGTTAAAATATCCCCCATGCCCAGAATACGGGATGCCATACGGTCGGGGTGGAACACTTCCAGGTCGTCCAGTTTTTCCCCCATACCTGCAAACTTAATGGGTTTGCCGGTAACTGCCCGAATGGACAAAGCGGCACCGCCACGGGTATCCCCATCCAGTTTGGTTAAGATTACCCCTGTAATTCCCAGGGTTTCATCAAAGGTTTTGGCAACGTTAACGGCGTCCTGCCCGGTCATGGAGTCCACCACCAAGAGGATTTCGTTGGGGGTAACTGCCTCTTTCATACGGGTCAGTTCGTTCATCAATTCTTCGTCCACGTGCAAACGGCCGGCAGTATCCAAGATGACGTAATCGTTACCATAATCCTTGGCGTGAGAAAGAGCTTCCTTAGCGGTTTTTACCGGGTCTTGGGTCCCTTTTTCAAACACGGGTGTTTCAGCTTTACCACCCACCACTTTTAACTGGTCAATGGCGGCGGGGCGGTAAATATCGCAAGCAACCAACAAAGGTCGGCAGCCTTTGGAACGAAGCATTTTTGCAAGTTTGGCACCATGGGTGGTTTTACCCGAACCTTGCAACCCGCACATCATAATTACCGTGGGGCCTTTGGAAGCGGTTTCGATTCGTGCTTCACTGTTGCCCATCAAAGCGGTTAATTCTTCATTCACGATTTTGATTACCATTTGGGCGGGGGTCAAACTTTCGGTGATATTTTCCCCAATGGCGCGGGCGGTGACAGAAGCGGTAAAATCTTTGGCAACTTTATAGTTAACGTCGGCGTCCAACAAAGCCAGACGAACTTCCCGCATGGCTTCCTTTACGTCGCTTTCGGTAAGACGCCCACGGCTTTTCATATGTTTAAACGCTTTTGCTAATTTGTCGGTAAGGCCTTCAAATGCCATGATGCGTCACTCCTGTTCATAAATTTTCAATCTCTTTGGCAAGGTTACAAATGGTTTCGGTTTCCTTGGAAGACGGCAACTGCTGTGCGGTTTTAGCAATTTCCCCTGCCAGGCGGCGGGTGGTCATTAAGGTTTCAAAGAACCCTAATTTTTCTTCCCATTCCCGCAATTTGTGTTCTGCCGTTTGAATATTCTGCAAAACCCCTTGGCGGGTGATACCGTACGCATCCGACAGTTCCGAAAGGCTTAGATCTTCCCCGTAATATCCGTCGAAAATTTCCCGTTGGCGGGGGCTTAACAATTCCCCGTATAAATCAAACAACACCGCAAGGGTCATATCTTTTGCCACGGGACTCATCCTTTCGGGTGTAAACCAAAAATACTTGACACCCGGTATTATAACAGATAATACCGATTTGTCAAGTATTTTTTCATATTTTTTCAGAATCTCGGGAATTGATATTTCCCCATCTGCAATCTTCTTTTTTTTAAAAACTTAAAAGAACCACCGAAATGACCCCTGCAAAAATGGCCAGCCATTTCATCAAGGACAGTTTTTCATGAAGGAAAACCCGGGAAATCAACGTGGTTACCACAATGGACCCGCCCTGAACGAAGGGATACAGCACAGCACCGTCGATCACGGTTGCCAGTTGGGTTACCAAAAAGTTTCCGCCGAAATTGAAAAGACTGATAAGAACGGTCAATCCGAGAACGGCGGGGGTCAGCAAGGAATGTGACCCGGTAGATTCTTTCTTTTTCCCTTGGTTCATAAAAACGTAAGCAACAAAGGAGGCAACCGCCGCGGCAACATAGCCCCAAAAGACATATTGCGCCGCATAATCTCCGCCGCATTCTTCCATATAGGCTTTGGAAAACACGCTGGAGAACCCGTTGCACAACATGGCGCCGACACTTAAAAGCAGCCAGATCACACTCCGTTTTTTGGTTTGGGTGTCTTTCCTGCCGGGTTCGGCAAACAACACCAAACAAGCCACCAACAATGCCAACCCGATACTCCGCACCCCGTTGAGGGTCTCACCACAAAACAGGCAGGAATACAAAATGGGCAAAGCCAGACTCAAATTCACGATCAACGTGGTTGCGGACAATGGTCCGTATTCCACCGCTTTCAGGTTCAGGAAAACGGTAAGCATAAAGAAAATGCCATACAATCCGGAATACCAGATACCGGAGGAAGACATGGAAAAGGACCCCATACAGGCAATTCCTGATAAAACCACCGCAAAAGCACAGAACAAACCGTTAAACAGCATTTGTTGTGCCGCCGTTTTACAACGGTCTACGGCAAATCGCAAAATGATGCTGTAACCACTCATAAGAAGTGTTGCAAGCACTAATAATGTGTAATTCAAACTCATCGTCCTTTCCCACTGAAAACACAAGAAATGGCAGGGGGCGGATACACCAACCGGGAAGACCACAGCCCCCTGCCGCGAAGGAAGAAAAAAAGACTATTTGCAAAAATCTAAAATCATATTGTGGCGATTCACAGAAGAAAGTTTTTCATCAATATACTCGGGGTTGAAGCTGTATGCCCCCTGGGTATATTGAGAAAGGGGTGACTGGGTCTCCTCTTCGGGAATATTGGTAGCCCAGGCTTTCCCTTCTTCGGTTGCCAACATTTCTTCTATTTTTTCGCAGAAGAATTGCAATTCTCTGTACTGGGTAGAGGTTACGTACAAATCGCAAGCGTAATCCATCCACATGGTACCTGCAACACCGCCTGCTTCATACATAGCTTTGTTCCAAGTAAAGAGAGAAGCGTTTCGGTTAATGGCACATGCCTTTTGATAGGTATCCAGATTATACTTTTCGGTATAATCATAATTACCCACGTACTCGTTGATCACTGTGTCGGTCATGTGAGTGAAGTTGGGGGTTTTGGCAGTATTGAAGCCCCCTTTTGCGGCTTGGCGGGTCAGTTCATATACTTCCGAATCGGTTAAGGGAATGTGCATGTAACTGCTGTCCCCGTATATGATTCCCGAGGCTGCCAACACTTCAGGTACCGATGCCGATTGCCGTTGTTCATAATAAATATTACGATAATGGGCATTGTCAGTGGTGGGAGAAATCCCCGGTGCCAAGAAAATGCCGTTTTCACTGCGAAGATAAACTTTAGCACCTTCCACATCCAGATAGTTCAGCATTTCCTTATAATACTCGGTGCGTTTGGCAGTACGGAATAAATCCAGTTCCACGGTGGCAGCATTCCATTCTTTGCCGTAAACGTTGCCGTTGAGAACCGTACCAACGCCATCGGAAATCCCTTGGGTAGAGATCTCGATATCACGGAAGTCGCTGTAAGAAGACCCGTACTTCTCATTCAAGGCATCAATATCATTGTTGTATGCGGTTTTCAGCCAGTTTCTCAACTGACGGTCAGCATAGGCGTTATCCACCCCGTAGCGATTCCAAATGTTATAGGTGAACCAACCATAGTTTTCCTCAATGGAAATGGGGATCTCTTTACTCTGATGGTCATACACGTAAAAATCGCCGTATCGGTTGAGATTCCATTTTGCCAAAATCCCGTTTGCCGCGTCATATTGGCTGAGGTTGAAAATATCACGAAGATTCCCCAAATCAATACCGGGATACAAGGTTTTCGCACGGGAAATGGCGTCGGTTCCCCGATAATAATACAGGCAATGTCCTTCATAGGCAAAGCCCAATTTTCTGGCACAATCCAACATAAACATGCTCATATCATAGAAACCGTTATTATTTCCTGTGAAAGCATGGGTGGTCGTGATGGTATTGATCCCCGCTTCTTTCATGTTGAGCATATCATTGAGAATGGTTTGATCACAGTAAGGACCACGGTCAATGTTCCCCCGCATATCGGTCATGTTCTGGGTCATGATCATGGGGGTACGGGTACCGTCTTCTTTGATAACGTAATTTTTGTTATAGGGATTCAGTTCAATTTCAATGGAATCGGTTTCCACCTCAACAGGGAACCGAACACAAACCGCATTCTGACTATTCCCTAAAATCGCCTTCATTACAATTTGCTGAGTCCAGGGAGCAAGCTGCACGTAGATCACACCGGTTCTGGCAGTTTCCTGAGACTCCCCAATGGTAAACAGCGAAGTGTAAGAGGACATGAATTCTTCAAAATTACCCAACCATCCATTGCGGGCAATGGAACCCGAACCGGTATTAACAACCGCATTGGGGGTGGATTGTCCGCCTTCTTTAGTAACGGTAAATTCAAAAGTGGATTTGGTTACGGTTTTTCCTGCAACCTGGTTGGTGGCAAAATCAAAAGAGGCCCGTTCATTACGCAAACAACCGTTGATCTCAATTTTGTAGTCCCCGGGCAACAAGCCGTAACTATTGGAACCACTCGCACCTGTGAACATCATCCACAAATCGCCGGTATCTCCGGGATACACGTAATCCAGCAAGGGGTAGTATTGATTGGGGTTGCCCCCTAACAAAGACCAACCGCCCTGGGAATTTTTCTTATACAACAAGGGATAAAAACGGAAGGCACCGTTCCCTTCCCCGTCCAGAATAGTTTTCCCTGTGTTTTCATAAGAAAACTTAAACCAGGTGCAATAGGCATCGCTTTTCACTGTGCCTGTTTTTTGAAGTTCGGTGGTATCAAAGGCGGGATATTTGGTGCCTTGAACATCCTGAGTGGGGTCGGTTGACAACATGGGAGCACCGCTGGAAGTTGCGGCATTCACGTACCCTTCATAGGTCATTTCCACTTCCACTTTACCGGGCAAATTGCAATCGTAAATCAAAGCCGAAGAACCGTTATACCGATCGGTTTCCTCAAAGGCAACCGCTTCAATATGAACAGGAAGGTCTTTGGTGACCTGCCCATCGGAAGCATACACTTTATAGGCAATGGGAACGGCATCGTAAGCGGTGGCACGGGTGGGAACCGAATATTCCACAACGGTGTTGCCCACCTGAATGGTTTTGGTTACCGATTCCACCGAATTGTACTTGGCAACTTTGCCCATTTTTTTGGCATCGTTGGAAATGGGAGTGTAGGACAGTTTCCCATCCTGGGTTACACCATACCCTTCCACCGAAGCCTTTTCAGGAGTGCCGCCCAAGGCTTCCACAATAGCGGCGGCATTTTCGGTATCCTCCAGGGTGGTGATTTCCGATTCAAAATCAGAATAATTCACCTTATATGCCTGATCACGGTCATAATAGTACCGTTCTTCTTCGGTCATGGAGGCGGGAAATTCCGTCCGCAAACCCACGGCATATTGCAAAATCATCAGGGCATCTTTGGCATTGAGTTTTTGGTTTCCATCCACATCTCCGGCGGTAAATTCTTCATCGGTGGGATGATATTTTTGTACGGCGGATTGCAACACTTTCAAAGCATCTTTAGCGTTAATTTGCCCGTCGCTGTTGAAATCCCCCACCGTGACGGCGGGCACAGCCGCCGTCACGATTTGAAAAGCACTAATCAGTATAGAAATAATCAAAAGAACCGAAAAGAGTTTTTTCAATAAGGTCACCTACTTATTCCTCTACGGGGAATTTGTCAATTTTATTTACGGCTTTTCTCAAAACCAACAAAGCGTCTTTGGCATCAATTTTTTCGTCACCGTTTACGTCAGCAATGACAATCTGGGATTCGGTTAAGGTAATTTTATTGACAGCGGCTCTTAAAATCATCAAAGCATCTTTGGCGTCGATTTTTTCATCGCCGTTTACGTCACCGAATGTTACCGTGTTTTCCAATGCGGCTTCCACATCAGTAAGATGTTTCACAATGGCATCGGAAACCAAAGCGCGTTGGTCTTCATTAAGCATATCCAATGCTTTTCTGGCCTGTTCCGCTGCTTCTTTGCAAGAAGCGTTCACGTCAGTGGGAGTGGGCAAAGCATTGATCATGTCAATAACTTCCTGATAGTTGTAAACTTTTTCGAAATCTTCATAGTAAACGTCGGCATAGGTGGTATAGAAATGAGCCCATTCGGCACCCAACGCAATGTACATGGAGTTTTCGACATCCAGAACAGTTTGGCCTTCGTCATTTTCTTTGTAGAAGGGATCGCTGATCACCACGGTGAAACGGAAGTTTTCTTCCCCTTCCACACGGGGTACTCTCATTTCATAACCGTAGGATTTTTCATTTACAAAGGAAGCGAAATTGGCAGAATCTTTCAGGAAGGAGTTTTTGCTGTTGAAAGCAACCTGGGGAATTGCACCATTTGCCAACATGGTAAAGTTGAAGATTGCATCATCGGCGGAATCCAGATCTTTATAAGGAACGCCGGTAGTAGAATTGGTGGGATCCATATCCAGGTACATGGTAATTCCATCGTAAGAAGCAAATTGAGAGGTAGCATAACTATCGGTAGTTTCGGGAACAACAAAACCATTGTCATCGAAAACTTCCACGTGCAGATAGGCATAGTTATCGTCCACCATGGTGTAAATGATACCGTTGGTGGCGGTATAGATTTCCACAACGTTGGAAGAAGAACCGTGACCAAATCCCATCATGGCTTCAAAAGCATCGTTTTGGTCATAGGCTGGGTCTTTTTTGCCGTCAATTTTAACGGGTGATTTCAATGCTTCAATTCTCTTCACGGCGGCAATCAATTTATTTGCTGCCTCTTGATTTACATAGGAAGCTACATCACCCAAGGCATCGTATTCTGCTTTTACAGCATAAACGTCCTCTTCGTGGGACAGATCAATAACATCGGGCAATGCTGTAATTTTGTCTTCCAGTGCTTTGATTTCTGCTTCTTTAGCGGCAGCTTCCAAAGCAACGATTTTTTCTTTTGCCGCAGTATAACGGGCATACAAAGCGTCATCGACAAATACCAACCAGCTTTGAGGAACCGAATTCACTGCTTCGGTAACAGAATCCACCAGTTCTTTATCTTCCAATGTCAATGTGGAAGCATCTTCAGGCAAGGTGGCAAGTTTTTCTTCCACGGCTTCCAGTTTGGTGGGGTCAGTCATAACTTCAGGGTCGGTTTCCATGACATCGGTCCAGTGACCGGATTGGTTTTCATACAAAATGTTTTTGCCGGGAATCATGTAATAGTTAGTATTATAGGCTACCGAATAAGCACCGTTTTCACGGTAAGCCACAGGAGAAATCTGCATACCGATGGCACCTTCGGTTTTGGGCAATTTCACTTCATAATACCGTACACCCTTGCCAACGAAATTGGCATATTGAATGGTGCGGCCGTCAACGTCGGCAGAGCCTTCCAATGCACCGCCGGTGGAGAATTGCAAATATCCGCCGCCGGAAACCTGGAAGAACATACCGGCACCATGATTGGTGTTGGTTACGTAATACAGAACATCCGAACCGCTGGTCATAAAGGGATCGTACATTTCAACGAAAACGTAGTTGAATTCTTCGTCCCAGGCATAGTAGGTTTTGGAGTAAATATGTTTGCTGTTGGTAATGGCAGAACCGCCGGAACCGGCATAAGCTTTGGAGATGATGGTGCATTTTTCTTCGGTATAGCGATCATCTTTCACGGCATCAATGCCATCTTCGGTGGGAGTGGGTTTAGGATCAGGAGTAGGTTCAGGATCGGGAGTAGGTTCAGGATCAGGAGTAGGTTCGGGATCGGGGTCGGGTTCAGAAGAACCCTCATACAAAACGGTGATATAATCGGTGGCATTGTAGTTGGCACCGCAAGCAATGATTTCATTTGCCGCCAACGTACCGGAAGGTCCGTTCTGCACAACGGGGCTAATAGCAAAGCCGGTAGCATTGGGATCACGTTCAAACTTAAATTCATAAGTACGGGGAGAGCCGGTGGCTTGGTCAAAGGTGTTTTTTACTTCGGTTACAGGCAATACCGAACCGTCGGTAGTGGGAGCTTGATACCCTGCTGCTTGTAATAAACCGTATTGAATGTAACCGCCACCGGTAGCTTGGAAGATATAATTGGCATCCAAAGTGGGTTGGTTCATGTAATAGCAAATATCATATCCTTGAGGACTGTAAGCGTAACTACCGGTAATTTCCATATACACATAGTTGAATTCATCATCCCAAGTGTAATAGGTGGTAATTACAGTATTCAAGGTATTGGTGGTTTCACTGCCTTGCACAGCGGTATAAGCGGTGGAAAGCACCGATTTGTTTTCTTCGGTGTAGAACACCTCATCCTTCACACCGTCAATTACAGGAGCGGTGGCAGGTTCGGGTTCGGGTTGGGCATAATCGGCATAGGTTACGGTGAAATAATCGGTAGCATTATAATTGGCACCGTAAGCAATGGTTTCGGCAGCTGCCAAAGTACCGGAAGGGCCGTTGGTAACCACAGGGCTAATGGCAAAGCCGGCAGCATTGGGGTTACGGTCGAACTTAAATTCATAGGTACGGGGAGAGCCGGTAGCTTGGTCAAAAGTATTTTTAATATCAGCAACGGGCAATACCGATCCTGCGGTGGTGGGGGCTTCGTATGCTGCGGCTTGCAACAA
The DNA here is from genome assembly GCA_045593325.1 of Acutalibacteraceae bacterium. Lineage (GTDB taxonomy): Bacteria > Bacillota > Clostridia > Oscillospirales > Acutalibacteraceae > UMGS1484. The sequence continues at coordinate 53,235 of JAZNWL010000065.1, read as the reverse complement.
TTTATATTGAACGTAACCGCCACCGGTGGCTTGGAAGATATAACCCGCATCCAAGGTGGGTTGGTTCATGTAATAACAAATATCATATCCTTCACCGCTATAAGCGTACGCACCGGTAATTTCCATATACACGTAGTTATAGGCATCGTCCCAGGTGAAATAGGTGGTAACCACAGTGTTCAGGGTATTGGTGGTTTCAGCGCCTTGCGCACCGGTATACGCGGTGGAAATCACAAATTTCTTTTCTTCGGAGTAAACGCCGTCGTCTTTCACACCGTCAATGGTGGGGGCAGATGTTTGAGCAGACGCGGTCATGGGCAAAACCGAAAGACACGACAATGCCATGAACAAAGTCAAAAACAAAGAGAGTGCGCGTTGAGTTAAGATTTTCATGTAATTTACCTCCAATTTTTAAAATTTATAGATATAACCAAAACTCGGTTATGAATCCCTTAATAAGTCAGGATGTGGGTTCCTGTTCCCTGAACGGTGACCAGATTATAGGTAATTCCTCCTATGGTTTTGGCAACCGTGGGTACTGAAACGCCATCCAACAAGACTGCCGAAGCGGTAGCAGGCAATTTCACCACCATGGGGCTGTCCCCTGAAAGGGTAACTTCAAGGGCACCTTGTTTCGCGGTCAATCGGCAAGCGTCCCGCTCATGCCACCACAGGCAAAGTTCGTCGGTCCCTGCGTTATATACCTGCCAGCCTTTGGAATCACAATACGCTAAAATATAGTCCAAAGCATTCAAGGTCATGTTGGAATCGTAGCCATTCCAAAAGGCTACGTAATGGGGGTGAGAGAACAAATTGATGGTTTGACCGTAATATCCTGCATTTTCAGCGCATTTGCGGAGGGTTTCACCGTCTTCCCCATAAGGTCCACCCAATCGGGGTTCGTAATAGGTCATGGGAATTCCGCAAAAATTCAGCCGTTTGCTTTGATGATCGGCATCATCGTAAACAAAATGAGGGAAGGCAGTACCAAAACCGAAATCATAAATGTTAAAGGCGTTGATATCTGCAAGGTTCAAGGTGCCCATGCGACCGCCGTCTCCTTTTACTCCCAGGGATGCCTGCCAACGGGCATATTCGGCATACCCCACGTTCACCAGGCAATGAGCCACGTTGCTGATGGGAAGGATTCCGTAAGTTTCCATATAGGTGCCCATTTGCTGTTCAAAGGACTCCTTGGTAAAGGGAACCCCTGTCATGTTATAATGAAGCGCCAATTCGTGGCCTCTTGCTGTGATCTTCCCATATCCTTCTTTGTCCAAGGTGTAATCCCCCCGGTCACTACCGGGCATCAAGTTGATATGATAGGGCAGGTGTTTTTCCGCCATGATCCCCGATGCTTTTTCATCTAACTGTGCGCTGGTATTATCGTCGTCCCCGCCGTAAAAGAACAGCAAATCTGCAGGGGTGCCATCCTTCATAGGGGGTAACACATGCACCATGGGAACCTTTCTTTCTGCCAGCATGGTTTCCAACATTAAGTAATACAGGTCTGCCGCAGGGTTAGTGGAGTCAAAATCATAAGGCAAGGAACGGCCGTCAGGAACCCGCCCCACAGGGAAATAGGACGAAGCCCCTTCCGGAACGGGTTTTCCTTGGACGATTTTCAACAATGCATAGGGTAGGTCAAAAGGAACGTAACAGGTGTTCCGGCCCATGATCAGTCCGGGCACTTCTCGGTCTTTCACCCGTATGGTGGCCTCTACCCTTCCCCCGGTTGTTACCAGAACGTCTGCCATCACAGGCAAAGAAACGGATTCTTCCTTGGAAGGTAAGATATGTTTAGGTGCTGAGAAAGACCCTACGGTTTCGTATAAATCCGACTGGGTAATGGTTTCTTCCAAAGTGCAACCGAAAAGGGAGTCTCCCCCTTGCACGGCAAAGCCGATGATCAGGGTTCCCCCCTTGGCGGCAGAGGAAAGGAATTCCGCCAAGTCGGGGGAAAGGGTTTCCGCGCCAATCAACACCACATCATCTGCCGCAAAAGGTGTGTTACATACCATCTCCATGGGCAGTTCCCGGGCGGGAACCCCCAGGCGGGAAACCATTTCTTCCAGATACAAAGGAGAGTACACCCCCTTTTCGGAAGACTGTGCAACTACTTTTTCTTTATCTTGTAAATAATAAACCATCATAACTTTTTCCCTCGATTACGGAAATCAGGCACTTCCAGCAAAATACCGCCCTGTTCACAAGACTGTGCCGCCAAAATAGCAGGAGCAGCGGTTTCTACCGCTTTATACACATCCATGGGAGGTATTTTGTCATTAAGAATAGCGTCCACAAAATAGTGGATGGGGTAATAGTCGGTACCGCCGTGGGCGGCTTTTTGAAAATGCTCCGGGGCATCGGGATCGTGACAGGTCCACTGCATATTTTGCCATTCTTTGGTGTCGGCATCGAATTGCTTGGGCATATCCAAAGTGGAACGAGCCCATTCCACCGACCGTTTGGTACCCTTCAGTTGATACCAGTGAGCCCCTGTCTGGGCTTTGGCACCATAGGGGGAAGTGTACCCGGTACGAACCGAAAACACGGTATCTTTATCGTTATACATAATGGCATTTTGAATATCCCTGGCATTGATGCCTTCGGTGGCATAACTCAAAGGACGGGTACCCATACAGGAAACCTTGGTAATTCTTCCCCCCGTTACCGAAAGCAAGGGACTTAAGGTATGAGGCAAATAGAAAATGGGATTTCTGAAGGTTCTGTGTCGCCAGGAAGTTAAGTACTCGGGATTCGAATAATAGGAAGGGTCTGCCGTTACAATGGAATGACCTGTTTTACGGTTGATAAAGTTATCCCAAGCAGGTTCATAATGCAAATATTCCCCGTCGGCAAAGATGATGTGACCCAATTCGCCAGCTTCCGCCATTCTCTTCCATTCCCGAATGAATTTCCAATAACGGGCTTGTTCTGCCAACTGATATTTACAGCCTGTTTTTTCCACAGCATCCACCAATTTTTCACATTGTTCAATGGAATAGGCGGCAGGAACTTCGGTCATAACGTGTATCCCTTTGTTCATGGCATCCACAGCGATATCCACCTGCACGTCGGGGTCACAGGCAATCATTACTGCATCCAGAGTTTCGTTTTTTAACATTTCTTCATAAGACGTATAGGGTCTCAGGGTTTGCCCGCAGATTTCTTTATAAACCCCCACAAAATGTTCTGCTTTTCCCAAAGCAGTATCGCAACAAGCAACCACTTCCAAATCGGGATGAAGGTGATAAGAAACCATCAAAGCATGACACCGGGAGCTGGTGCCGATTAAACCCATTCTTACTTTTTTATTTGCCATACTCTTCACAACCTTTTTAAAAAAGTATTTGTATCATTTATTCGAATTGGGGCACTTCTATCAATGCGCCCCCTTGTTCGCAAGACTGCGCCGCCGCAATGGCAGGTGCTGTAAAATTCACACAGGAAAGAACGTCCAACCGGGGTTTTGCGCCTTTTTGAACCGCATCCAGGAAATCCAGAATGGGAGCCATATCTGCACCACCGTGGCCGCTTTCTTTTTCCAAACCGGTTGCCTCGGAAGATTGCAAGGTCCACCCGGGTGCTTCCCATTCTTTTGTTTGAGCGTTATAATATTTTGGGGTATCCAGTTCACTGCGAGCCCATTCCACCGAACCTTTGCTCCCCTTTAATGAATACCAGTGGGCACCGGTTCCTGCTTTTAACCCATGGGGAGTTGTAAATCCGGCTTGAACGGTAAATACAATATCCTTATCGTTATACATAACCGCCGTTTCCAAATCCCGCACGGCAAAACCTTTGGCGCAATAGCTTTCGCACTTGGTTGACATACAGGAAACCTTGGTGATTCTTCCCCCTGTAATTTGAAGCAAGGGATTCAAAGTGTGGGGGGTATAAAGAATGGGATGGGTAAACAGTTGATGCCTCCAACTTTTTTGATACAATGCAGAGTCCACATTTTCATCGGTAACAATCGGTTCACCTGTTTGCTTATGAATAAACCAATCCCATTTTGGTTCATAGTGTAAGTACTCCCCTTGGGCAAAAATGATATGCCCCAGTTGATCTTGCTGAACCATTTTTTTCCATTCCTGAACGAAATGCCAACGATAGGCTTGTTCGGCGCAAACGTAAACCACGTTAGTTTCTTTGGCGGTTTCCACCAAAGCTTTGCAATCCTCCAGGGTTACCGCCACAGGAACCTGGCAGAGGACGTGTTTTTGACGTTTCATTTCTCTCACTGCCAACTGCGCCTGACTGAAAGGGCTGACGGCAATAATCACACCCTCATAGTCCCCTTCTTTTACCAGGTCTTCATAGGAAGAATAAAGAGAAGGGGTGTAGCCTGTTGCAGAAGAAAATTCATCTGCCCCGTGGGAGAGTACCCGGGGGGAATGATCGCACAAGGCGGTAATTTGCGCCCGCCCTGTTTTGTGGGCATTCAGTGCCATAGCAAGCCCCATAGGACCAACACCGATTACAGCCAATTTGGTAATTTTCATACAACTCCCCCTTTTCTGTGTTACTATGCTAATTGTATCAAAAATACCATCTTTTGTATTTATGATTTCTTGCTCCAAATTCATGAAAATACACAAAAATTTTGTTCATTTTCATGAAATATGGTCATTTTGCGTTACAAATTCGCCTTTCCAGCAAGAAACATTTGTGATTTCGTGACCAAAATTTACAACTTCTTGACCATTTGCGAATTTCTCCTTCTATTTTCTTGTTTTACCCTGATAATTTTGTTAAAATAATAATAAAGAAGTGAAAGGAGGGTTACCGTGGAACTTCAATATCAATCCATCCCCACCAAACGAGTGATTGAAATTTCATCTTTGGTTTCCGCGACCTATATGGACTTTCCCAATGATTTTGTATTTCCTTTGGAAAGCCACCGTTGTTGGGAACTAAACTTTGTAGACTACGGCAGTATTCGTACCAGCGCAGGCACCCAAGAATTTTTGCTTCAAAAACAAGATATGATCTTATACCCCCCATTGGTGGAACATGGTATTGTGGTAAAAACCGAAGATACTCCTAATCTAATTACCATTGCTTTTGAGTCAGACAGCCCCCTGCTGTATCGCCTTGGCGGTCGGGTAATTCATTTGCCTGTGGAATTACAAAAACTCCTGAGTGAAATCCTTCATCGGGTTTACACCATTTTCCCCAATGCATTACCTGTTAACACCATTCCTTCTTCTTTAGGGAAATCCAATGAAACCCAGGATTTAACCTTGCAGTTGGTCATCCAAACCTTGGAAGACGTCTTTTTACGGTTGCTTTGTGATGGAGAACAGGAAGATCACGCCACCAAATCGCAAAAACTCACGGCAGAAAACCAACAACTGAATCTTTCTCAAGCAGTTGCCAAATACATTGAACAACACGTAAGTGAAAAACTGACACTGGATAAAATCAGCAAACACTTTAACATCAGTGTTGGGAAACTGTGCCGTGACGTGAAGGCTTCCACCAACTTCAGTATTCATGAAATGATTGCCAAAGAACGACTGAAGATTGCCAAACACATGATTAAAAAAGAACAATATAATTTTACTGAAATTGCCGAGCAATTAGGCTTTTCTTCCCTCCACTATTTCTCCCAATGGTTTAAAAACCAAACCAATATGTCCCCCACCGAATATGCTACTTCGGTGAAAGGCAGAAGTGAGACCTAACAAAAAAATACCGCTATCTCAAAAAATGAGATAGCGGTATTTTTGTTTACTATATTTGAACTCTTGCCAGGAACATACAGTCCCCTTCTTCGTTTTTCCCCATAACGTCGTACACCCTGTCCTCAAAGCGGGTATACAGCGTAACAGGAAGACCCAGAAGCAATTCCTTGCGGTAATGAATATGGAAGGTACGAATGGGGGTTTCCTCGGGAAGATTCAAGGCGTCCAACACAAAGTTAGCATATTTGGTATTGTTCACGTGGCCGTTGCAATCCAACTGGGAAAAGGTAGGCACAATGGTAATGCCTTCGCCTACAGGTTCAAACTCCCGTAATCGGGGAAGTTTTCCGGGAAAGGCCCGTTCATCCAGGCAAGTGAGTTCCTCCGGGTAAATCCCCCTGGCAGGAAGAATTTTCCGTTGTTCTTTGTCAATCACTGCCCATTGGGAGGTTCCCTTTACCAGCACGTTGCCCGCTTCATCTTCCATCACGTATTCTCTTGGGAACACCACCATGGAAGGTGCCAGGGGCCAGGTGCGAAGGTGGACCTGCTGGTACATCTCAGGGGGTTTTACCACCTCATAATAAATAGAGGAAACGATCCACAATTTATTTTCCGTAAACAGTCTATTGATTCCAATGCCCATGTCCACCGAGTGACGGCCTGCCACGTCCTGAAACAGATCCAACACGCTGGCGGGTTGCAGGTTTTTGTGACAGTCAAAGTCACAAGCCCGCAAAGGGTAGTCCTTTTCCAAATACGGTTTCATAATTACAGTACCCGTACCGCAACGATTTTGGGTTGATCAGAGGGCAAAACGGTGCCGTTGCGGTCAATGGGAGTTACCCCTTCGCAAACCTTATCCACCACTTCAATGCCGTCGGTTACGTAACCAAACACCGCATAGTTGCCATCCAGGAAGAAAGAATCTTCGTGAACAATGAAAAACTGAGAAGAAGCGCTGTTGGGATCCATGGCTCTTGCCATGGAAATGGCACCACGGGTGTGTTTCAAAGGATTGGCAACGCCGTTTGCCAAAAATTCTCCTTTGATGTTTTTGTCGGAACCGCCCATGCCGTTGCCCATGGGGTCGCCCCCTTGCATCATAAATCCTGCGATAATACGATGGAAAGTAAGGCCGTCATAAAAACCTTCTTTGGCAAGGGTTACAAAATTTTCGGTGGAAATAGGAGCGTGTTCCCCGTCCAGTTCCAGACGAATGGTACCGTAATCTTGGATTTCAATTTCTACAACAGGTTTGGTTGACATAATTCATCATTCTCCTTCAATTTCGGTTCTTTCGGGACAGGCTTCTGCTGCTTGTTCAATAACCTGCAACATTTCTTCCACCCCGGTTCCCTTCAAAGAGGAAAAGGGGATTTTTTGAATTCCCGCCCGCAAAAAGGACATTTCTTTTTCAATTTCTTTCAATCGGTTGGTAAACTGGGTTTTATTGAGTTTGTCGGCTTTGGTCAGCACAATGACAAAAGGCAGACCGCTGTCATTCAAAAACCGTAACATAGTTTCATCGTCTTTGGTATGTTGATGACGCATATCAATAAGCTGAATCACCAAGGCAATGTTACGGTCCTGGGCGAAATAGCCTTCTGCCAATTCCGACCAACGAACCCGCTCACTGCCGGGACGTTTGGCATAGCCGTACCCGGGGAAGTCCACAAAGCGGACATTGTCCACCTTATAAAAGTTAATGGTAACGGTTTTCCCAGGGGTGGCGCTGACCCGTGCCAGGGCTTTGCGGTTTAACAGTTTATTCAGCAAAGAAGATTTCCCCACGTTGGATTTTCCCGAAAACACAAATTCCGCCATGGTGGATTTGGGCAACTGACGGGAGGTCCCCGCCGACAGTTCATATTGAGCCAAATGCAAATTCATAGGGCAACCTCCTTAACAATATCCCGCCACCGAGGGATTCTTTTGTTTCTGGGGACTTACCGATTTGGGAAGTCCACCGGCAGGGGTGGTATCTTTTAAATATCCTTTGGAAGCAAAGGCAATGGGTAACACTTCATCCAGGGTGGAAACCCCAATAAATTCCACGTTGTCTTTCACAACGTCGTCCACTTCTTCCAGATCAGGCAGATTTTCTTTGGGGAGGATCACGGTTTTCATGCCTGCTTTGTAAGCCGCCATGGATTTTTCTTTCAGCCCCCCAATGGGAAGCACTCTGCCACGAATGGTGATTTCTCCCGTCATGGCAACGTCGCCCCGCACAGGGCAGTTTGACAGTGCCGACAGCAATGCCGTTGCCATGGTGATGCCTGCGGAGGGACCGTCTTTGGGAACGGCACCTTCGGGAGCGTGAATGTGAATATCACATTCTTGATAGAAGTTTTCGGGAACCTGCAAAGAGTCGATCCGACTGCGGATACAACTGATGGCCGCTCCTGCAGATTCTTTCATCACGTCCCCCAGCGAACCGGTTAACTGAATTTTTCCACTGCCTTTAAACACTGCAGTTTCCATGGGAAGCAATTCCCCCCCAACGCTTGTCCAGGCAAGGCCATTCACCAGACCCACCGTTCCTTTTTTGGAAGGAACTTCGGGTTTGAACCGACGGGGTCCCAACAAATCGTGCAGATCGTTGGCTTTGATGCTCACTGTTTTGGCATCCTCTTCCACCAACTGTTTGGCGCCCTTACGGCACAAGGTTGCCAATTCCCGTTCTAAATTCCGTACCCCTGCTTCTTTCACATAGCCGTCAATCAAGCCATACAACGCGGCGGCGGAAATTTTGAAGGTTTTGGGGTCCAATCCGTGGCGTTTCATTTGTTTGGGCAACAAATGACCCTTGGCAATCTGATATTTTTCTTCACGGGTATAGCTGGTCAGGGTAATAATTTCCATACGGTCCCGCAAGGGGGCGGGAATGGCATCCAGGTCATTGGCAGTAAGCACAAACAAGACCTTGGATAAATCGAATGGGATTTCCAGGAAATGGTCGGCAAAGGTATGATTTTGTTCAGGGTCCAGCACTTCCAGCAAGGCGGAGGAAGGGTCGCCTTTATAATCTGCCCCCAATTTGTCGATTTCGTCCATCAGAATCAAGGGGTTCATACATTTCGCCTGACGAACCGATTCCATGATTCGTCCGGGTTTGGAACCGATATATGTACGACGGTGACCGCGAATTTCGGCTTCATCCCGCACACCGCCCAGGGAAATGCGAACATATTCCCGATTCATGCATCGGGCGATGGAACGGGCGATGGAAGTTTTCCCCACCCCGGGAGGCCCTACCAGACAAAGGATCTGACCTTTGATGTCGGGTGCCAATTTCCGTACTGCCATCAGTTCCAGAATTCGTTCTTTCACCTTTTTCAGTCCGTAATGATCTTCTTCTAAAATTTCTTTGGCGGCGGTTAAATCATGAGATTCCTCATTCATTACCCCAAAGGGAAGTTCCAATACTTCATCCAGATAATTCCGAATGACGGTGGCTTCATGGGAACCGGAAGGCATTTTCAAAAGTTTGCCTGCCTCTCGGAACAATTTATCTTTAATTTCGGGAGTGGTATCCAACCCTTCGATACGCAGACGATATTCGTCGGCTTCTTCCCGGGGATTATCATCCTCACCCAGTTCCTGGGAAATGGCTCGGATTTGTTCCCGCAAATAATAATCCCGTTGGTTTTCATCCATGCTTTCCCGAACCCGTTGTTCAATTTTAATTTCCAATCCTAATAATTCGGTTTCGGTTTGCAGGGCGGAAATCAGCAATTCCCCGCGACGCATCACGTTACATTCTTCCAGGAGAACCTGTTTGGTTTCCAGAGTAAAGGGAACGTTGGTGGCGATGTAATCACAAAGGGTGGAAAGGGCATTTTCGGTATCCACTTCCATTGCCACGTTGGCAGGAAGTTTCACGTTGACTTTGGCATATTCTTCAAAAGAAGATTTAATTGCCCGCACTAAAGCAAGTTCCTGATACTCTTCCACCTCAGGAACTTCCACATTAGGCAAGGGAGCCACCAGAGCTTTGAAAAAAGGGTCACTTTGTTGCATTTCACAAAGTCTTGCCCGATACAGCCCTTCGGCTGTTACCCGAATACCGTCCCCGGGCATTTTTAACACCTGGCTGATCTTGGCAACACAACCCACGGTGTACAGTCGCTTCGAAGCGGGGTCTTCTTCCCGAAGATCGTGCTGGGCGGTTAAAAACACCAGACGATCCCCGGACAAGGCTTCATGCACCGCTTGCACCGAGCGCTTTCTTCCCACGTCAAAATGAATGGGCATTCCCGGAAATACAACCAGTCCCCGTAATGCTATGGCAGGAATGGATATTACATCCACTTGAGACATACAAAAACCCTCCTTCAGGGTATGAGAAAATACACCAACAATCGGCAACTGAAAATCACAATTGCCGATTGCGCTGTCATTTGTTATTTTTCTTCACGACGAAGAATTTTGGGGTCTTCTTCACCCAGAACAAACCCTTTGGTAATCACCACTTTTTCAATGGTGGCATCGGAAGGAACGGTGAACATTAAGTCCCCCAGCAATTCTTCCATGGAAGAGCGAAGTCCCCGTGCCCCTGTTTTACGGGACAGGGTTTTGGAGGCCAATGCCCGCAGGGCATCTTCTTCAAATTCCAACTGCACCCCATCCATCCGGAACAGGGCTTGGTATTGGCGAACAATGGAGTTTTTAGGTTCAGACATCACCCGTACCAAAGCTTCTTCGTCCAGATTTTGCAAAGAAGCGATAACCGGTAAACGACCAACAATTTCGGGAATCAGCCCGTATTTCACCAGGTCATGATGGGTAACGTGTTCCAAAAGATATTCTTCCGAGGAATTATCTTTGGTTTTGATATCGTTTCCAAACCCCAAAGAACCCCCACCCAACCGTTTGGCGATTACTTCCCGTAAGCCGTCAAAGGCGCCTGCACAAATAAACAGGATATTGGTGGTATCAATTTGAATGAATTCCTGCTGGGGATGTTTTCTGCCACCCCCGGGAGGAACGTTGGAAACGGTACCTTCCAAAATCTTTAAGAGAGCCTGTTGCACCCCTTCCCCGCTGACGTCCCGGGTAATGGAAGGGTTTTCCGACTTTCTGGCAATTTTGTCGATTTCGTCCACGTAAATTATCCCTTGTTGGGCCTTTTCAACGTCAAAATTTGCCGCCTGAATCAGCCTCAACAAAATATTTTCCACGTCTTCCCCCACGTACCCTGCTTCGGTAAGGGTAGTGGCATCGGCGATGGCAAAGGGAACGTCCAGGCTTTTTGCCAGGGTTTGAGCCAGCAGAGTTTTCCCCACCCCGGTGGGTCCCAAAAGAAGCACGTTGCTCTTTTGCAGTTCCACGTCGTTTTCCCCGCTGGAATTGATGCGTTTATAGTGATTATACACCGCCACCGACAGGGTCTTTTTGGCATCTTCCTGGCCAATGACGTAATCATCTAACTTTTCTTTTAATTGAGCAGGTTTCAAAAGAGGTTTCTTTTCCTTTAAAACCGGCTTTTTGGCTTTGCGACCTACCGTGTCGTGTTCTTCAATGGTATCAATGCACAGACGAACACAGCGGTCGCAAATATAAGCGCCGCTTTTGCCGAACATGATTTGCACTTCTTCCTGACCGGCGCCGCAAAAGGAACAATACACAGAAGGTTCCTTGGTGTTATGATTTGCCATAAGGTTCTCGCTTTCTTAGGAAAGTATCTGTTTCCTATCTTCTTTCAATCACTTTATCCACCAAGCCGTATTCACAAGCCTCGCTGGCGGTCATGAAATTATCCCGTTCGGTATCCCGTTCAATTTCTTCCAAGGGTCTGCCGGTGTTTTCCGACAAAATACGATTCAGATTTTCACGGGTACGTTTGATATGGTCGGCAGCAATGAGGATTTCGGTGGCTTGCCCTTTGGCACCGCCCAAGGGTTGGTGAATCATGATTTCACTGTTGGGCAAAGCATACCGTTTGCCTTTTGCCCCAGCGGAAAGCAGGAAAGCGCCCATGCTGGCAGCCATACCTATGCAAATGGTGGAAACGTCACACTTAATGTACTGCATGGTATCGTAAATGGCCAACCCTGCGCTGACCGAACCGCCGGGAGAATTGATGTATAAATGAATATCTTTTTCAGAATCTTTGCCTTCCAGATACAACAACTGGGCAATGACCAAGCTGGCAGTGGTGTCGTTCACTTCATCCGAAAGCATAATAATACGGTCATCCAACAAACGGGAAAAAATATCGTAAGAACGTTCTCCTTTGCTGGTTTGTTCCACAACGTAAGGTACTAAACTCATACTATGTCACCTCATAAATTTAATTGGATTGGCAGGTTTGAGTCCTGCCAACCTATTGAAAAGCCAAAACCTGCTAACACAAGGCATTAGCAGGCTTACAGCTTCATTGGGTTATGTCCCCAGCCTACACACAGGAATTTTATTCCTTGGGGCTAACTACAGTATAGGACAGTTGTTCCGAAATTATTCAGCAGCTTTGTCTTCTGCGGCTTTTTTGGCAGCAGGTTTCTTAGCGGTAGTGGTTTTCTTTGCTGCAGGTTTCTTGGCAGCGGGTTTCTTTTCTTCCCCATCAGCAGCCTTTTTGGTGGTGGTAGTTTTCTTGGTAGTGGTGGTTTTCTTAGCAGTGGTGGTCTTTTTGGCTGCAGTTTTTTTAGCAGCAGGTTTTTCGTCGGTTACCACAGCGGCTTCTTTTACCAAGTCAATGGCTTTGTGGGAAGTGATGTCGCTTGCCAATTCTTTTGCAGGAATGTAAGCCTTGATTTGTTCCACTTCCATTTTGTACATTTCGGCAATTTTGGTGTATTCGGCATTCAGTTCGTCTTCGGAAGCTTCCAGTTTTTCAGCCTTGGCAATGGCTTCCAAAGCCAAGCGGATCTTCACTTGAGTCAAAGCGTTTTCACGGAATCCTTCGCGGAAATCGGCTTCGCTCATGCCGGTGTATTGCATATAGGTTTTCATATCCAACCCTTGATATTGCAAACGGGTGGAGAAATCACGAACGTTTTCGTCGATGCGTTGTTCCACCATGCAATCGGGAACTTCTACGGTCATGCCTTCCACGATTTGTTCAATCAAAGCATTTTCCACTTCGCCGTCAGCCTGGGCAGTTTTGCCTTCCAGGATCTTTTCGGAGATGGATTTTTTCAAATCGTCCAAGGTGTCGAACTCGCTGACGTCTTTCGCAAATTCATCGTCCAATTCGGGCAATTCTTTGGTTTTCAGTTCGTGGATCTTTACTTTGAATACAGCAGGTTTGCCTGCCAATTCTTCAGCGTGATATTCTTCAGGAAAGGTAACGGTTACGTCAACTTCGTCCCCTGCGTTTTTGCCAACCAGTTGGTCTTCAAAACCGGGAATGAAGGAGCCGGAACCCAATTCCAGGTTGTAGTTTTCCCCTTTGCCGCCTTCGAAAGCAACGTCATCTACGAAGCCTTCAAAGTCGATGACAGCGGTATCACCGTTTTGGGCGGCGCGGTCTTCCACAGCAATGATGCGGGCATTACGGTCTTGCATTTGAGCCAGTTGACCGGCAACTTCTTCATCGGAAACAGCAACCACGGGACGGGTGGCTTTCAAGCCTTTGTATTCACCCAAAGTAACTTCGGGTTTTACGGTTACCAACAATTTGAAGCTAACACCGTTTTTATCCATAGAGATCAATTCAAAATCAACCTTTTGTTCTGCCAGATCCAAGCCGGATTCATCCAAAGCGGCATCGGCAGCAGCAGGATACAGTTCTTCCAGAGCGTCTTGATAGAAAACATCTTCCCCGTACATTTTCAAAACCATGTTTTTGGGGGCTTTCCCTTTACGGAAACCGGGAATAGTGATATTTTGCAGGGCTTTGGCAGTGGCTTTTTCCACAGCGGCGCCGAAAGTTTCCCCATCGATTTCCACGGTAAGGGCATAACGGTTTGTATCGATTTTTTCAGTTGATTTCAGTGACATGTTGTCTTCCTCCAATATCAGGGACTTTTTTATATATCCACAAATTATATCAAGATACAATATAGCACAAACAGGAATAAAATTCCACAAAAAATTTGAATTTTTTTAAATCTTGTGAAAACTGCAAGGCTTTTGGGGGAAATCCCCCGGGAAATTGTGTTTTTTTTAGAATTTTTCAATCAAATGAGGGCAAAATTCCAGAGCATCTCCCGAAACCAGGCGATAGGTAATGCCGTCCACTTCCCCATTGACAGCACCGCAAATAGCAGGACCGTGCAAATGGCCGTAATAACAACGGCGAACACCGTATGCCTTTAACACCTGCAAGATCTCTTTACATTCACTATCCCGATATATGGGGGGATAATGAAAAAACACAATGGGTTCTTTACCGATCTTCTTACCTTCTTCCAAAGATAAGGTCAGCCGCCCCACTTCCCGCAGAAGCACCTTTTGGTCGTCCCCGTCTTCCTCGAAAAACCAACCGCGACTGCCACACAGGGCATAGGAACCCACGTCATAGGCATTGTTAAACAAAAAATGTAAAGTGTCAAATTCATTTTCTGCCAGAAACCCATTCATTTTTTTCATGGTTTCCCACCACAGATCATGGTTGCCTTTCAGCAGGATTTTTTGCCCGGGCAAATTGTTGAGAAAGGAAAAATCCCCTTGGGTATCCTTAAGTTTCATTGCCCAGGAAATGTCCCCGGGAATGACCACTGTATCGGTGGGTTCCACAATGGCACGCCAGTTTTTTTCCAAACGGGAAACGTAGTCCTGCCACCCTCGGAAACAGTCCATAGGTTTGTCGGTTTCCAAAGAAAGATGCACGTCGGCAATGGTGAACAACGACATATGAGGCATCCTCCTTTTTGGAAATTTTTAACAAACATACTACACGCTGTTTTGGTCCACAATAGGGTTGGAAAGGTGGTTAAAAGAATGGAAAACAATCAAGACAGAAAAATCTGTTGTAAAGTTGAAAACTGTGTGTATCATGAAGCAGGTGAAGTTTGCACCGCTCCCCATATCAACGTGGGACCTCAACACGCCTGCAGCAGTCAGGATACCGTTTGTTCTACCTTTAAACCCGAAAACAAAAACGGCTGCCGCTAATTCAGGTTCAGCATGGCAGTAACAGCCTGCCACATGTCTTGTTTTTCGCAGATATCGGTAAAACGAGGTTTCAGTTCTTTCAACGAAACGATGGAAGCGGGAATGGCATATCCCGTTTTCCCCGAAAGGGCGTCGCAAAGGGCAAATTCGTCAGTTGCGTCTGCCTGTTCGCCGATGGCTTCCAGCACCCCTTTGGAGAATTTAAAGGGACTTGCGGTGGAAGCAATCACCGAAACATGGGTATCCTGTGTTTCGGCTACATACGTTTCGTAAACCTTCAAGGCAACCCCGGTATGGGGGTCTGCCAGATAGCCGTTCTTTTCAAATTGAGTGCCGATGACTTGTTTGGTCAAGGTATCGTCAGCACAGCCACCGTAGAACAATTCCTGCAATTTGGCTTTGGTGGCATCGTCCACGGTATATTTCCCTGTGGCGGAAAGGCTTTCCATCCAGGTTTTTACCTGGGCGGCATTGCCGTCGGTCAAATGGTATAAAAGACGTTCCAGGTTACTGGAAATCAGAATATCCATAGAGGGAGAAAGGGTGGTATAAAAATCACGGTTGCGGTCATACGTACCGGTACGGATAAAGTCGGTTAAGATGTTATTCCGGTTGGATGCGCAAATGAGTTTACCAACAGGCACACCCATTTCTTTGGCATAATAGGCAGCCAGAATGTTCCCGAAGTTGCCGGTGGGCACCACCACATTCATGGGATCACCGTAGGCAATGGCGCCTTCCCGCAACAGGGTGGCGTAAGAATAGATATAATAAATGATCTGAGGCACCAAACGACCCCAGTTGATGGAGTTGGCGGAAGAAAATGCCATGTTGTGTTCTTTGAGGATCTTTGCCTTTTCGGGGGCGGTAAAAATGGTTTTTACCCCTGTTTGGGCATCGTCAAAATTCCCGCGAATGGCACAAACCCCAACGTTGTTCCCTTTTTGGGTGGTCATTTGAAGTTTTTGCATGGCACTGACCCCGTCGCTGGGATAGAACACCAGAATTTTAACGCCGTCTACATCGGCAAAGCCTTCCAAAGCGGCTTTCCCGGTATCCCCGGAAGTGGCAACCAAAATAACTTTGGTTTCCCCATCACAGGTTTTCTTGGCAGCTTTGGTGAGCAAATAGGGTAAAATTTGCAAAGCCAGGTCTTTAAAAGCACAGGTGGGGCCGTGCCACAATTCCAAAGAATAGGCATGTTCGCCGATTTTGGCAAGGGGAGCAGGTTGGTCGTCATCAAAACTGCCAATGTAAGCGCCCTTGGCACATTCTACCAATTCTTCATGGGTATAATCGGTGAGAAAATAGGACAACACCTTAACGGCGGCATCCACGTAGTTCATGCCTGCAATTTCTTCCAGAACTTCACGGGACAAAGCGGGCAAGGTTTCGGGAACAAACAACCCGCCGTCCACCGAAATGCCCTGGGCAATGGCTTGTGCCGAAGAAACGCAAACGCTTTCATCTCTTGTGCTTTTATAATTCATAGTGATCTCCTCCTGATAACTATACGCCGAATTGGTTAACATCATTTCCGTTGAATGCATCTTCAATGACCGTTACCTGACGGGAACCGTCTTTTTCAATCAAGACTTCCGAAACGTCGAACCGCATTTCCCCGGAATATTTTTTCATTTTAATATATTGCAGTGCCGCCGCTACCACCCGTTTTTGCTTGTTCAGATCCACAAAGGCAGCGGGGGTATCAATGGCACGGTGATCTCTGGTCTTCACTTCGCAGAAAACCAGAACCTCATCCTTTTTGGCAATGATGTCCACTTCCCCTAAACGGGTGCGGAAGTTGGCATCATAAATATCGTAACCCTTGGTTCGGTAATAACGGGCGGTTTCGATTTCTCCCCACAATCCGTTTTTCTTACTTTGGGTCATCATGATGTAAAATCTTCCCTAAAAAACTCAAACGATGAATGGGACAAGGCCCTAAGGAAAGCAAGGCGTCCCGATGGACTTTGGTACCGTATCCCTTATGTTTTTTGAAATCATATCCCGGATAGGTTTCTTCCATTTCCACCATCAAACGATCCCGCGTGACCTTTGCCAACACCGAAGCCGCCGCAATGGAAGCGGAAATCCCGTCACCCCCGATGATACAATCAGCAGGAACCTCCAACTGCGGGGGGATTTTGTTGCCGTCAATCAAAACGTAATCGGCCTTCACCGAAAGCCCTTCCACCGCACGGGTCATTGCCATAAAGGTGGCTTGTAAAATATTGTGTTCTTCAATTTCTTTCACGGTGGCAAAGGCGATACTGTAAGCCACCGCCTTTTCTTTTATCACGTCATATAAGGCTTCTCTGCGTTTTTCCGAGAGTTTTTTGGAGTCATTAAGCCCTTGGATTTCAAGACCCTGAGGCAAAATCACTGCCGCCGCACAAACAGGCCCTGCTAAAGGACCCCGTCCTGCTTCGTCAACCCCGCAAACCACCGAGTAACCTTTTTTTGTTTTTTCGGTTTCGTGAGTATATCCAACCATTGTTATTCTTCCTCATGAGGCAGTTCCAGGGTAATGCGACCCCATTTTCCGCCCCGATATTCGTCCAGCACCATAACCGATGCCCGCTCGGTATCAATTTCTCCCCCGGAAATCAACATACCCCGTTTTCTGCCGATCAGTTGCAACAGGTCGTATCCGTCGATCCCTTCGGGAATGGTAATTTTATACCGTTCTTCCAACATGGGTGCATACCGCAGACCCACAATATCCAAAAGACGAACTGCCAACAATTCAATGTCGGTAACTACGTCCTTCACTGCCCCGGTAAAGGCAAGGCGTTCCCCCACTTTGGGGTCATCAAATTTCGGCCATAAAACCCCGGCAGTATCCATGAGTTCAATGCCTTTGCCAATGGTAAACCATTGATTACCACGGGTAACACCGGGTTTGTCCGCCACTTTGGCTTTGCTCCCCCCTGCCATGCGATTGATGAAGGAAGATTTTCCCACGTTGGGAATCCCCACTACCATTAACCGCAGGGTTCGCCCTGTCATACCCTTGGCTTTATATTTTTCCAGAACCGACCCCAACATCTGATTGACCAGTCCGGTAAAACCGCCTAACCCTTTTCCTGTTTTACAGTCCACAGGCAGGGTTTTGATGCCTTGTTTTTCATAATGAGAAATCCACAAACGAGTGGAGGCTTCATCGGCAATATCAGCTTTATTCAGCAAAATAATACGGGGTTTGTCTTTCAGCCAACTGTCAAGTTCGGGATTGCGGCTGCTGATGGGAATTCGGGCATCCACGATTTCCACAATACCGTCCACCAGGGGCAAACTTTCCCCAATCAGCCGACGGGTTTTTGCCATATGGCCGGGAAACCATTGGACTTGTACTGTATCACTCATTCCATAACCCCTTCATATCGGTAAAGGGGAAGATCCGAACCATGGCTTTCCCCAGAATATATCGAGAATCCACGTCCCCAACTTCGGCGGTGCGGCTGTCTTTAGAAACGGTGCGATGGTCCCCCAGCACAAACACACAGCCCTCTTTCACCATGTGGGGATTCTGAATGGGCACACGCCCTTCGTTGAGCACCCCTTTTACGTAGGGTTCTTCCAACGCCACCCCGTCAACAAACACCTTGTTGTTTTCAAAGTCCAGATACACTTCCTGACCTTCGGTGGCAATGATGCGTTTAATAATGGGTTCGGGAGAGGTACCGTCTTCCTCGGTAATATAATCCCGGGAAAGCACCACAATATCCCCTACTTGGGGGGTATAAAAAGCCGACCGGATGATTACCCGATCCTGACTTTGCAGGGTATCTTCCATGGAAGAACCGGAAATTCCCACCATACGGAAACAAAAGGTGAACAGCAAAACAACCACCAGAATGGAAACCACCAGGGTGCTTAACCATTCTACTGTTTCTTTTCTGGATTTATTTATTTGTTCGGTTGTTTGAGTTTCCATCAAAGGTTCCTGTTCCATACCGTTTCTTTCCTCCTGAATTTCGCAATAATAAAGGAAAACGGGGCGCACAGTCTGTGCGCCCCGTTTCAGGGACTTGGGGCAAACCTTAGAAAAAGATTAGCGAATTTGTTCTTTAACTTTAGCGGCTTTACCAACACGATCACGCAAATAGTACAATTTGCTGCGACGCACACGACCCCGACGGGTGGTTTCCAATTTTACAACGTTGGGGGAATGAACAGGGAAAACCCGTTCTACGCCAACGCCGTAGGAAACACGACGAACGGTGAAAGTTTCAGCAATACCACTGCCGTTACGGGCGATGATGGTACCTTCGAAGATCTGAATTCTTTCACGGTCCCCTTCCTTGATGTTAACGTGAACCTTAACGGTGTCACCGATAACGATCTCGGGGGCATTTTCTTTCAACTGACCCATGGTTAATTGTTTTAAAGCATCCATTCTAAAATCCTCCTGTTTTTTTGCCGTGTTCGTACTTTTTTCGTTCAAAAGCATTGGACCACGCCTTTAATGTTGAACATTAATCTCGCCGCAGGCTCACGGCGGAAATTCGAATGCCAAAATATAATACCACAATCTATTTGGAATTGCAACACTTTTTTTAAAAATCTTTTGGATTACAAGCCCTGGGCTTTCCCCACGGCAAATTTCAGTACAGCAAGGGCATCGGTAGCGTCAATTTTTCCGTCCTGCACCCAGTTGGTAGCCGCCAGGGAGGTATCGGTCAGGGTGATTTTTTTCACCGCATGACGGAGAATTTGCAAAGCGTCGGACGCATTGACCTTTTGGTCGGCATTCACGTCCCCGAACATTACCAAAGTATAGTGTTCTTCCCCAGCTATCACTTTATCCCCTACGGTTACCTTCTCACTGTCTTCCAGCACGGTTTCCCCGCGGGTAACGGCAATCTCCCCGGGCGTGCCAAGTCCTGCTTTTACCCCTTCGGCGGTTTGTTCAGGGGAATACCCCAGATACCCGAAAGCGTACCCCTGGGCAGAAACCACCACCCGACGGGGTGTTGTTACCCAAGTTCCGCCCACACAAAGCAGATAACCTGTTTGGTGAAGGGGCACTGTCAAGGGAAAGGTGAGCACCTCATTTTCGCCCCCTGCAAGTTCCCCAGCGTGAACCAAAGCCTCCTGGTCCCCGGTTTCGGTAAGGGTATATACAAGGTAGGTGATTTGCGAAACCTGCCCTGTAATATGACAGGTCACTTCCATTTGTGCCTCCGAGACCTCCGCCTTCAGCACCGTTAAAGATGCCCCCTGGGTTTGGGCGGTCACCCCAAAAGAACCAAAATTCAAACAAAGAAGTAAGACGATGATTTTCACAAGTAACTGTTTCACAGACCCGCCTCCTATCAAAAAATCACCCTGCAAGGAACTTACAGGGTGACAGGGTATGTAGACAATGCTTAGTCGATGATTTCACCGATGAAACCGGGAGTGATGGCGGCAGCGTTGCATTCGTCAGTGTCGATGTGCATAGCAAGAGCAAAAGAATCGCTAACGCGAACAACAACGTCACCAAAAATGGTTTCACGACCGGTACCGCTGGCTTTTACGCTAACGATTTGTTTGTTTTGAAGGCCGTATTTTTCAGCATCGGCAGTGGTCATGTGAATATGACGTTTGGCGCAGATTACACCATGGTCGATTTCCACTTCGCCGGCAGGGCCAACAAGTTTGCAACCCATGGTGCCTTCGGTTTCGCCGGATTCACGAATCAAAGCGGTAACACCGATAGCACGGGCATCGGACAAAGAAATTTCAACTTGGGTTTCGGGACGAACAGGACCCAGGATGGAAACCCCTGCCAATTCTTTTTTGGGGCCAACAACGGTTACCCGTTCTTCACAGGCAAATTGGCCGGGTTGGGACAGATCCTTTTTGGGGGTCAATTCGTAACCGGCACCAAACAAGGTTTCCAAATCTGCTTGGCTCACGTGGATGTGACGAGCAGAAGTTTCAATCAATACAGGTTTAGACATAATAACGCACTCCTTAAAATTTTACAATATTTTACAAATAATATACTAACAGATTTAGCGGAACTTTGCAAGGGGTATCCCCAAAACAGTGAGAAAAATTTTGGGTTTTCCCCCAAAGGAATT
The DNA here is from genome assembly GCA_045593325.1 of Acutalibacteraceae bacterium. GTDB lineage: Bacteria > Bacillota > Clostridia > Oscillospirales > Acutalibacteraceae > UMGS1484. The sequence continues at coordinate 32,408 of JAZNWL010000065.1, read as the reverse complement.
GAGTTTTCTTTCAAAACATGGTATACTACCATGGAAAACCTCTTAAAACCCGAATAACCCCGGGATGAAATAACTGACCACCAGCATAATGGACCCTGCCAGGGCAACTCCAAGGGCAATGGCAGGAAGGGAATGGCGGATACGGATATCAAACACATCGGCAATCAATGCCCCCGTCCAGGCGCCTGTTCCGGGCAAGGGAATGCCCACAAACAAAATCAGCCCGATGATCCAACCTTTTTGAATCCCCTCCCCTTTTTTGCGGGCTTTGGATTCCAGTTTTTCAATGATGGGCTGTAATTTCCGAATCTTTTTCAGGAACTTAAAGATTTGCCGGATGAACAGCAAAATAAACGGAATGGGTACCATATTGGCTACAAAACAAACAGGGAAGGCGTAATACCAAGGAATATTCAAAATAGCAGCGGCAATCAAACCACCCCGTAATTCCACAAAGGGAAGCATAGAAATAACAATAATCACTATATAGGGTGATAGGCCGATTTCTCCTAAAAAATTGGTTAGTGTTTCTGCCATCGGGTTTCCCTCCTTCCAAACAAATTAATCATACCATACCCATATAAGGTATGCAAGCATTTTTTACCATAATGTAAGGCGGTATTCTTTATGAACATTGTAATTTTAGACGGTTACACCTGCAATCCCGGGGATCTTACCTGGGCACCCTTTGAAGCCGTTGGTAACCTGACGGTATATGAGTCCACCGCACCTGACGAAGTGATTGAACGGTGCAAAGGCTGTGAAATCGTCATCAGCAACAAAACCCTTCTCCCAAAAGAAATCCTGGAGCAAATGCCCTGGGTGAAATACATCGGTTTGCTGTCCACAGGATATAACGTGGTGGACATTGAAGCTGCCACCCGCTTGGGCATTCCCGTGAGTTACGTTCCCGATTACAGCACCAACGCCGTTGCCCAACACACTTTTGCTTTGTTGTTGGAATTATGCAACCACGTGGGGCGTCATTCTGCCGACGTACTTTCCGGACAATGGGAATCCTGCCGCCGTTTTTGTTTCTGGAATGCCCCTTTAACCGAACTGGCAGGCAAAACCTTCGGGATCTTGGGCATGGGCAACATCGGGCAAAAGGTGGCGGGCATTGCCGCCGCTTTGGACATGAAGGTGATCTATCACAGCCGTACCCCAAAACCTCACCTGCCTTATGAAGCAGTGGATCTGAATACCTTACTCCAATCTTCAGACGTTCTTTCTCTCCACTGTCCCCTGACTCCCGAAACCAAAGGCATTATCAACCAAACCACCCTGGCGCAAATGAAACCCACCGCCTTTTTGCTCAACACCTCCCGCGGTCCTGTGTTCAACGAACAAGCCGTGGCAGAGGCTTTGCATCAAAACCACTTGGCAGGGGTTGGTGTGGACGTTTTGTGCCAAGAACCCCCCAAGGACGGCAGTCCCCTGCTTACCGCTCCCAACTGTGTGATCACCCCTCACCTTGCCTGGGCGGCAAAGGAGACCCGTCAACGATTGATTGACTGGGCATCGGAGAATTTACAGGCATTTTTGAAAGGGACACCTCAAAATTTAGCCAAATAAGGATGAACAACATGAAAAAAGTATTGGTTGCCATGAGCGGCGGGGTGGATTCCTCTGCCGTTGCGGCATTGTTACAAGAACAAGGATACGACGTTTCCGGCGCCACCATTCGATTGTGGCAGGACGGAGACTATTTTGAACCCACAGGGGAAGACTGTGTCATCACCGCCAAACGGGTGGCAGAGGAACTGGGAATTCCCCATTACGTCTTTGATTTTTCACAAGAATTCCGCCGTGATGTGGTAACCCCTTTTATGGAAGCCTATCAGGCGGGGTTGACCCCCAACCCCTGTGTATTTTGCAACCGCGCCATTAAATTCGGTGCCTTTTTGCATAAGGCGTTAGACATGGGATTTGATACCATTGCTACAGGGCATTACGGAAAAATTGCCAAGGACGAACAAGGCATTTATCATTTGTTCACTGCCGATTCGTCCAAAGATCAATCCTACGTTTTATACCAAATGACCCAACAGGTATTGTCCCACCTGCTTCTGCCCTTATACGGCCTTGACAAAGACCAGGTGCGGGCGTATGCCAAAACGGCAGGCATCTCGGTGAGCGACGCTCCCGACAGCCAGGAAATCTGCTTTATTCCCGACAAAGACTACGCCGCCTTTTTGAACCGCATGGGTGTTACCGTTCCCACCGGGGATTTTGTGAATTTACAAGGAGAGGTTATGGGTCCCCACAAGGGAATTCTTCATTATACCGTAGGGCAACGCAAAGGCCTTGGTGCCTTTGGCAGTCCCAAATACGTGCTGTCTTTGAATCCCGAAACCCATCAGGTGGTTTTGGGTGAAAATGAGGATCTGTTCCGCACCACCCTTTCCTGCCATAAGGTCAACTGGCTTTCGGGAAACACCCCCGAAGCCCCCATCAAGGCAGACGTGAAGATCCGCTATTCCGCCAAGGGAGCCCCTGCGTTGATTACCCCCACTGCTCACGGGGTGCACATTGTATTTGAAACCCCTCAACGGGCTATTACCCCCGGACAATCGGCGGTGTTTTATCAAAACAATGAACTCATCGGCGGGGGAATCATTACCCACAATCAGGAGGGATAACCATTGGAAACGGCATATCAACAACTACCCCATGATATTGTTCAAAAAATAGAAAAGGATAAACAGTCGGGGGACTTCGGTTGTTTTGCCTTCCCCGATTCTTTGGCGGTTCGCCGCAACCAACGGTGGGACAAAAACACCCTGCTTCGCCCTGCCTTTGTGCGGGACTGCGAAAAAATTCTGCACCTGCCTGTTTACAACCGATACAACAATAAAACCCAGGTGTTTTCCTTTTATGAAAACGACGATATTTCCCGTCGCGGTCTACACGTGCAGTTGGTATCCCGCATTGCCCGTAACATCGGGCGGTTGTTGGGGCTGAACCAGGATCTGATCGAAGCCATTGCCCTGGGGCATGATTTGGGGCATACCCCCTTCGGCCATGCCGGGGAACGGATTTTAGATGAACTGACCCGTGAACATCTGGGCAAACGGTTTATGCACAACGTACACAGTGTTCGGGTGTTGGATTCCCTTTACAGCCGTAATGTTTCTTTGCAGGTGTTGGACGGGATTTTGTGCCACAACGGAGAACTGGAACAACAGGAATACCGCCCCCGCGGTACAGGGTCCTTTTCCCAACTGGATCACGCCATGGAGGAATGTTACCAAAAGGGAGAAGAAGCCGCCAAACATCTGGTGCCTTCCACCCTGGAAGGGTGTGTGGTTCGCATTAGTGATATCATCGCCTATCTGGGGAAAGACCGTCAGGATGCCATCACCGCTAAACTCCTTCCCAATCATTCCACCTTTTCCGCCAAAGAGATTGGCACCGCCAACAGTTCCATTATTAACAATCTGATTGTGGACCTGGTGACCAACAGTTACGGCAAGAATTATCTTTCCTTAAGCCCCGGGATCTTTGAGGACTTAAAGATCGCCAAAAAAGAGAATTATCAATACATTTATCAAAATGACCGGGTGGATGCCCTTTATGACCAACAAGTGAAACCCATGTTTTGGGAACTTTTTGACTGTTTGCTGAAAGACCTGCGGAAAGGAAACACCGCCTCCCCTGTTTTTGCCCATCACGTGAACCACCTGAAACAGCACATGGGGTATTATCAAAAGGAATTTACTTACGGGGATGAACCCCCTGCCCAAATTGTTATTGACTACCTGGCAAGTATGACCGACAGTTACTTTTTGGATCTACATTCCTATCTGCTGCCAAACAGCAAATACAAATTGAAAATGCAGTCGTATTTTTGTGATTTATAGTAAGAACCCCTCGGCGGTTTCGCCGAGGGGTTGGTTTATAGTTATTGGGTTACTGTATCAGTTCGCAGGGTTACTTTTTCTAAATTGAGATACGGGAGAACATCTTGTACCATATCTGCGTGATTTTCCCCTTCTAAAGTTGCACAGATATAACCTCCAAATTGCTGCCATAGAAAAACTGTTGCACCATGCTGATTGTCACGATATAAAACGTCATGATTATTTACATTTGTACAAATATAACCATAAACTTGGGTTTCCAAATCTTTTACTGCTTCCAAATAATTCTCTTTAAAAGAATCATCCATATAACAAGATATTTGCAGTTCCAAATCACTATACGTTTCATCAACAAAACGATAATAATAAATTAATGTGGCACCAGCAAGTTTTATTCTATCCAACTGCAACAAATTATTACCGGTTCCGACTATTGGACGATAATACACAATTTGATCGCCTGCTGTCATCACAGATAACAGGATATTCCTTTCATCAGTAAATTGATCTTCCGTATTATTTGTTAGCATCCAATTCCTAAATGCAGTTTCACTGGAAAACTTAGGAGTATTATCGATATCGATGTCAGCAGTGACCACATCATCCTGCTTACTATTCGATTGAGATGAAACCTTTACACTATTATCATCGATACCAAAAGCGGTATCTTTCGCTGTTTCGGAAAAAGTTGTTGCCACCTCATCTTTTTGACTTACTTGCACATTCTGTTGAGCGTTGCTTTCATCTTGAGCAATATCTTGATTCTCTTGTTTCGAGCCACTTATCGTTTCTTGTGCACCGCGAGCCATATCGGTGGGAGTTTCAGGTGAATCACCACAAGCTGTGAATACAATTGAGCAAATTAAAATTATCGCTAACAATAAAGTCTTCTTCATAATTGTCCCTCCTAAAACGAATCAAACAAATACTCTTGGATCATATCGTAGCAATCGGTACAAAACAAATTACCGTAACCTTCAGCCGTATGACTGTTCCACTGTGCAAGCAAATAGTCGTTATCTCTTTCTGTAGACATTATACACCTTCCTTTTCCATCTACTATATTGTGTTTCGTATCAACTTTAGAATCCGTTCCTTTTTTTGCTCCAATGCAATGTGATATTTCATGCAAAGCTGAATAATAGTTACGATTAACAGTACTCGACACATTCGTAAAAACAGCTGCGACTCGTTTGTTTCTGTTTGATAGCCCACCTAAATCAAATGTGTTGGATTTGAAATAATGCGTTTGTGTAGCGTCATCCACATAACATGGTATTACACCACTAGTTATTACATTTATTTTCTCTCCTTGCAATTTGGGAGGCTTTCGATAAAATTGTAACAACATAGAATTGGCATTCTTATGATGAATGTATTGATATTGTAAAGAATTTCGATATTGAGAGCAAGTAGTCGGCGTTCTTCCAGAGCAATTACAATTACCATTCAAGTTATTTTTATCACAATCATCTGCAAAAGAATGAGTTGCTATAGAATCTGGTGTTTCCACCACAGGATTTACCCCAAAAACATATTTAATGACAGTGGCGATGTCATTTTGACTTGCTGTTAAAACACTTTGCGCAGATGAATTTCGTTCCAAATATGCTTCATCATAATAATAAGCGATGGTCAATACTGGTTCTAAAATCCAATAACTGCCCGGTTCACAATAACCTGCTTCACACTTGGGATTGGCTGCTCCTATATACCCAAAATCGGTTAATGCTCGTTTGGGTACCGCACGGTTCACCATGCGAAAACTCCCGTCAGATTGCGGCAATAAATACCAATGTCCGGAATAGGTAAGATATTCTCCCTGACCATAAGCCAAAGTAAGCTCATAATCAGAATCCAACTTTAGATATAACGTATCAGCCGGATCGTACAAACACCGCAAAGAATAATATCCGGTATCTGCGCCATTGTTTTTCACCTGATTGATTTTAAATTTTAAACAGGCGGCTTTTGTATTGGTGGTAGTGCCAACGGAAGCTTGATATTTGGTTGCCTCGGTATTACCACCCATAATATACTGGGCTGTTTGAGCATTTTTAATGCGATACCATCCTTGGTGAACAACTTCATCATTAGGCTCAGTAGGCAATACAACTTGTTCATCATCCCAAAAACTATTTATTTTTACAACACCATAGTTTAGAATTGCTGATGCATCCTCTGCGTCAACCTCACCGTCTTCATTCACATCCGCCGCCAATTCCTGGGAATCTGTCAGAGGGGGATCTAATGTATCAACAGCAGCTTTTAAAATTTTTTGTGCATCTTCCGCATTGATTAGGTTATCCCCGTTCACATCGCCCATCAACATTTTTGTATATTGAAAAACATCGGAAACCTCTTCGCCCTCTACCGTAAATGCTTTGTTTGTCATAGTACAAGCAATGCAATTCAAAGGCGTTGACTCTTGATTGGATACATTAAAATACAAATCTACCAAATTTTGATTAGCTTGATAATCATTGGTTTGAATAATAACGTCTGCCCCGTTTTCTGTAATCCAATTTGATCTGATTACCTGTTTTAATTGTTGAAGGGTAATATCCACCTTATCATATTTATGTAATTTTGCCGTATTGGTTCCGTACACCTCAGCAACGGCAGAACGAATATCCGAGCGATTCATAGTAACACGAACTAATACATTTTTAACTTGTGTAGCGGAAGTAGCCATGGTTTCCACTTGCCCGCCAATGGGAGAAACCGTATCGGTTGCGGTAATGGTTCCTATGGTTGTTGCCGCCGATGAAATGCCGGGGCCAAGGAAAGAATGCCCTGCGAGGGTGTACACCAAAATCATACACAAGAGAACAAGAAAGGTTTTGCGAATTTTTGTTTTCGCGGTTGCCATAGAAATCATCTCCTTGTTAAAATTCATCACCCGTGGGTGTACTTATATTATATTTCACCGCAATATATTTGTCAATAAATATATTTAACAAAATCGAGATTCCTTCTTTGGCTATTTTCACTATTCCCTCTTTCTACTACTTAAACACACAAAGGAGTAAAATATCTCACTAAAATTGAAAATTATTTCAAAAAAATCCCCGAGGTTTATTACAAACCTCGGGGATAATAACAATCAACAAAATTAGTCGTTTACGTAGGGCATCAAAGCAACGTAACGGGCACGTTTGATAGCGGTGGTCAAAGCGCGTTGATGACGAGCGCAAGTGCCGGTAACACGACGGGGCAAGATTTTTGCGCGTTCGGAAGTAAATTTACGCAAACGGGCAACATCTTTGTAGTCGATGGTTTCCACTTTATCTACGCAAAAAGCACAAACTTTTTTGCGGCCTTTACGGTTGGGGCGAACGGGACGTTCAGTTCTTTCGTTCTTTTCCATTTTCTAACTCTCCTTCACATAAATTCAGTAACCGTTTTCATTTAAAACGGAAGGTCGTCATCCACCATTTCAATGGCACGGAAATCACTTTCGCCTGCATTTTCAAATGCGGGGGGAATTTGAGAACCGGTGTCGTAAGAATTGGCGGAAGGACCATTGTCCTTCTTGGACTCAGTAAAATGAACACTGTCAGCCACGATGGTGTAGGCCTTGCGGCGAACTCCGTTACGGTCTTCATACGTCCGGGTTTCCATTCGGCCTTGAACGGCAATCATTTGACCTTTGCGGAAGAAACGGCTAACAAAGTCTGCCTGGCCTCTCCATGCAACAACGTCAAAAAAATCAGTTTGCCGTTCTTCGCCTTGCTTGGCAAAGGAACGCCCTACCGCAATGGTAAAGGAGCAAACATTTACACCTGACGGGGTTTGACGCAGTTCCGGGTCATTTACCAAACGACCCATCATAATGACGGAATTCAACATTTCCTTTCACCTCGGCCTTATTTTTTAATGATCATGGTACGCAACACACCGTCAGTAATTTTGAACACACGGTCCAATTCTGCGGGGAAATCGGTTGCAGCGGTGAAATTAATCAATGCGTAGTAACCTTCGGCTTCGTCTTCGATGAGATAAGCAAGACGACGCTTACCCCAATCATCCACGCTGTCGATGGTACCGTTGGCTTCGATCATGGCTTGGAATTTATCCTTCAAAGCAACAGCAGCTTCTTCGCCGTTTTTGAGGCTAAATACCATCATAACTTCGTAATTCCCGGTCATTTTACAGCACCTCCTTCTGGTCATTCGGCCCTGAATACACATTCAGAGCAAGGAGCAGATAGTTACTAAATTTATCTGCGCGGATGACATTATACCATCAAGAATGAGGAAAGTCAACATTTTTTTGTTTTTTTGCCGGTTTGCTTGAAAATTCATAATAAATTCACAAAATATTCCCCGACAAATTGGAAAACAAGTGTAGACATTTTCAGATATTTATTGTATAATAACTCCAAATGTATGCTTTTTTGCATACCGAAAGATTGTATTCAGGAGGAATCATCCATGAAACTTACCATCCGTGTTGTTGCCTTTGCTTTGGCAATGCTCACCGCCCTTTCTTTGATTGGCTGTCATCAGAAAAACGAAACGGTTCTCACCATTGGGGACGTTGCCATTCCCTCGGGGTTATACATTGCGTTCCAACTGGACGGCTACGGCAGTTTAATGAACGGCATCAACTCCCAGCTGGAAGCCAGCAGTGCCACCTCTGAAATCACCAAATATGCCGATTATTTCAACTATACCTATGAAGACCAGACCGCTTCCGATTACATCAATTCCCAGGCTCTTGCCATGGCAGTGGAATATGCTTTGATTCAGCAAAAATTCCAGGAATACGGTTTGGAAATGGATAAAGAACAAACCGACTACGTGGAAAGTTATGCCCAATACTATTGGGAAAACGGGGAAAAAGATTACTACGAACCCAACGGCGTTGGATACGAAACCTACGAAAAGCTGATTATGTTCCGTTCCATGAAAAGTGTGATCTTCGACTACTACTACAATAAGAAAAACGAAGAAACCGGCAAAGGCGGTTTGTATACCGTTGCTGACAAAGAATTAAAAACCGCTTTAGGGGAAAACTACATTCTGGCAGACACTTTGACCATTGACCTTACCCCCTCGGAAGATTCCGGCATCACCGAATACACCGATGAACAAATTGCCGCATTCAAAAAAGAATTGCAAAGCCACGTGGACAGTTACAATAAAGGCACTTCCTTTGCTGAAATCTACAAAGGCATTTACGGGGAAGAACCCAAGTCTAACGTAACCGAAACCGAAGATTTGAAAACCCTGTACCCCACCTCTGCCACCGCTTATTCCGAAGACAGTTCCGACGCTGTGACCTACAACCTGTTGAAGGACAAAGTAAAAGAAGACGATTTCAAATACGGAACTGCTTATCTGGTAGGTGGCGAAGCCGAAAATCAATATTCCATGGTGATCGTTTACGACATTGCCAAAGACCCCTACTATTTGGAACAATACCGTGCTGACCTGCTTTACCTTTTGAAAGACGCTGAATTCACTGCCAAATTGGCTGAAGAAGGAAAGGCTTTGAACGTTTCCAAAAACGATAAACTCATTGATTTCTACAAACCCACCAACATTGATTATGACAGTGTAAGTGTGGCTCAATAATTTATTTTAAAAAAACACTTTACAAATGGCAAACCTCGTGGTATAATAATCCGCGATGCCCGTTTCCAGGCTTTTGGGTTCACCGTCCTTTGGCGTAGATTCGGGAGAAATTTTTAATGAGGTGAATAAAATGACTAACGAACTCAAACAACAAATCATGAAAGAATATGCTTTGCACGAAGGTGACACCGGTTCTCCTGAAGTACAAATCGCTGTTCTTACCACCCGCATCAACGAATTGACCGAACACTTGAAAATCCACAAGAAAGACCACCACTCTCGTCGTGGCTTGTTGATGATGGTTGGTCATCGTCGTAACTTGCTGGCTTATCTGCAAAAGAAAGATATTGAAAGATACCGTAGCATTATCTCCAGACTGGGTATCCGTAAATAACCTAATCCATTACGGGCGGACTTTTCTTATATTGTCCGCCCGTTTTAACCGTTTATTACAGAAAAACATTGTGGCTTTTAGCAGTGAACAGATACCCCATCTCCCCTGCATTATGGAGTATGTGTTAATTGCTAAATCATGGTGTTTTTCGTAAAATATAAAAACAAAGGAGAAATAACCATGTTTGAAAATGCAAGATCATTTGAAATGGAACTGGCCGGTCGTAAATTGATTGTGGAAACCGGCAAACTGGCTCAACTTGCCAGTGGCGAATGTATGGTGCGTTACGGCGATACCGCTGTTCATTGCACCGCTACCATTGCCGACAAACCCCGTGACGGTGTTGACTTCTTCCCCCTTTCGGTGGACTATGAAGAAAAACTGTACGCTGTAGGTCGCATTCCCGGCTCTTTCCTGCGCCGTGAAGGTCGTCCCACTGAAAAGGCAATCCTTTCTTCCCGTGTGATTGACCGTCCCATGCGCCCCCTGTTCCCCAAAGATATGCGCAACGACGTTTCCATTGTGTGCACTGTTATGTCGGTTGACCCCGATTGCCCCCCTGAAACCGTTGCTATGATTGGTGCTTCCATTGCAGTAACCATTTCCAAGATTCCCTTTAACGGCCCCATTTCCGGGGTGAGCGTTGGCATGATCGACGGTGAATTTGTGATCAACCCCTCTTATGCCGACCAAAAGAACTCCCGCATGGCTGTTACCGTTGCTTCTACCGACAGCTTGGTTGCTATGATCGAAGCCGGTGCTGACCGTGTTTCTGATGAAGAAATGTTCGATGCCATTATGTTCGGTCATGAAGCCAACCAAAAGGTGATCGAATTTATTAAAGACATTCAAAAAGAAATCGGCGTGGAAAAAATGGAATTCATTTCCAACGATCCCGATCCCGATATGTACGAAGCCGTAAAAGAAATCGCCATTGAAAAACTTCGTTTTGCTATGGATACCGATGACAAACGGATTCGTGACGAACGTTTGCTTCCCATTTATGACGAAGTTCACGAAAAACTGGCTGAAACCTATCCCGAACAAGAAGGCAAACTGGACGAATGCTTGTACAAATTGCAAAAATACGTGGTTCGTCGTTGGCTGTTGGATGACGGCAAACGGGTTGACGGTCGTGGTATCAACGAAATCCGTCCCTTGGCCGCTGAAGTTGGTTTGCTCCCCCGTGTTCACGGTACCGGTTTGTTCACCCGTGGTCAAACCCAGGTACTCACCGCTTTGACTTTAGGTCAGATCAGCGATGCTCAAATTCTTGACGGTTTGGATGACGAAGAAACCAAACGCTATATGCATCAATACAACTTCCCCTCTTACTCTGTTGGGGAAACCCGTCCCAGCCGCGGCCCCGGCCGTCGTGAAATCGGTCACGGTGCTTTGGCAGAACGGGCTTTGCTTCCTGTTATTCCTTCTGTGGAAGAATTCCCCTACACCCTTCGTCTGGTGTCTGAAGTGCTTTCTTCCAACGGTTCCACCTCTCAAGGTTCCATTTGCGCTTCTACCCTGGCTTTGATGGATGCCGGTGTTCCTATTAAAGAACCCGTTGCCGGTATTTCCTGCGGTCTGATTACCGAAGGTGACCGCTTCATGACCATGGTTGACATTCAAGGCGTAGAAGACTTCTTCGGCGATATGGACTTTAAAGTTGCCGGTACCAAAGATGGCATTACCGCCATTCAAATGGACTTGAAGATTGACGGTTTGACCCCTGCTATCATCAAAGAAGCATTGCAAAAGACCCATGAGGCCAGAATCCACATTCTGGACGAAGTCATGCTCAAAGCCATTGAAGCTCCCCGTGCTGAACTTTCTCCCTATGCTCCCAAAATGCTCACCACCAGCGTCAGCCCTGACAAAATTGGTGATATCATTGGTAAGAGCGGTAAAGTCATTAAAGAGATCCAAGGCAGCTGCAACGTTGACGTTAACATTGAAGAAGACGGTCAAGTATTCATTGCCGGTTTGGACATTGAAAACTGCCGTCGCGCTTTGATGATGATTGAAACCATCGCCAATGACCCTGAAGTTGGTTCGGTTTACAAAGGAAAAGTAACCCGCTTGATGAACTTCGGCGCTTTCGTGGAAATTGCTCCCGGTAAAGAAGGTTTGGTGCACATCAGCCATCTGGACGTTCGCCGTGTTGACACCGTTGAATCGGTGGTACAAGTTGGTGACGAAATCATTGTTCAGGTTCTGGAAATTGACGACCAAGGCAGAATCAACCTGTCCCGTCGTAACGCCTTAATTGAAATTGAAGGCGCTGTTCCCGAAAACGAACTGCCTGCAGGTGGTACCCGCCGTCCTCCCGCAAGAAGAGACCATGGCGATCACGGTCGGAGAAGAAGATAACCCCTGTAATATCAATACCCCCTTGGGATGAAACCCGAGGGGGTATTTTATAAAACAATGAACTATGAAAATAAACTGGAAAGAATACAAGCGATTTTTCATTCATTGCCTCTGTCCAACCCGTTGTGCCTGTTGCAGCAAGGTGATTTATTACAATCAAACTCTATGCCCTAAGTGCCAAGAAACGATCCAAGAACTTCTTAACACCTACTGTGGCAAATGCCGTTCTCCCCTGCACCGATGCACCTGTGACCACAACAAGCCTGCTAATATTCCATGCGTTGCCGCTTTCCCCTACACGTCAATCATTCGGGAAGGCATTCTCACCATGAAGGGCAAAGGCACCACCCACGGGGTTCCCTACTTTGCCAAAGCGTTGGCAAAAGAACTGAAAGAACAATGGAACGTGAGATTTGACGGCATTGTATACGTTCCCGTCACCAAACTCAAAAAGCGAACCCGAGGATATAACCAAAGCCAACTGCTGGCAAAGGCGCTGGGAAAAGAATTGCATCTTCCTGTAATTGACGGTGGACTTGTCCGCTTGTTTGATACCGTTGACCTGCACCGTTCAGAAGGCATCAACCGAAAGGGATGTGTCTTCGGGGTATTTGAAGCTGACCCCGCCTTGGTAGCCAATAAAACCCTGCTGTTGGTGGATGACGTGATCACCTCAGGCGCTACTATGAATGAATGTGCTAAAATGCTTTTATTGGCAGATGCCAATGCAGTGTACGGAGCAACCATTGCCGCCACCCATTTGGAATGTGAATGAATAATATAATATCAAGTAAAAAAGCCTTGCTCGTTTGAGCAAGGCTTTTGCTATTATTGTTTAGAAGCAGGCGGGTTTGCCAACGGCTTTTTTCAGCATTTCCAAAGCATCCTTGGCATTGATGCTACCATCTTTATTCACATCGCAAGCAACTTTTTGATCATCAGTGGCATTGAATTTATTAACAGCGATCCGCAAGGTGATCAAAGCATCCTTTGCGTCTACCGATTCGTCGCCATTGGGATCACCCAACATCAAGGCATCCGAAGGAGTGGGAGTTGGGTCGGGTTCAGGTGTGATGGCGACAGTGCCCAGGAAGGGGTTCACTTCATCGGGGCTGAAGTAAATGGTTTTGCCGGTATCATAAGCCAGCCACCAACGTTTCCCGGTAGAAACGGAACAGGGAGTGGGGTCGTCTGTGGTGGGAGAGTTGGTAACAGCAATGTTATAGTAAATTTCCCGATACATGGTTTCGCCATACCAATAAGCCAGGGGAACGCGGGTTTCGCAACCATAGCCAATCAAATTCCCTGCATCGTCAAATTTGTGGAAGGGAACGGTATTGTCGGTATGTTTGAAGAAACCTACTGCACTGTAGCGGGGCTCGCCGGTTTCTTCATTGGCGATTACAGTTTCCTGTTCGAAGATATATTTGTTTTGACTTTTGCAGTCCACAATTCCTTTGTTATGGGCAATCATGCGGAAATGGGTATCAGCATCGGCATAAGAATCGCAGTTGTCGAAGAAATCGCCGTCGCAAGAGTTCAGGTCGGTATCTACGTAGAAGTCGATGTTTTCAATGTATTGGCTGTATTCGTTACCATCGGTATAGGCGGTGGCAATGTGGGGATCCTCAACGTCTACATAGAAATAGGCATAGCGATCGTCGTAGGCGGCATAAATTTTAACTTTTACGTCTTCAAAGAGATCCAACATATCCATTTGACCGTTATCCTGGGAATTGGGTTTTCTGGAGATAACGTCCAAAGTGGTGTCGTCCATGCCGTTGTAGTAGAAATAGCATTCGTTTTCTACTGCCCAATCATCATCACGATACCATTCGTCCAGAATACCGTCTATCACAAAAGCTTTTTCTGCTTCATCCTGGGCGGTTGCCAGCACAGCAGGAACTGCAGTGACCATCATAACAAGAGCAAGTATGAAACTAATGAGTTTTTTCATAATTATTCCTCCATTTTTATTCAACTTTCACATATATCATACTATCATCCGCATGACACTAATATCACAATTCGATTGTTTTTATCTTAAAAACATTGTATTTGTGAACCTTTTTGATTGGAAAATCTTACATTTTTCCTGTTTTTCCACAATAAAGCATTGACTTTGTGAATTAAAACGAGTATACTTTGCTCAAAGGCGGGTGAAAATTGTGAATAAAGAATTCCAAAAAACCGTTCGTATTGCAAAACAAAAAAACGACACCACCATTTATCCCCTCTCCCTTTCCCGCACGCGGGAAGTCACTTACGGCACCGGATTTAACTATTACAAACGCCAAGACATTCCGGAACATGAAATTTATATTTGTGTTCAAGGGGAAGCCACAGCCTGTGTTGGAGAGTCCACCTATCCCGTGAAGCCAGGTACGGTATTGCTTTACAATCCAAGGGAACATCACGAATTGTTTACCACCAGTTTGGAACCTTACGATCGCTACGTTCTTTTATTCCATTATTCCGAACTGGAAGGGTTGTGGAGCGGTATTGACCAAACCCTGCTGACCATGTTTTCCGATCGGGAAGATTATCATAATAACCTTTTATATTTACAACCCCATGAGTTTCAGCATCTGGTTACCATGCTGGAAAAGGCTTTATCTTATCAATCTACCGCCAACGGGCTGGACGACGCGTTACTGTATGCTCAATTTTTGAAGATTCTGCATTTTTTGAATCAACAGTATTTGCAATCCGCTAAAAAGCAAGACCCGAACTGCCATTTCCCCATTGTTGCCAAGGCTTTGAATTTAATTGAAGAACAGTTTATCACCCTGCAACAGGTGGATGATCTGGCGAGCCAACTGCATATCAGTACCTCTTACCTTGCCCGGGTGTTCAAACGCCAGGTAGGCACTTCGGTTTATGAATACATCCGCAACATGAAATTTGCCTATGCGGTAAAACTGTTATCCGATGGCCGTTCGGTCACCGAAGCCTGCTTCGATTCCGGCTTCAACAGTTACTCCCACTTTATTCAGATGTTCAAACGGAAATATGGGACAACACCCCACAAGTATCAAAAAAACAACTTATAAAACATAGAAAAAAACCTTGCAGATTGCTCTGCAAGGTTTTTTCTTTATCCTAAAGCTTTAAAGGAATCTACAAAGGCATCCACCGAATTGGAAAGAACCACGGTACTTCCCATGCCGTTCAAACTCATATAATACCGTCGGTCAGTGTAAGAGGACAAACGAATCACATCGGTTTGAGAAAAATCATCATAAGTGATGGTAATGGTAGCATAGGGGCTGGCGGCATCTTTCCCATCGGTAACGTTGGTGAAAGAAGTCAGACTGAGCAATTTTACGTACATATTGCGGAAATCGTCAGTGTTGATGGTTTTTCCTTCCCGTGTGGTAACGGTCAAGGTGGCATCCCCTTCTGCATCGGTGCCATGTTTCAGGCGATACAATTCATCCTTCCCTTGGGACTGGATCCGCAGGGTGTTAATCAAAGTGATGTCGCAGGAATACAAGGTATCGCTGGCAAAGTCTGCGGTGGTATATTCCACAAAGGGAATCACCGAGCCGGAAATTTCAAAAACAGAAGCATTTCCCTTCACCATGATGGCGTAGGTATCGGTTTCCTCATTCACCTTTTTTCCGATTTTCAGTACTGTTTCCTGATCTTTCACCAGATAACGAACTTCACAGGCAGGAGTATCCAAGCCATATTGTTTCAACTGGGCGACAGTGGGTTTTACCACCAGACAATCGTTGGCGGTAAGCCCTTCTGAAACAGGAGAAAGTAAAGCGGAAATGGCATCCAGGTCCACGTTTTGGGTATAGGGAGAGGTCATAAGATAAATGCTGTCATACCCGGGTTGATCCTGATCCACCATTTCAAAAGTGAAATTTTTGGGATACTTACTGCCCGAGATGGTAAGGGCATCAAACTTAGACAATTCCCCGGAAATGAAATAAGGGTCTTCTATGGTTTCCCCGGTTTCTTCCACAAAGGTGGATTCGTCCTGTTCCACGGGAGAAACAATGTCCTTATTTACAAAATAAATGGGGTCTTTGGCGTAATAGGCGATAACGTCCGAGGTGACCTTATAAATCTTATTGTCGGTTTTGGGGGCACCGGGCACGTTCCCTTTTCCTCCATCGTTATTTTCCAAAGCCAGGAAATAGAACTCCCCTGTGGGGGTTTTGTTCCCCACAACCACAGTGATGGTGGCGCCGTTATTAAAATGAATGGTTAAACGGTTTTTGGAATCCTTGATACCACATTCTTCATAATAGGTCATACCGCCTTGAGGAATCTGATCGTTCCCATTTTCAGCATATACCGAATTATACGGAATCCGCAACAGGTCGGTTACCACAAAGCCTGACAAGGTGGGGCTGAATTTCACCCCGGTAACGTCCATACCTTCCACCTTGGAAACCAGCCATTGCAAGGCTTCAACTTCCTTTTCTTCCAAGGTTTCAGGGTCAAGTTCCACCGACTTACCCAGAACACTGGTAAGTTCATAGGTGGCATTGGGTTGCACCACAGTAACCTTTTCCACCCCGCCCAACTGCAAAGTTTCGGTATCGGCATCGCTTTGCCCATAGGCAGAATAGTCGTGAATGACCAGTTGGTCATCCGACGAAGTGGAGGCAGTGTCGGAGGATTCGTCTTCCCCGGCAAAATATTCTTTTAAAAAAGAAATGGGACCCTTGTCATACAACAGGTAAGAAATTCCCGTGGTGCTACCCACTAAGGCAACACAAAGCACCAGGGCAATGACAATATTCCGAACCTGACGGCTCCCTTTTTTGGGAGCCTTCTCGGTTTTTCGATATCGGTCGGGATCGGGTTTATCAAAAATACTGGGGCAAGTATCCTCTTCTTTTTGTTCCAATTCTTCCGATCCTAATTTTTTGTTGTTTTCTTCCATTATTTTTTCTTCCTTTTTCTCCAGATCACAAAACTCATAGCAATCAGTGCCAAGGGAAGCCCTGCGGCAAAGACGATCATAATAATGACCCCTGCATTGCTGTTGATGATTTGTTCAAAGAAACTGGTGGTGGAAATGACCTTATCTTCAATGGAAACCGAAACGCCGGTGTTTTGCCCGGTGAGTCCATTGAACAAATTCAAGGTCAGGGTAGAGTTGTAGCAAGCGGTGGAGGACATGATCTCATCATAGAAGAAGAAATCGCCGCCCATGACCAGCACGTGAGATTCCCCTGCTACTTCCGAAGCAGATTCCAGATGTTGATAGGTACTCATAACCACCAAATCAAATTGACCCTTATAGGCAGAATCGGCAGTTGTCCAATCTTCGGGAACGTCGGTAGTAATGGGATATCCGTAAGCCTTTTCCCCGGTGGTGAGGATCTTGGTGGTGGTATATCCGTTTTGACTTTCAAATAAGGTTTGAGCCAAACGGTAATTCATGGGATAGAAATATTGTTGAGTGGGGTCATACCCTTCGGTATATTTAGAGTCAGCGGCTTGTGCCAAAACCCATTGAGGATATTGGTAGTAGTTGTTGGCATCCTCTTCATAAGAGATGGCAGGCAAAATCTGAATGCCCCATTCTGCCAGGAATTCTTCCAGGATGGGAAGTTCAGGCTGACTGCAAGAAGGAAGATATACCAAGGTTCTGCCGTACTTTCCGCCATTTTTCAAGAAAGCATCCAACACTTTGATTTCGTCGGCGGTATAGTCATTTTCAGGAGCAGAGATGATTGCCACTTTGGTTTCCTCTTTGATTTCGGTTTTCAAGAGGTTTTCCACGTCGGTAAAGGTATAGTTGTTCTTCTTCAAGAAGTTTTGCAACAAGGCGGAATATTCGCTGTTGACGTTATGACCGCCCAAAACAGCAACTTCCACCGAAGATTCATTGGTTACAATGTAAAGGGACGAAACCACTTCCCCTGCCAGGGAAGACCCTGTAATGTTATAGGTTCCGTAATAGGTGGTATCGCTGGTCATTTCAGTGGTGAAAATGTCGGCCATTTTCACAATCTGATACCGTTCAAAGCTTTGCCCGTCGGTAGAGGGATGGGTACAGCAAATAATGATATCCCCGTAAGCCAGGCTGTCGGAGGAATATTTACTGGAAATGGCGGAAAATTCGGTTACCGAATTGGGATTGGCAAAGGTAACGTTAATTTTTTGGTTAAGCACCGAAAAGGCTTGCATAAACATGCTGACCTGACGGGCATATTTGGTGGTGGATTCGGAAATGCTGCCTGCATAGTAATCGCTCAAAGACAGTTCCTGAATCATTGCCGAAGCATAACTGCCGTTGTTGAAGTCATCCTCAGCGGCGCAAACGGTGATTTCCACATCCATGGAAATGCCTTTTACAAAGTTTTCATATTCATCGCTCAAAGCAATGGTGTAGTCTTTGTTGGCAGTTAAGTCCAGGCTGAAGGGATACCGCTGGGAAACAGCGGTTGCCAGAACGTTCACCAAAAGAACTGCCACAATAACAACAGCAGTGAGAATGACAGACAGGGTGCCTTTACGGAAGGCACGGGAAGAAAATACACCTGATTTTTTCATCGTTAGCCCTCCTTATGCATACCGTCTACGGTCAGTGACCATGGTGGTTAAGAAAATGAAGATAAAGGAAACACTCAGGAAAAATACCACGTTGGCATAGTCAAGAGTCCCTTGGGTGAAACTGGTGTACCGTTGATAGATGGACAGCCAGTTGAGCATTTTATAGAAAACCGAAGTGGTGGGAATCAAGCTGGCAACCACGTCCAACAGCACAATGAACAATTCAATGGCAAAGCAGGAAATGGCAGCAACCACCTGGCTTTCGGTCAATGCCGAAACAAACAAACCCACGGCAATTAAGGACATACCAAACAGCAACATGCCCAACAAGTTACCGATGAACACCAACCAGTCGGGTGTGATGTAAAAGGAAACAATGACCTGATACACCACCATGATGCCCATGGCGATACCAAACACCGACAAAGCTGCCAGGAATTTCCCCATAACAATAGAGGTCAACCGAACAGGGGCGGTAAACAGCAGTTGGTCGGTTTTCTGGCGTTTGTCTTCACTGAACAGACGCATGGTAAGAATGGGAATCATCACTAACACAATATAGAACATGGTGGAAAAGATCCCCGAAAGGTCGGCGGTGCCGTTCTGGAAATAGGCGCCGAAGAACAGCCCGGAAAAGAAATAGAAAATAACTAAAATAGAAAATCCGATGGGAGAGGTGAAATAACTTTTTAACTCCCGTTTGAAAATAGCACTCATTCTTGGGTTTCCTCCTCTACCTGGGTTTCATCCCCTGAAAGTTCTTCAGAATCTTCCATGGGTTTGGCATGAATATTCAGCACAGCAGGGTCTTCGTTTACCATGCGGATGTAAATATCTTCCAAAGTCAATTCATTGGTGTGCAAACCAATGACAGGCCAATGTTTATTCATAGCCCGTTCGGCGATTTCACGGGTAACTTCTTCCACGCCTTTGGGATCCACCTTGAATTCGGTGGCATTACCGTGAATCCCCGTAACCTGAACCGAAAGCACCCCGGGAATGGATTCCAACATAGTCTTGGCTTCTCTGGGAGGCGCAATGATGCGAACCATAATGCTATGGTCTTCCGACAGTTTTTCCGAAAGCCCGGCGGCGGTATCATCGGCAATCTGGTAGCCTTGGTTAATAATCAGGATCCGTTCGCAAACCGCTTGGATCTCCGAAAGAATATGAGAACTGAGAATAACCGTATGGCTACGCCCCAACTGGGAAATGAGATTACGGATCTCAATGATTTGTTGAGGGTCAAGACCAACGGTGGGTTCGTCCAGAATCAATACGTCGGGGTTGCCCACCAATGCCTGGGCAATGCCCACACGTTGTTTATACCCTTTGGAAAGGTTGCGGATCAAACGGTTATACACGTTCTCGATTTTCACCAATTTGACAATTTCAGCCAAATGGGGAGCCCGAGGCAACTTGGTTTTCTTCAAATCGTAAACAAAGTTTAAGTATTCTTTTACGGTCATATCCAAAAACAAGGGAGGTTGTTCCGGAAGATAACCGATATGACGTTTTGCCTGGTCGGGTTGTTCCAGAATATCGTACCCGTTGATTTTCACACTGCCGGACGTGGCAGACAAATACCCGGTAATAATATTCATGGTGGTGGATTTCCCCGCACCGTTGGGCCCTAAAAAGCCGACGATCTCACCGTCGTTAATGGTAAAGCTGATATCTTTTACCGCCATATTGGGGCCGTATTTTTTTACAAGGTTTTTCACCTCTATCATGGCGTTCCCTCCAATAACATTAAATACCCACAGAAAGTCCATGGTAAATCACATATCATTTTACACCATTTTTTCCAAAAAGAAAAGAGGTTTTTCAAAGAATTTACACTCCGTTCAAATTATTTTATCATTGCAATGGGTATGGTTTTCTGTTACAATGAAAAAAGAAATTGTAGGAGGTACATAAAATTATGAAAAAACCTAATTGGCTTGGTGAATTTAAAACCTTTATTATGCGTGGCAACGTCATCGACCTGGCAGTCGGTGTTATCATCGGCGGTGCCTTCCAAAGCATTGTTACTTCGGTCATCAACGATCTGGTTATGCCCTTTATCGGTTTGCTTACCGGGGACGTAAACTTTGTTGACCAATTCGCTGTTCTGCGGTTGCCCGAAGGGGCTCCCGCCGAAACGGTTTACAAATCTTTGGAAGAAGCCAAAGCCGCCGGCGCCACCACCTTTAACTACGGCTCTTTTGTTACCGCGTTGATCAACTTCCTGATTATGGCATTTGTCATTTTCATGTTGGTGAAATTCATCAACAAAGTTTCCACCATCGGCAAAAAGAAGGTGGAGGAAGAAGAACCCGCTCCCACCACCAAAAACTGCCCCTTCTGCTGCAGTGAAATTGCCATCGAAGCCACCCGTTGCCCCCATTGCACCAGTCAACTGAAAGCAGAAACAGAAGAATAATCTAAAAACCATAGGAACTCCCCGAAGGTGTGAAAAATCACCTTTGGGGAGTTTTTGTATATACTGACTATTGGACGGGCTGTTATTTTTACTTGGCACTTCAAATTTTTGGGAATAAACCTTTAAAAACCAGGCAACACTATGGGTGTGAAAAAACAAACACCAAAGCGAAATTTTTCGGCTGAACCGGAGATGAAAGAATTGACCGTAAAACGAGGAGACATATACTACGCTGACCTTAGCCCTGTGATTGGTTCCGAACAAGGGGGCATCCGTCCTGTGCTGATTATTCAAAATGACGTTGGCAACCGTTTCAGTCCCACGGTGATTGCCGCCGCCATTACCAGCCAAAGTGAAAAAGCAAAACTGCCCACCCACATAAAGGTCAATCGTGCAGGGTCAGGTCTCGCCAAGGATTCCATTGTTCTTTTGGAACAGGTTCGCACCATCGACAAGCGCCGTTTAAAAGAAAAAATGGGTTCTTTGGATTCCTCTTCCATGAACCAAATCAACCAAGCCCTTTCCATTAGTTTCGGTTTGGACCCCCGATAAAACAACAAAGGAGCCGTAAAAAACTTTCGTTTTTTACGGCTCCTTTTAGGGATAGGAAAAAAAGATGCAGAAGGGACAAACCGAGCAAAAACAAGGGGAATCCCTTGTTTTTGGTACCCGAAGGCGAGAGCCAAACTATGGGTATTCCAACCACGATTGTCAAAGGCAGATTTATGCTTTTTCTGCGTTAAAATGCTCGCCAATACGAGTGTATTGCCTGTGCTTTTGCCTTGAAAAATCAAAAATCTGCTCTTTGGCAATTTTTTCAAACCGATAATGGTTGTATTTTTGAGGGATGACGGCTTGTTTTTGTGTACGCGGGATACTTCCCTCGTAAACAAAAAGAAGTTGTCAGCACCAAAAAGACAACCATTTCGGCGGGTTGGAACACCCATAGCTTGGCTTTGTACGTCGAGTGGCGAGGTTGGTTCGTAGCATAAAACTAAAAATTTTTAAACACTTTTATTTTTTGGATTATTTAAGGGGTTCTTACAGGCATAGTTCCTGTAAAAACCCCTTACTTTATATTGTTTTATGCGGTCTACGCTTTTTTTACATCCCCTTTTTTTATTTCATGGAAAACAGCGTATTGGCAAGCTCAGCCAACTGTTCCAGATTCAGTTGTTCCATTCGCACCGTGGGAGAAAGATTACAACGGTCCAAAGCGGTACCAATTTGTTCTTTGGCAAGCCCCATACCTGCATTCAGGGCGTTCACCAGGGTTTTTCGCCGTTGATTGAAGCCCGCTTTGATCATTTTAAAGAAAAAGGGTTCGTTGTCCACCACCACAGGAGGTGTTTCATAGGGTGTCAACCGCATCACGGTACTGTCTACCTTGGGGGGCGGCAAAAAAGAACCCCCGGAAACGGTGAAAATTCGTTCACACTTGGCACGGTATGCCGCACCCACCGTAATGGCACCGCTTTCCCGACTGCCCACAGGGGCACACATACGGGCGGCAAATTCTTTTTGTACCATAACCGTAATGGAAGCAAAGGGAATACCGCTTTCCAACAGCATCATTAAAATATCAGTGGTGATATAATAGGGCAAATTGGCACAAACCATAACCTTCATTCCTTGGAAATGAGTTTGTAACAATTCTTTGACGTCAGTCTTTAAAATATCCCCTTCCACCAGGGTGATATTATCAAAATCCGCCAGGGTCTCGGCAAGAACAGGGGGCAACCCCTTATCCACTTCCACCGTTACCACCTTCCCTGCCACCTTGGCAAGTTCAGCGGTGAGCACCCCCACTCCGGGTCCGATCTCCAGCACCCCGTCTGCCTTGGTGGCGCCGCTGGCCTGTGCCATGCGGGGACATACCGTGGGGTTGATCAAAAAGTTCTGCCCTCTGGCTTTGGAAAGCACAATGCCGTGACGAGCCAGAATTTGTTTTACGGTTTTTTCGTCGGTTAATTGATAGGTCATATCCTGCCCTCATTGCTCAAAAATAGTGTTATCAGTATACCACAGGGGAAGGAACTCGTCAAGAAGCAGGGTTTTATGGAATTTTTTCTTGCATTTTGGTGAGAAATCGAATATAGTTATAGTGTAGTATTATTATGCCAGTTTTGGAAGGAGTGCTGTTTATGGCAAAGCCTGCTTTGCGAACCGACAAACATAATTATTATTTAGACATTGCCGAAACCGTTTTGGAACGGGGTACTTGTTTACGGCGGAATTTCGGAGCCATTATTGTTCGGAATGACCAAATCATTGCCACCGGGTACACTGGAGCACCCAGAGGGCGGAAAAACTGTTTGGATTTAGGGGTTTGCCTGCGGGAAAGTATGAACATTCCCCGAGGAGAACGGTATGAACTGTGCCGTTCGGTACATGCAGAAGCCAACGCCATTATCAGCGCATCCCGTAACGATATGATCGGCAGTATTCTTTACCTTGCCGGTCGGGATATGACCACAGGCGAATTGGTAGAAAACGCCAGTTCCTGTTCCATGTGCAAACGGTTGATCATCAACGCCGGTATCGACAAGGTGATCATCCGCAACACTCCCACCCAGTTTACCACCGTTCACGTACGGGATTGGATCTTTAACGACGAATCCTTACAAGGAAAATTGGGGTATTAAACCATCTTGGGCAGGGGCTTGCTCCTGCCTTTTTTATTGAAGAAGGAATGAACTATGGCGAAAGCCAAAGAAATCAAAACCAATGCCATGCGCATTTTGGACAGGGCAAAAATCCCCTATGAACACATTCAGTATGAATGTGATGAATTTGTGGATGCCATACACGTCTCCGATTTATTAGGGCAAGAATACCACACGGTTTTCAAAACCTTGGTCACAGTGGGAAAAACAGGGGAACATTACGTATTTGTCATTCCCATTGACAAGGAGCTGGACCTGAAAAAAGCCGCCAAAAGCGTTGGAGAAAAGGCGGTTGCTATGATTGCGGTAAAGGATTTATTACCCACCACCGGGTACGTTCGGGGCGGATGTACCTCTATCGGCATGAAAAAACAGTTTCCCACGGTAATTGACCAATCTGCCAAAGAACTCCCCCAAATGATCATCAGCGGTGGTCGCATCGGCTCTCAGGTGAAACTCGCTCCCGCCCATTTACAACAAATTACCAAGGGGACTTTTGCCGACATCCTTATGAATACCCCTTGAAATCCGCCGAAAAAACTGTTATACTGTTAAGGTTAAAGTTAGCAAGGAGGGTCTTGTTCATGGAAAACTTTGAAAATTTATCTCAAGAGGAATTATTGGCTGCCGCCGAAGCGGCATACAAGCAAGCCACCCCTACTCCTTCCGCAAGCAAAGAACAAACAATTCCCACGGAGGTTGACCCCCTTGGAGAAGATCTGCCCCATAGGGAAGATGAGCCCGCTTTAGGGGATGAAGAACCCACCGAGCAAGACAACGTGGAAGAACAAAAAGAACTTTCCGTTGCCAATAAAACCATCTCCACCAACGGCACCGCCATTGGCATTGCCGTAGGTTTGGTGGTGGGGGCTGCCGCAGGATTCTTAACCGGTATGATTCCTGCTTGCTTAACCCTTGGCATTTTGTCAGGGGTTTTGGTTGGGCTTTTTTTTGATGTGCAAAAGGACAAAAAAGCCAATGCACCAAAATCAGACCAAGAATCTTATTCGGTGATTACCCCGGAAGATACCATACCGGAAGAAATTGCCACTCAGGAGGATACCATAAATGAATAACTACTTATTTACATCCGAATCGGTTACCGAAGGGCATCCCGATAAGGTTTGCGACCAGATTTCAGACGGCGTTCTGGATGCCATTTTAAAGGACGACCCCACCGCCCGTGTGGCTTGCGAAACCTTCTGCACCACCGGCAGTGTTGTGGTGATGGGGGAAATCACCACCAAAACTTACGTGGACATTCCTGCCATCGCCCGTAAAGTAATTAACGAAATCGGTTACGATAAACCCGAAATGGGCTTTGACGGTCACACCTGCGGTGTAATGACCGCTATTGACGAACAGTCTGCCGACATTGCCATGGGGGTGGACAAGTCTTTGGAATTGAAAGAAGGTCAGGAAGACGAACTGAACCTGCACGGTGCCGGGGACCAAGGCATGATGTTTGGGTATGCCTGCAACGAAACTGCCGACTATATGCCCCTTTCCACTTCCCTTGCCCACGGCCTTGCCAAGCAATTAGCGGCTGTGCGGAAAAACGGTAGTGTTCCCTATCTTCGCCCTGACGGTAAATCCCAGGTTACTGTGGAATACAAAAACGGCAAACCCGCCCGCGTTGACGCTGTGGTGGTTTCCACCCAACATAACGAGGGTGTGGAACAAGCCACCATCCGGGACGATATGATTGAAAAAGTTATTACCCCCATCATTCCCGCAGAACTGATGGATGAAAACACCAAGATCTACGTAAACCCCACAGGGAAATTCGTAATTGGCGGTCCCGCAGGGGACACCGGCCTTACCGGTCGTAAAATTATTGTGGACACCTACGGCGGGGTTGCCCGTCACGGTGGCGGCGCCTTCTCGGGGAAAGACCCCACCAAGGTAGACCGTTCCGCCGCTTATGCCGCCCGCTGGGTTGCCAAAAACATTGTAGCCGCCGGGTTGGCTGAAAAATGCGAAGTGCAACTTGCCTATGCCATTGGGGTTGCCAAACCCGTTTCGGTTATGGTGGACACCTTCGGCACAAGCGCCGCTTCTGAAGAAGCCATTGCCAAGGCAGTAAATACGGTGTTTGACCTGCGCCCCGAAGCCATTATCCGTGCTTTGGATCTCCGCCGTCCCATCTACCGACCCTTGGCTGCTTACGGTCATTTTGGCAGACCCGAGTTGAACCTGCCTTGGGAACAACTGAACAAGGTAGAGGACTTAAAAGCCGCTTTGGCAGAATAACAAACCTTAACTGAAATTGAAAATTGCAAAGGGCAAAGGGAGGATTCCTTTTGCCCTTTTGGTTTGTGGAAAATGTAATTTTCGACAAACTGGCAGGCTTTCGAGAAAGGTGCAGGATGGCATTTTCTTCGGTGCGGTAGACGTACGAGGGTACTTCGAGCACCGAAAAAATGACAAATAGGTGCAAAAATGGGGAGAATTTGATGTTCTCCCCATTTTTCTGTTGTTTTTATCTGTTTAATATGGTTACAGTATTTTCGAGTTTTGGAGTAGCACCATGTTCCTGTGCCTTTATCGACAGTCTGAGGGCAAAGGGTGGATTCCCTTTGCCCTTTTGGTTTGTAAACAACGTGATTGTTTCTGTTGTAAAGTACACGAAAACCCCTGATGCCATAGCATCAGGGGGTGTTGTGTTTATTATTGGGTTAATACAATATCGTTGGTGTTTTCATTTTCAATGGCAGTTTTAACTGCTTCCCAAGCACCTAAAACATTACCCTCAAATCCTAACCGTTGAATAGAATAAGCGGTAAATTTAAGATAAGGCTTATTACTTTCAGAAAAATTATCGGGATGTACTTTCTCTTTTGTTATGTTCGGGTTAACAGTAAACTTATTACCATTAATTATAGAAAAAGGGGTTTCTGTTTCCGAATAAGGAACATAGTATGTAGGTTTCTCTACATTCTCTTTGCTTAATGAAGTTTCCGTTCCGCTTCCTATTGCTAAAAAGACATTTGGTATATCTTTATCAAGGTCTGATAATGACATCCACCTGCTACCATCAATACTAAGAGCAGAAAGAAACCCATTTTCATCAATTAACGGAATACTATTACCATCTACCATTGCGCCAACATCATCTGCAACTAAAAAAAGATAACAGTCTACGCTATTGGCAACAACTGTAAGCTTGGGTGCTTCGTCGTTTGTTAACGTATGAGTCACCCCGGGCACCAACAAATACCCGTCTTCGTCAGGGTCGCCGGTTAAATTAATTTCCAACGAACTCCCGGTAAATTTATTCACCACAGGGTCTTTATCGTTGGTGAGCCAGGCCAGGGTGGAAAAGGAAATACATCCTAAGAGCAAGGTAACAGAAAGAATGGCAGAAATAATTCGCTTTTTATTCCAACGAATTTTTTTGAAATGTTTTCCTTTCATGTTAACGCTCCTTTCTATATATAATCAATGAATTTTTATCAGTCGGCAGTTTTAAAATAATGTGCTTACTTCCTGACCTGCGGCAACCACGGTTTCAAAACCCAACCGTTGCACAGCAACCGGTTTAAAAGAAATGGTTACAGGGTTAGTAGTTAGTTGAGTTTCACTCAGTTCCTGGTTAATAATGCAATCTCTTACAGTTACCTTATCATCAACTAAAATTCTACGTTCTTCGTCGCTAGCCAAAGCCGTGCCATCGTCCCCAACCTTGCAGTAGTAATAGGTTATCGAACCATCGGTTTCGGTGGGAAACCCTGCCTGGGTAACCTCGGTCTCTGTCATAGGAGTCCAACTATCTCGAATTCCATACTCTAAGTATTTATAATCAGACCCGGTTCTTGCAACCTCTTCTCCACTAATTGTAACTGTAATCCCACTACCATTGGCTTGAGCCTTGCTTTCCTTTACCTGTAAAAACAACCAGCAAGCCTCACTATCAGCTTTTACCGTAACAACGGGATTTTTGGAAATTTCCAGATGAGGAATCATTTGAAAAACATGTTCCCCGGTTTCTTCATCCACCTCACCGGCGACTTCCGCTAAATCAATTTCCAATTCACTACCGATAAAGTTATTAATGATGGGACCGCTCATGGAAGACAGCCAAGCCAGGGTTCCTGCCACCAGGCCGCCCATAATAACCACTGAACACATCATAAGAATAAATTTCTTTTGATTGTGCTGTATGTAAAACTTCACGTCGGCAATTCTCTCTTTCAGTTTCACGGTTCCACCTCTTTTACATTAAAAATATTTATCGGCAAATTTCGTATTATAAAAAGGAAACGTAGGTTTCGGAATCAGCAACTTCGGCTGCTGTGGGAAGTTCGGTTGCACCATCGGCCATTTCGCACCCTGCGGCAATCACCGAAAGAATGACTTCGTTTCCTTCCCCTTGTGCCGCCTGAATATGAGCGTATGTGGTATTTTCAGTTACGGTAACGGTATTTTGCAAAACAGCTAATGAATTAACTTGTGAAGCATCCACAATTTGATAATAATATTTGGTATCTTCCCGATCAACGGGGAATTTATAATTGGTCAGGGTTGTAGGATCGGTTAATGGATTCCAACCGCCAACCACGGTATAGTTTAAATATTTATGCTCTGCCGTTCCGCCGATTTCGGAAATTTGAAGGAACACGCAATAAGTACCTTCTGTTTCATTCACCATAGCCGTAGGCGGGTTGATGGTGTACTCCTTGGTGGGAATCATTTCATAAGTTCCCCCGTTACCCCCGGCAAAAATGTCAATATACTTTACGTCCATGGCAACGTTTGCTTTGGCACTGTCCAGCGAATTGAACCAAGCAGTGGTTACCCCGAAAATACAGGACGTAACCAGGGCTACCGACAGAATAATCAAGGCGATTTTCCACTTATTTTTATTCAGTTTGCTAACCCACAACTGCATTGAAAAATCTCCTTAAAACCAAATAAAAAGGGTACATAAAAACACACCATTCCAAAATGATGCTACTATCTCGATGTCATTTTATCATAGAATTTGCAATAAATCAATAACTTTTTTCTGTTTTTTTACTTTTTTTAACACTTGACTTTTGAAAAAAGGAGTGGTACTATACTGAATGTGCTGTATATTTGAAAACGATGATGAAGGACACGTCCTCTTTCCCACCGTTCCCAGAGAGAAAGCGTCACGGGCTGAAAGCGCTTTTGTTCAGGAGAAAAAGGGTACCGCCTTCGGAGTGCTGCCGTAATCAAGGTGTGCCGTCTGTCCCCCGTTACCGGGACGAAAAGTGACAGTATGGATTTTCCTGCTGTAATTCGGGTGGAACCGTGGAGTGTTGATAACTTCATCCCTTGTTTGGGGATGGGGTTTTTATTTTTTTTATCCCTCCACCAACGCTTCGCGTCGGTCCCCCTCCCTTTAGGCAAGGGAGGCAAGGGGACTGTGTTCCTTCCAGGCAGGCGTTCTATTGCGGTAACACGGCTCGGTTTCGTTCCCTTAGCTCATCAACCAACCCCAACACTCGCCTCCTTCAGGCAAGGGAGGCAAGAGGACTGTGTTCCTTCCAGGCAGGCGTTCTATTGCGGTAACACGGCTCGGTGTCGTTCCCTTGGCTCATCAACCAACCCCAACACTCGCCTCCCTTGCCTAAAGGGAGGGTGGCATGGCGAAGCCATGACGGGAGGGATACTTTCATGACAAAACAAACCAGAAAACACAACCCTGTCTTAACAGCCAATGCCAAAGCATTACGAAAAAACATGACCCAAGAGGAACGGAAGTTATGGCACATGTTCTTAAAGACTTATCCTATTCGGTTCTTGAGGCAAAAGGTAATTGACAACTATATTGTCGATTTTTACTGTCACCGGGCACGATTGGTTATTGAATTGGACGGTTCTCAACATTACGAACCAACCGCCATATTGCAAGACAACCTTCGCACCCATGTTATGGAACAGCGAAACCTTATGGTTCTCCGAATCCCAAACAACGAAATTCGCCGTAATTTTTACGGTGTTTATGAATATATTGACCACTCTGTAAAAGAACGAATATCAACATTGAATTTTTAGGAGATGAACAGCATGATTCAAGTAAAATTAAAAGACGACGTTCGGGAATTTGAAGCGGGCATCACTGCCGCCGAAGTTGCCAAAGAAATCAGCATGGGGTTATACAAAAACTGCTGTGCTTGTTCCATTGACGGTCAGGTTAAAGACCTTCGCACCCCTTTGACCACCGACTGCCAGGTTACCTTCTTAACCTTTGACGACAAAGAAGGTCAAAAAGTATTCTGGCACACTGCTTCTCACATTTTAGCCCAAGCGGTAAAACGCTTGTATCCCAATGTAAAATTATGCATTGGCCCTGCCATTGATAACGGTTTTTACTATGATTTTGACACCGATGAAGCCTTCACCCCCGAAATGCTCACTGCCATTGAAGGTGAAATGAAAAAAATTGTTAAAGAAAATCTGCCTTTGGAACGCTTTGAACTGCCCCCTGCCGAAGCGGAAAAGTTCCTTGCCGACATGGGTGAAATGTACAAAGTGGAATTGGCACAGGAACATTCCGACAAAGGGGAAAACATCTCTTTTTACAAACAAGGGGACTTTACCGACCTTTGTGCCGGCCCTCACCTGATGTCCACCGGGGTTGTAAAGGCCTTTAAACTTACCCAATGCACCGGCGCTTACTGGCGTGGGGATGCCAAAAACAAAATGCTTTGCCGTGTTTACGGCACCGCCTTCCCCAAGGCTTCCCTTTTGGAAGAACATCTGACCCGTCTGGAAGAAGCCAAAAAACGGGACCATAACCTGTTGGGCAGACAGTTGGGCTATTTCACCACCTACGATGCTATTGGTCAAGGGCTTCCCATTTTGCTTCCCAAGGGCGCCCGTATCATTCAAACCCTGCAACGGTTTGTGGAAGATGAAGAAGAACGCAGAGGTTGGCTTCTGACCAAAACTCCCTTTATGGCTAAGAGTGACCTTTATAAAATCTCCGGCCACTGGGATCATTATAAAGACGGTATGTTTGTGCTGGGTGACGAAGAAAAGGACGACGAAGTCTTTGCCCTTCGTCCCATGACCTGCCCCTTCCAATATCAGGCTTATCTGAACAAAGCCCGCTCTTACCGTGACCTGCCCTTGCGATACAACGAAACCTCTACCCTGTTCCGTAATGAAGCCAGCGGGGAAATGCACGGGTTGATTCGGGTTCGCCAATTCACCATTTCCGAAGGTCACTTAATGTGCACCCCCGAACAGTTGGAAGAAGAATTCAAAGGTTGTTTGGAACTTGCCATTTATATGCTGAAGACCTTGGGATTATATGAAGACGTTTCCTACCGTTTCTCCCAATGGGATCCCGATGACCGTGAAAAATACATTGGTACACAAGAACAATGGGACGAAGCCCAAGGGCTGATGGAACGGATCCTCAATCACCTGGAGATTCCCTACGAAGTGGGTATTGGGGAAGCCGCTTTCTACGGACCCAAACTGGATATTCAAATCAAGAATGTTCACGGCAAGGAAGACACCTTGATCACCATTCAAATCGACCAGATGTTGGCGGAAAAATTCGGTATGGAATACACCGATTCCGACGGGGAAAAGAAGATTCCTTGTATTATCCACCGTACTTCCATTGGTTGCTACGAACGGACTTTGGCTTTGCTCATTGAAAAATATGCAGGTGCCATGCCCATGTGGCTGTCGCCTGAACAGGTTCGGGTATTGCCCATTTCTGAACGCTTACTGGAAAAAGCACAGGAAGTTACCGCCGCCTTAAAACAAGCAGGCATTCGGGTAACCTGCGACACCCGCAGTGAAAAAATCGGCTATAAGATTCGGGAAGCCCAGATGGAAAAGGTCAACTATATGTTGATTATTGGGGACAAAGAAGCCGAAAGCGGTACCGTTTCGGTTCGCAAACGGGGTGAAACCGGGGATATGGGTTCCATGTCCCTTGCCGATTTCCTTGCCTTTGCCAAAGAAGAAATTGACACCAAAGCCATTAAATAACACACTGCCAATAACGGTACAGGAACATAGATGCAATTATATATCTATCATGTTCTGCACTTGAAATCCATGTAAATTCCATTTTTATCATCATATAGATGTAATTTCAACAAAGCCACGCCCCCTCGAAGGGCGTGGTTTTGCATCTATTCGCCCTTTTTCTGCCCTGGACGTATCACATACGCCTATCGGGCAGAAAAAAGGGCGTCCTGCACCATTCTTTGCAGTATGTTGCCTGAATCTAACAAAAAAATTCTCACACATTTCCCTTCCCCTCATAGAATGACAATGAAGGCTGGAAAGGAGGCAAACAACATGTGCGGAAATAACTGCTGGATCATCATCTTGGTTATCTTGTTGGTCTGCTGCTGCGGCAACGGTAACGGCTTCGGTTTGGGCAACGGCTGCGGTAACGACAACGGTTGTGGCTGCGGCTGCTAACCTTCTGACACCGTAGGTTGGCAGGACTCGAACCTGCCAACGCCTACAAATGCTATTTTTTGATTTCACATCGCCTCAAACCTTGACATACGCCAGTATGCCTGCGGTTTTCGTCTTCCTGAAATACAAAAAATATCAATTTGTAGGTTCGTAGAAATTTCTGCC
>JAZNWL010000064.1:0-1733 GCA_045593325.1 Acutalibacteraceae bacterium | reverse complement strand
AAAAAGTACGGTTTTTCTTTGAGTTTGAAGAGATTTATGATATAATAGATGTGACGAAACACCGTATTTGCCAACTAGAAAGGAGTATATAGAATTGGCAAAGAAACGGTCACACGGGGAAGGCACTCTTTCCCGAAAAACAAATGGTCGTTGGGAGATCCAGGTTATGGACGGATACAAAACCGATGGCCGAAGAAACATTCGTTCCTTTTCGGGGAAAACCCAAAAGGAAGCGAAAGAAAAACGAGATGAATATCTCCGAAAGAAAGCGGCGGGTATTTTAACCGGCCACGATATGCGCTTCGAGGAATGGGCGGACATTTGGTACGAACACCATAAGGACAATGTCACGGCCACCACCCAAGAGGGCTACAAATACACCCTTCGCATCCTGAAAGATCATTTTGGTCGGCGAAAGCTGGCGGAGATCAAGACCATGGACGTGGAGCAGTTCCTGCGAAAGCTTCGCAAGGATGGACGGGCTTCGTCCTACATCGCCCAATGTCGGGGAATGCTGCATCAGATCATGAACAAGGCGGTAGCCAATGATTTTCTGGTGAAAAATCCGGTGGCATTTGCGGAGAAGATGCGCAAACAGCCGCCCAAGGAAAAAGAGGCATTCACTGCAGACGAAATGCGGATCCTGTTTCGGGAACTGCCCGACGATCGCATCGGATGGAGCATTCGGCTTCTGCTTGCCACGGGTATGCGAACCCAGGAGTTGTTGGGTTTAGAGCCCCGGCACATTGCGCAAGACGGTTCTTCCATCAATATCGCCCAAGCTTTGGTGCGCGTTAAGGGGACAGTGTCAATCGGAACACCCAAGTCCTTTGACAGCTATCGGACGATCCCCATTCCGGAGATGGTTCGGTACTGCGCCCGAAACTTGCGAAACACGGAAAACAAGTTTATCTGGGAAGCAGGCAAACCCGGTATGCCGTGCTCACCGTCGCATTTTCGTGACCAGTTCAAGAAAGCATTGGAGAAAATCGAAGGTGTCCGCGTACTGACGCCACATTGCTGCCGGCATACCTTTGTTTCTCAGATGCAGGCTTTGGGCGTGGACATTGAGACCATCCAAAATATCGTCGGTCACGCAGAAATCGATATGACGCGGCATTATCTGCATGTGCAGGAACCGAAAAGATTGGAAGCTGCGCAAAGATTTAGTGAAGCATTTTCGAAGAATGGAAAAGGTACATTTGGTAACGTTTTGGACATAATGGACCACCTAAAATCGTCCTGATTCAAGATGAATTCAAGATAAAGTGTAGCGGGGAAATCGGGTGTAGCGACCCGGTTTGAGAAAATGGCATTTAAGGAGCAAAACCACCACTTTTACAAAGAAAAAGTCCTGAAAACCAATGGTTTTCAGGACTTGGTGGTGGAGATAAGCGGGATCGAACCGCTGACCTCTTGAATGCCATTTGTTCCGGCTGAACTTTTCACCTTGGTAAAATATAGCTTTTTATGGCATTTCGTGTATTTTGCCGAACTTTTTCGGCATATTTCGGCACCGTTCGACCGTTGTCGTTTGAGTTTTTATCGGCGAACTGGTAGACAAAATGGTAGAACAAAACGGACATAACGTCTTGACTTCAATTCAAGAGGTTATGCTCACCCCTTGCAATTTCTCCTTTCAAAGCTGGTATCAGAATACATGCAACACTAAAAAGTCAGGGTTCTCCCCTGACTTTTTAGCATATAACAGCAAAATATTTTACAGTTTACCA
>JAZNWL010000063.1:0-3258 GCA_045593325.1 Acutalibacteraceae bacterium | reverse complement strand
GCAGGGGAAAAGCGGTATGCGTTCATCTGCGGTGATACAGTGGCGCAGTGTGTGGAAGCGGTGAGCCGGTATGAAAACGTGCATCTGTCCCTGCACACGCCGGGCCATGGCTATGCCTTCAATTTCCCAACCAATAAGGATCTGATGAAGGGATGGGGCATTGCACCGGAAAATCTGCGGCCCCTGAACCGGGAAACCATGGAACAGACGGCCAAAATGCTGGTGTTCTGGCGAAACCTGATCGGCGAAAGGGAACTGATGCCGGAGGGGTTGTGCCGGGAAATGGAAAGCATCTGCCTGGGGAAAGCACATTTTTATATCACCGATCAGGGGGCGGCCATGCAGGTCACTTCGCTGGATGCGGGGAAAATGAGCGCGGTGGACGGTGTGCGCAGAAGGCTGGGGCTGGAGAAGGATGAAATCTGCGTTTTCGGCGATGACCTGAACGACCTGGAAATGATCCGCGCCTTCCCGGAAAGCGTGGCCATGGGGAACGGGGCGGAAGAAGTGAAAATGGCAGCGAAATATATTGCCCCTGCCAATGACGAAGACGGAATTGCCCAAGCCATTCGAATGTTGGGCCTGATATAAAGCATCATGAACAATGAAAGGCGGAGAAAAATATGCTGTTGAAAATGGGAATCAAGCGGGGTGTGAACCTGGGTGGATGGCTGAGCCAGTGCGATTACAGCGATGACCGGCTGAACAATTTCATCAAGGAAAGCGACATCGAAAAAATCGCTTCCTGGGGGCTGGACCATGTGCGTATTCCGGTGGACTATAACGTGGTGGAAACGGAAGGGGGCGCTTGGCTGCCCGAAGGCTTTGCGCGGCTGGACAAGGCCTTTGCATGGTGCGAAAAGCATGGCCTGAAGGTGATCCTGGATCTGCATAAAACCAAGGGCTATTCCTTCGACAAGGGGGAACAGCAGGTGGGCTTTTTCGATGACGAAGCGCTGCAGGAACGCTTCATCCGTCTGTGGGAGGAATTTGCACGGCACTTTGGCAGCATGCATGACCGCGTGGTGTTCGAGCTGCTGAACGAAGTGACGGAAGAGCGCTTCAGCCCCGTGTGGAACGGGCTGATCACCAAAACCATTCAGCGCATCCGCAAAATTGCCCCCGATACCGTGATTCTGGTGGGCAGCTATTGGAACAACTCCGCCTCCTCCGTCCATGCGCTGGAAAAGCCCTATGACGACAAGGTGGTGTACAATTTCCACAGCTATGATCCGCTCCGGTTCACCCATCAGGGTGCGCCCTGGGTGGATGGGATGGACGTGAATTTCCGCCAGGATTTTGAAGATTCCGGTGTGACCGTGGAATTCTTCGAACAGTTCTTTGCCCAGGCCATTGCCCATGCCAAGGCTAACGGCACCACGCTGTACTGTGGCGAATACGGTGTGATCGACCGGGCTAAGCCGGAAGATTGGGTCAAATGGTATCAGTGCATCAACGCTGTGTTTGAAAAGCATGGCATTGCCCGCGCCGCCTGGAGCTACAAAGAAATGGACTTTGGCATTTCCGATGCCCGGATGGACGGTGTGCGCGAGGAACTGGTGAAGTATCTGTAATCAACAATAAAAATGTTCTCACAGTGAGGGTGATGGAAAGGATAGAGTTACCCTTCGCTTTACAGCAAAGAAATAGGGAAATAGCAAGCCCGGCAAGGCTTGGTGTTTTGGTACTGTTGTGATAAAATGAAAACAACAAACTTGAAAAGGATTAAACAATATGAACACAATAATCTTAACAAGTTATTTGGATTTCTATGAAAAAGATGAACAAGGAAACAAGATTGCTCACAACTTTGGAAATGATAACGGAATTTTAGATTGTTTAAAATCTAACATAAAAAAATATGACAACTTTGTATTTGTTGCCAATGGAATGGAAGGGGAAAAAGCTGAAGCATATTTTAAGTTGGCTTGCAACTCATTTGAGTTGACTTTACCATTTAATAACTATGAATTTCTATGTCCTAGCACTAAAAACAGAGCAAAGGAAATGATTGAAAAAGCAGATTTTATATTCCTTTGTGGTGGTCATTTGCCTACACAAAACAAGTTCTTTAACGATATTGGATTAAAAGAATTATTAAAAAACACTAATGCCTTGATTGTAGGTGGAAGTGCAGGAAGTATGAATTGTGCTGATGTGGTGTATTGTCCACCAGAACTTGAAGAAGAAGTGTTAGATGATAACTTTAATAGATATTTGAAAGGGTTAGGACTAACTAATATCAATATAATGCCACACTTTGAAGAATATCAAAAAATGGTTATTTGTGGCAAAAGATATATTGACGATATTGTTGTTCCAGATAGCCATAAAATTGATATTATTGCATTAAATAACGGTAGTTATATTGTAATTAAGGACAATCAAACAACAATCTATGGTGAAAGCCATTTAATTAGAAAAGGCAAAATAACACAAATAAACGAAAATCAAAACACTAAACATGTATAATGGTATTGTTTTGGTCAGTTCAAAAACAAGGAAACGGAAGACTTGTTTTCAAAAAAGAAGCGACTTCATTTGATAGCCGCAATTTGTTTTACGATATCGGTATTTTGTTCCTTGATGGGGTTAGCGAATAGTACATATGGTGTCCAGTTAGGGCTTTCTTGCTTTACATTAGCTCTTTGCGCAGGAAATGCGATTGCTCAATTTATTTTGTTTTTTAGGAAACGATAACATCATCTATTCAATAAATTACAATTTGTCGAGCAGCCACAGATCCACAGTAGGTCGCAATTATACGCACCATTTCGGTGCATTGTGTTTGTGGGGCACATACGCAAATGAGCATCCGGCATGTTCACCGGATGCTTGTCTTTTCTCGTTGTGGGATAAATGTTCCTTAACAGTCCTCCCGCCATGGGAGGGCATTTTTTGTTATGCTTCGGCACGTATGTTTTTCTCTTTTTCGTTTACAATGGGATAGAGAAGAGGGGAAAAGAAGAGAAGAACATGTGTACTGCCATCACCTATCATACCCGTGACCATTACTTTGGACGTACACTGGATATTGAATGCGGCTACGGAGAGCAGGTGGTGATGATGCCCCGGGGCTTTCCGCTTTCATTCAGAAAGGCAGGGAAGCAAAAGGAGCATTATGCCATGCTGGGGATGGCGGCGGTGGTGCAGCGCTGTCCTTTGTATTTTGATGCCGTCAATGAATGGGGGCTTGCCATGGCCGGATTGAATTTTCCCGGACAGGCGGTGTATTTTCCGGTGCAGGAAGGAAAAGAA
>JAZNWL010000062.1:0-47791 GCA_045593325.1 Acutalibacteraceae bacterium | reverse complement strand
GGTCTTTCCAAAGAGAAGGCAGGGTAACCGAATAATAAGCTGTGGTAATTACAATTCCGTCCTCGGTAACCTGCTCGGTCAGGTCGGTGGGAGAGGCAGTATTTCCTGCCTGCTCTTTGCTGCAGGCGGTCAGAGTGAGGGCTAACATAACAATCAAAAATAAGCAAACAGTTTTTTTCATAACATCTACCTCCTTTGCAATTTCAGCATAGCATACAGCCCCTACAAAAACAAGTTACAATGTTGTAACCTTGGGTTACAATTTTGTAACCTGGTTACAGATTGTAACATTTAAAAGGCAAAAAGGCAGGGGAAACAGCCCGGAAAGAAAAAAGTAGAATTTTGTTACAGGAAATGGCGGTTTCTTTGAAAAATAGTCTTGACAAATGGGAGTCGAGTATATATAATATATCTTGCACTTTTCTGCAGACGGAGGTGTATGCAATGCTGAATCTAACCAAGGTTTTTGCACAGGAAGGCTCGGTGCCTTTCGATTTCTCCTTGGACTTAACCGATTTGGAGTTTTATGGGAACCACCCCTTCAAAGCTCCCTTGAACGTAACCGGTATTGTGGAAAATTTCGCCGGCATTGTATTATTAAAGGCTAAGGTTTCCTTTGTATATTCCGCCCCCTGTGACCGTTGCGGTGTCATGGTGGAAAAACCTTGTAACCTTTCTTTTGAACACGTGGTGGTTACCAGTGTGGAAGATGAAGAAAGCGACGGTTTTGTTGTAGCGGAGGATATGCAACTGGATGTGGAAGAACTCCTGCAGGACGATATTGTTCTTTGGGTTCCCACCAAGTTCCTTTGCAAAAAAGATTGCAAAGGCTTGTGCGACCAATGCGGCACAAACTTAAATGAGGGCAACTGTCAATGTAAAGCTACCAAAGGTGATCCTCGTTTAGCGGTTTTGCAGAGTCTGCTGGACAACGATTGATACACAGTTCTGTGTTTCTGAGCGATTAACAGGATAAGGAGGTGCTGACATGGCAGTACCGGCAAGAAGAATTTCTAAAACCAGAAAGAACAAAAGACGCTCCAATGTTTGGAAATTGACTGCTCCCACCCTGGTGAAATGCCCCAAGTGCGGTGAGTACAAACGTCCTCACAGAGTATGCTTGGCCTGTGGCCAATATAAGGATCGTGAGGTTCTGAAAGTAGGCGAATAATTCGCTTTTTCGGTAAATCGTTTCTTATGTTTCGGGTGTGTATGAATGATACACGCCCGAATTGTCATGCTCGGAGTTTTTAAGAGAAGGTGAAAGGTTATGTCGGTTATCATTTCCTCTGTGGAAAAGGGGTC
Organism: Acutalibacteraceae bacterium; assembly: GCA_045593325.1. Classification (GTDB taxonomy): domain Bacteria; phylum Bacillota; class Clostridia; order Oscillospirales; family Acutalibacteraceae; genus UMGS1484. Next base: position 46,486 of record JAZNWL010000062.1, on the reverse strand, counting down.
TCCTGCCCAGTTGGCAGGGGTTTGTGCAGGTGACGTTTTGCACTCCATCAACGGTCATGATATTGAAGATGTGCTGGATTATCGGTTTTATATGCTGGAATCCCATCTTACGGTGGAACTGCTTCATAATGGGCAGCCTCGTACCTGTGTTCTTCATAAAGGGGAATATGACGAAACCGGCATGAACTTTGACACCTATTTAATGGACAAACAAAGAGGATGCAAAAACAAGTGTATTTTTTGTTTTATCGATCAACTTCCCAAAGGGCTGCGGGAGAGTTTGTATTTTAAAGACGACGATTCCCGTCTTTCCTTTTTATTTGGCAATTATATTACCTTAACCAATATCACCCCTCATGAGGTGGAGCGGATTATCGCCATGAAAATCAGCCCCATTAACATTTCGGTGCATACCACGAACCCTGATTTGCGGGTGCAAATGATGAAAAACCCTCATGCAGGGGAAGTGCTTTCCATTATGGAGCGGTTTGCCAAAGCAGGGATTCAGATGAATTGCCAGTTGGTGCTTTGCCCCGGAATCAACGACGGGGAAGAATTGACCCGCTCCCTTGAAGATTTAGCGGCGCTGTATCCTGCGGTACAAAGTGTTGCCGCTGTTCCTGTGGGCTTAACCCGTTATCGGGAAGGGCTGTATCCCATGAGTCCCTATACCAAAGAACAGGCGCAGGATGTTATTCACCGTATGGAATCCTTTGGCAATGCCTTTTTGGAAAAGGAAGGAACCCGTCTTTGCTATCCTGCCGACGAGTTTTATCTCAAAGCAGGTAGACCCTTGCCTCAAGGGGAATTCTACGAAGACTATCTGCAAATTGAAAATGGGGTAGGCCTGTGGACTTCTTTCAAAGAGGAATTTGAAGATGCCCTGGTTAAGGCTTCTTTTACAGGACAGCGTACCGTCAGCATGGTTACCGGTATGGCGGCATTGCCTTTGATTGAGGAATGTGCCGAGAAAGCCATGAAGCGGTTTTCGGGTCTTACCTGTCACGTATATGGCATTGAAAATGAGTTCTTTGGGGAAAACATTACGGTTACGGGCTTGCTCACGGGGGGCGATATTGTCAATCAACTAACAGGGAAACCTCTGGGGGATACCCTGTTGCTTCCCGCTTGTACCCTTCGCAGGGAAGGGGACTTGTTCCTGGATGACCTTTCTCTGGAAGAATTGGAACAAAAATTGCAGATTTCTGTTACCCTCACCACAGGGGATGGATATAGTTTCCTGGATGGTGTGTTGGGTGAAAAAATAAATTGACAAACATAGTAGTATTTGGTATAATTCTCCCGTAAAAGGGAGTAGCCGACGGACTCCGTTACAATTTGCGTCATGACGGTGAACGTGTTTCACCCGCATTTGTTTGAAACGGCAAGACTTTTACCATGGCAATTCCCGTGGTAAAAGTCTTTTTGTTTATCGTCGGTATTGAATTTAAGGGAGGAATTTTTTTGGATGCTTTATTAAATGCAGTCAGTCAGTTGCAATGGCAACAAGTGGTGATGTGGATCATTGGCGGTTTGCTGATTTTCCTTGCCATTAAAAAAGAAATGGAACCCACGTTGTTATTGCCCATGGGGTTTGGTGCCATTTTGGTTAACCTGCCTTTGTCCGGCGCAGTTGGTGAAGAAGGTGCCTTAACGGTGCTTTTCAATGCAGGGATCGCCAACGAACTGTTCCCCTTGCTGTTATTCGTGGGGATTGGTGCCATGATCGACTTTACCCCTGTTTTGTCCAATCCTAAATTGATGATTTTCGGTGCCGCCGCTCAGTTTGGTATTTTCTTTACCTTGTCGGTTGCCAGTTTGTTCTTCGATTTGAAGGATGCCGCTTCCATCGCCATTATCGGCGCGGCTGACGGCCCCACTTCTATTTTCGTTGCTAACCATTTCGGTTCCAACTATATGCCTGCCATCATGGTAGCCGCTTATTCTTATATGGCGTTGGTTCCCATTGTGCAACCCCCTGTCATCAAAGCCATTACCACCAAAAAAGAAAGGCTTATCCGTATGGAATACGCAGGAAAAGAAGTTTCCAAAACCACCAAGATCCTGTTCCCCATCATCATTACCGTGGTAGCAGGGTTGGTTGCCCCTGAAAGCGTTGCTTTGGTTGGGTTCTTAATGTTTGGTAATCTGATTCGGGAATGCGGTGTACTGAACAGCCTTTCCGAAACTGCCCAAAAGGTACTTGCCAATTTAATTACCCTGTTCCTGGGGCTCACCGTTGCTACCAAAATGCAAGCAGAAGCCTTCTTAACCAAAGAAACTTTGTTGATTTTGGGCCTTGGTCTGGTTGCTTTCGTGTTCGATACCGTTGGCGGTGTATTTGTTGCTAAACTGTACAACCTCTTTGCTAAAAAGAAACTCAATCCCATGATTGGTGCCGCAGGGATTTCTGCCTTCCCCATGTCTGCCCGTGTGATTAACAAAATGGGTCTGCAGGAAGACAATCAGAACTTCCTTTTGATGCACGCTGTTGGGGTAAACGTTTCCGGTCAAATTGCTTCGGTTATTGCCGGCGGTTTGATTTTAACCATGATTGGACCTATGATATAAGGTGAGGAGGACATATCTATGAATTTTGAATCCATGACCGATATTTTGCCCACCGCCGGAAAAGGCTGGTTAGGGGTCTTCATCGTAATTGCTATCATCGTAATCAGCGTTTACGTTTTAAATGCTGTAAGCAATAAGAAAAAATAAAACCAAACAAGAAACACCCGCTGATCAGCGGGTGTTTTTGCATATAGTTAATTATTTATTTCGTACCTTGGAATTCCAAAGGCGTCTGCGGCGGCGGTTGACTTGAATATTCCAGGCAATAAATACCACCAAACCAATGAGCAGTAATACAAACAAAATAATAAAGGGGGTGGAAGAGATAATCTTCCAGATGCGGTTGGTGATCAGCAGGAAGGTACTGCGTTCGCAGGTTTCCTGGGCAACCAGTTGAATGGTACCAATGTCTTCCCCGGCACATTTCACCGTAGCGGTGCCTAACACGGTGCCTTTTTCAATGGGGGCTTCCAATTCGGTGGCATCCAGGTGGGGCTCCAGAATCACACTGTCAATGGACTGCTTGGGAACAATAGCGTGAAATTCCTGAGAGGGAACGGCAATGACGTAGTCTTTATCTTTACAAAGGGTCACTTTCACTTCGGCAACGGGTTTGGTGGTGTCAATCACCGAAGTGTATTCCAGGTCGGTATATGCCCAGCGCAGGAGAGCGTCGGTATCGTCAAACTCATGATGCACCTGATACCCGTTCAGGGTGTCGGCGGGGCAACCCATAACTACGGTGATATAACGGCTTCCGTCCTTTTCCGCCAGGGACACCAGGTTTCGACCTGCCGCATCGGTATATCCTGTTTTCAGCCCCTTGACCCGTTTGTAGTACCAGCTGGAGGTGGGGTTGATCATATAGTTGGTGGTGGAAAAATTCCGTTCACTTTCTTTGATGTTGGTGGGGGGCACGGTGTAGGAATATTTTTCACAAATATCGGTAAGTTCTTTATGTTTTAAAATCTCTTGTGCCAGTAAATACAAATCGTATGCGGTGGTTACCTGGGTATCGTCATGTAAGCCGTGAGCATTGGTGTAATGGGTGTTTTCCATTTTCAGGTCGGCGGCTTTTTGATTCATCAGGGCAACAAAGCCTTCAATACTGCCGGAAACTTCCATGGCGATCACATTGGCGGCATCGCAAGAGGAGGGAATCAGTAACATGTGCAACAGTTGGTCCATGGTAACGATTTCCCCTGGGAATAACCCTGCAACGGCGGCTCCTGTTCCTAACAGGTCGTCCACCACTTGGGGATAGGCAGTAACCTGTTTTTGCAAATCAGGGGTTTGCTCCAACGCCACCAAGGCGGTCATCAGTTTGGTTACCGAAGCAGGATAAACGGTGGCGGTGGGGTCCTTTTGATAGACAACCGTTCCCGTTTCCACGTTCACCATGTAGATGGACTTGGCGTGAATTTCCAAGCCAACGGGAAGGGTATATGCCCCCGCAGTGAAGGTGAGCAAGGGAGAACAGGCAAAAATGAAACATAAAAATATGGAAATCAGTAATTTTTTCATAGTAAAATTCCTTTATGTATGGTATAATGAGAACAATTATAAATATTGTGTATGTATTATACCATTATTTTATCCAAATGAAAAGACCAATTTAATAAAGGTAGGAAAATTTTTATGATTTATATTACCGGGGACATGCATGGAGAAGAACAACGGTTATATGAAAAGCCCTTGCGGAAACTCAAAGAAGGGGATACCCTTCTGGTGTGCGGTGACTTTGGCTTTGTGTGGGATGACAGCCCCAAAGAACGAAAGCTGTTGGAGTATCTGGGAAGCCGTAAATACACCATGGCATTCATTGACGGGACCCATGAAAATTATGATTTATTAAATAAGTGCCGTATGACCGTTTGGAACGGCGGCAGAGTACATAGAGTTTCGGGCAATCTGTTTCACTTAATGCGGGGGCAAGTGTTCACCATTGAAGGGCACAGTTTCTTCACCTTTGGTGGTGGCGAAAGCCACGACCGTGATATGCGAACCGAACACCGTTCCTGGTGGCGGGAAGAATTGCCTTCAGCAGAAGAAATGGCAGAAGGGGCAGAAAATATTGACGAACGGGGTTGCAAAGTGGATTTCATTCTGACCCACGAACCCCCTTCGCTGGTAAAATCGTCCATGCTTCTCCGCCATGGGGAAGCCGATCGGGTCAACCGACTGAACGGGTACCTGGAACAACTGAATCGGGAATGTGAATTCAAACACTGGTTTTTCGGCAGTATGCATGAAGACCGTCGGGTAACCCCGGTTCACACCGCCGTGTTTCGTGACGTTGTTTCTTTGGATGAATTGTTATAAATTAAGGGGGACGTATTATGTTAAAAAGAGGAATTTCCATTGTTTTAAGCCTTATGGTAATGGTGGGCGTTGTTCCTGTGGCACAAATAGTGTCGGCAGACGGATCTTTGAATCTTTATGACATCACCTCCACCAATTACGGGGTCATTGATAAGGACGTTGTTGCCACCCGTTTTGCAGAAGGGGATGGGTACGACATTGTGTATCCTCCCAATCCCAATGAGTTTGAGCAATCGCCTTATACTTTTACAACACCTTGTGTAATTATTCGGGAAGCCTATGATGGCGACGTTTATAAATATTCTTTGGTTAGCCGCCATCGGGTGGTAAAAACCTATTTGGCCACCGGTGAACCCCAAATTACCCTAATGACTATGATGGATGATAACGGCAATTATCCTGCGTATTCGATTTATCGGGTGTACAATCCCCAAACCGAAAAGTATGATGTATACAATGCGAACAGCGATACTTATTATGAATATGGCGCGGATGAAGTAACCAGCGTTTGCACTTTTGGTTGCAATTATGAGTATTGGACGGAATGTTACCGAGTTATGAAAGATTCCAAGTATGGGATGTTGGATAAAACCGGTAAAATGATTTACGAACCCATTTACAAGGAAATTCGCTATTACCAAAACTGCGGTATCGGTTGGATAGAAGGCGGTGAGTACGATAATAAAATGGCCATTCTTGCCAACGACGGCAGAACCGACGGCAAGAAGTATTATGTTAGCGGTACTTGGTTAGAGGGATATTTGCTGGCTGTTCGCAATTACAATTCCGCCAATGAATTGAAATATGCCGCTGTTTCCAAAACCACATTAAAAGTGCTTACCGAGTTTAAATACGAGAAGTGTCATGTTGCATTTTATAACGGTACTCCCTATATGATTGGTCAAGTTTCTTTTTATGATTCCAATAACAATTTGAAAAATTATTATGAGATTGTTTATAAAGACAAGGTGTTAGACAGTCGCGTTGAAGCCGGTGGACAGTGCAACAGTTTTGATAACAGTACTTATTTTTCCGATCATAAATATCAATATGGTTCGGTTAGCTTTGGTTGTTATCCATTGGATTATAGTTCAGAATCCTATCGGGTCATCAGTTTGGAAGGAAAACAACTGTATACCAGCCAAACCAAAGATTCTTTTTATAAGTATTTGTTGGGGTATGTGAATCAAACTGCCATTACCCACGAATACATTGGTTCCGGCAACAGTAAGATATACAAGATTTATAACAGTGATCTTCAGGTAATTGCTTCTTCCGGCAGCAGACCGGAGGTTTGGGGTGATTATTTAATCGCTACCAATGACGGTCAAGCGTTTATTTACGACTATGTTCGTGGGGAAACCGTATTTACCGGCGGTACCATTGTGAATACTGATATTTTCAGTGGTAGTTACGATACTCATGCCAATAAAATGATTTTGTTGGAAAACAGCGAAGGCAAACGGGGATTGTTCCACTTGCAAAGCGGTAAATTCTCGGGATATATTTTTGCCAAAGAACAAATAGATGCAATTTCTTTGGAAGTCTCTTTAACCAATGGTACTCGTGGCGCTTGGGGTTTTTATTCCGACGGAGAACTTGTTGGTTATGTAACCGATTCCTTTGCCATTATTCCTGCGAATGAATTGATTGTTTCCGGCAACTGTTTGTTGGAAGATTTATATCAACCGGAATTTGAAACCGATCGTTTGTGGGATTATGATGGCAAAGTAGTAAAAGAATTTGTTCGTCGTACACCGCAAGCCGGTTACAGCGAGCCGGATGAAGAACATATTTCTGTTGAAGGGTTTGGTACCGTTGATACAAGTACCAAGTTGCAGGGATTTGTTACTGCCGATGGGAAAGAGGTTTTGGGTAACCATTACACCCATGTTGGGGGAATGTGCAATGGATTGACTTTTGTCGCACAAGGATTCTCCTCTTTAACCTACCAAGCCTCTTTGGTGGATACCAATGGAAATGCTTTGATTTTTGGTACCTATGATCAAGGGTTTGGGCAATCCTACCGTTCTTTCCGATATGACAAAGGCGGATTTATTGCCTTTAACAAAGAAGAAAATGATAAACAATGTGTCTATCTGTATGACTATACCGCCTGTTTGGGCCTTGCTTCCGGTATTGAATTGCCCGGTGAGGACATTTTATTTGGAGAATATAATGCCTACTTAAACAGCAATTTCTATAACACTGCTGCCGATCAAATCACCAATACCCTCATCTCCGCGGTTTCCAAAAAAACCACTTCTTCTGCCACGGCAATCGCCTTGGCTAAATCCGGGTTGGAAGACGGCACCGAATTTATGGTAAAAGAATTGCTGAAATTGGTTCCCGGGAATGATATTAATGAGGATAAACTTTGTCAGGAAGTTGCCTTGAAATACCTGGAAGAGTTGGACACCGAAACGGTGGAAAACTATATCAACGAAATCACTGAATTCAATGATTTTGCCGGAAAGGTGAATAAATATTATAAGAATATCAAAGACCTGTCCGGGGAAAAGGAAAAACTGGCATTCTGTAATCTTTGGGTCAGCGATGAGTTTTCCAAAACCGACGTATACCAGTTGGTGGAAACCGCTGAAAAGAACAAAGATTTATTGAGTAAATTTACCGACGCCACAGGCAAGGTGGTCTCGGTTGCAGAATACGTTATGACTTACATGATGATCTGCTCCATCCAAAGCCAGATGATCGATCGGTTAATGGAACTTGTTCCCCAGAATTCTGCTCTTTACGAAGGGCTTTCCTATATCCGTTTGCAACAAAAAGATAAGTACATGCTGATCTTCACCATGGAAATGTTTACCGACGAAATGGTGGGCAAATTCTGTGACCTGTTGGAAGAAGGGCTTGTCAGCCTGGTTACCGATGCCAAACCTTCTTTGGTTCTGTTTGTGGTGAAAACAGGAATGAAGTTGATTTCTTCTCAAATCGAATCTCCTAAAATGGAGGACATTGACAAGGCAGTCATTGCCCTTGCCAACGTGCTTACCTTACGGCAATCGGTGGAAGAGTATCGCGGTTTTATTCGGGAAAATTACGAGGATGATTGGGCAGTAACGGTAGAGGAAATGAAATACGATTATGAGATTCTCATGAAGACCTATTTCAAATCCTTGTTGGTTGGCCTGGAATATGCCGAAGTGCTGGAAAATGAAGACGGAAAACTCATCATTACTCAAATGAAAGATTCCTATACGCCCAAACTGCGGTATTACAGTTATCTGCAAACCTGCCTTATCAATGCCACTGCCATGTGGGAATACACCGTGGAAGCCAATAAAGCGGTGCTGAACAAATTAAAAGCCGAATTCCCCAAAGGTGCAGGCAGAGTGCCTTTGTATGACCTGATGTTTGGTGACCAATATAATCTGGATGAATTATATGGCGCCCAAGCTCCCAAAGCTCAATACTGCATTGACATTCCCCAAAGTGTGGACGGGTATACTGTAACCGCCGTTACCGGTGGCGCCGTCAGCGACCAACGGAAAATCAATGGAGTATACCTTCCCACCTCGGTTCAAACTGTGGAAGACAATGTCTTTGAAAACTGTGTGGGCTTGGAAACAGTTTTTGTAGGAAGTGATACTTCCGCTTCTGACAATGCTTTTGGCGGTGTGGAAGCAACTTCCCGTGAAAAAGAAGTGGCAAGTATTAAAGTGGTAACTGCTCCTGCCCAAACTCAGCTGAATATGCAGGATTCTCTGGATGCCACAGGGATGGTTCTGGAAGTTGCTTATGGGGATGGCACCACCGAACAAGTGACCGATGGCATGTATTGTTCCATTGAAAACCGTGTGAATGGAGAAAATACCGTTATTGTAAGCTATCATGGCGTTATTGCCACTTATCCTGTCATTGTGAACAAGAGTGAATGTACCTATACGGTGTCTTATGTAGATGCCTTCGGCAATCTGCTGAAAGAACGGGTAACAGGAACGGCAATGTCAGGGGAAACTCTCATGGTGGATGCCCCTGTGATTGACGGATATACTGTGGACAATGCACAGCTTTCCAAAGTAGTTGGCTTTGAAAATGAGTTGATCTTTGTGTATACCGCCAATCCCAAAGAAGACATTGAACAGGCACAAGTTCAGATTGAAGATATGGAATTTAACGGTCAGAATTTAATGCCCAAAGTGGTGGTTACCTTGAACGGGAAAACCTTGGTGGAAGGCACCGATTACGTTGTGAAATACGATGACAACCGTATGCCCGGTACGGCGTATGCTTTTGTCTTCGGTTGCGGAGCCTATGAAGGGATCCTGGAAGCCAACTTTACGGTTACAGGGCAAGCCCAATATGGAGACGTGAATGGAGATCTCAAGGTAGATGCCAAGGATGCTCTGTGGGTGTTGCAGGGTGCGGTTGGCAAACGCACCTTGGATGAACAACAAAAAGTGTTTGCCGATGTGGACGGAAATACAGCCATCAACGCAAAAGATGCTTTATTGATTTTGCGGTATGCCGTAAAGAAAATTGATAAATTCCCTGTGGAACAGTAAATCCAATTTTATAATCCCTTTGCTCGGGCGGGTTTTCCTGCCCGAGCTTTTTTCTTTCTATGAATATTGCCTAAAAATCCAGGGGAAGATGTATAAATAATTTTCTTGCATATCCTAAGGTTTCGCGGTATAATAACTTGATATATTATGTAGAAAGAAGAATATTTATGGAAAGAACCGATATCCGCAACGTGGCAATTATTGCTCACGTTGACCACGGTAAAACCACTTTGGTTGACCAGATGTTAAAACAAAGCGGTATTTTCAGAGAAAATGAACAAGTTGCCGAGCGGGTGATGGACTCCAACGACCTGGAACGGGAACGGGGCATTACCATTTTATCCAAAAATACCGGCGTTCATTATAACGGTGTGAAGATCAATATTGTTGACACTCCCGGCCATGCTGACTTTGGCGGGGAAGTGGAACGAATTTTAATGATGGTAGACGGGGTCGTTTTGTTGGTAGATGCCTTTGAAGGGTGTATGCCGCAAACCCGTTTTGTATTGAAAAAAGCTTTGGGATTGGGCAAAAAGGTTATTGTGGTGGTCAATAAAATTGACCGCCCCACCGCCCGCCCTGATGAAGTGTTGGACGAGGTTCTGGATTTGTTCATTGAATTGGATGCCGAGGAAGACCAACTGGAATTCCCTGTGGTGTATGCCTCGGGTCGTGACGGCTTTTCCGGGTATAAACCCGATGAATTGACCGAAGATCTGCGTCCTTTGTTTGAAACCATTTTAAAGGAAGTTCCTGCTCCCAAAATGGATGCCGACTCGCCCTTGCAACTGCTGATTTCCAATATTGATGCCGACGATTATGTTGGCCGTATTGGGGTCGGCCGTGTGGAACGTGGTGTAATTAAGGTGGGTCAACCCATCGTTATTTGCCATACCGATGGCACCACCACCTCCTCCAAGGTTGTTAAACTGTATACCTTCGAAGGGCTGGGTCGCCAAGAAGTGGAAGAAGCCCGCCCCGGGGATCTGGTTTCCATTGCAGGCATCAAAGAAATCGGTATCGGCGATACCGTTTGTGCCGCAGGCAATCCTGAACCCCTTCCTTTTGTCAAGATCGATGAACCCACCGTCAGTGTGAACTTTATGGTCAACGATTCTCCCTTTGCCGGGCAAGAAGGGAAATTTGTTACTTCCCGGAACATTCGTGACCGTTTGTTTAAAGAAGTGGAAACCAACGTAAGTTTGCGGGTGGAAGAAACCGACTCTGCCGATACCTTCCGTGTTTCCGGCCGTGGGGAATTGCACCTTTCTATTTTAATTGAAACCATGCGCCGTCAAGGCTTTGAATTTGCCGTTTCCCGCCCCAAAGTAATTTACAAACGGGATGAAAATGGGCAACTGCTGGAACCCATTGAGTTGTTAATGGTAGAAGTTCCTGAAGAATACGTGGGTGCGGTAATGGAACGCCTGGGCACCCGAAAAGCCGAACTGCAAAACATGGGCACCCGTGAAGGGGGCATGACCCATATTGAATTCTTGATTCCTTCCCGAAGCCTGATGGGATACCGTTCTCAATTCTTAACCGCCACCAATGGCAACGGTATTATGAATCACGTGTTCCATACCTACGAACCCTATAAAGGGGATATTGAGGACCGTCAAACAGGCTCCATTGTAGTGTATGAAGATGGGGAAAGTTGTGCTTACGGGTTGTTCAATACCCAGGATCGCGGTCGTTTGTTCATCGGACCCGGGGTGCCTGTGTACGAAGGCATGATCGTTGGGGAAAGCCCCAAAGCGGAAGACCTGGTTTGCAACGTTTGCAAGAAAAAACATTTAACTAATACCCGTGCTTCCGGGTCGGACGACGCCTTGCGGTTGACCCCTCCCGTGAACTTCAGTTTGGAACAATGCCTGGAATTTTTGAAGGACGACGAATATCTGGAAGTTACTCCCGAATCTCTGCGATTGAGAAAAGCCATTTTGAAAAAAGAACTGCGGTTAAAAGCCGCCGCGAGAAAATAGCGTATGAAGATTGTAATTTTAGATTTGGAGTGGAACACTGCCTATTCCCGCAAGGAACAGCGATTTGTCAATGAAATTATTGAATTCGGCGCGGTGAAACTCAATGATAAATTAAAGGTGATCGACGATTTTCAGATGTTTGTGAAATCTCGCGTTTCCAAGCGGTTGCGGGGGGCTGTGAAAAAACTTACCCATATCAGTAATGAGCAACTGCAACAAAACGGCAGGGATTTTGAAACGGTGATGAAACTCTTCACCAAATGGGCAGGGAAGAATACCTTGATTCTCACCTGGAGCAATACCGACCTATATACTCTGATGGATAATTGTAGTTTATTTTTGGGCAGTCGGGACATTCCTTTCCTGCACCAATATGCTGACCTGCAACAGTATGTGCAACAGAAAATCAAATGGACTATGGGCAACCAGTTGGGTCTTTCGGCGGCGGCAGAAGCTATGAACGTTTCTTCGGAAGATATTGACCTGCACCGTGCCAAGGGCGACAGTTTGTTGTGTGCCCGTATTTTACAAAAATGTTATGATAAAACTGAACTGAAGGCCCTGGCACAAAATGCCGATGCCCCTGATTTTTATGACCGCTTTTTGTTCAAACCTTATCCCATCACCGACCTGAAAAGTCCCTTGATTCACCCGGAAGATTTGCGGTTTACCTGTATTCGTTGCAATACTACCTTAAAACGTACCCGAGGCTGGCGTCGGTGCAATCGTGCGGTGGAAAGTGAGTTTTCCTGTAAGGGTTGCGGCAGTCGGTTTACCGGCAGAGTGCAATTTTTAAAACAGTACGATAGCCTTTCGGTGACCAAAACCCTGTTGGAAGTGGAAGAAACCAAGAAAACCGAAAAGAAAGGTCGCCCCCGCAAAAAACCTGTGAAAATTGAAAAAGAAAAACAAACCGTTTCCTAATGAAAAACACAGTACCGAGAACAACATCTCGGTACTGTGTTTATTTATAACGCTTTTATGAGTTTTTCCACCGTTTGAAACCGTTTTTCGGGGTTTACCATGGTGCATTTGGTAACAATTCTACCCGCTTTTCCTTTTACTGTTTTTTCACTGGGGTGTTTTCCGGTCAGCATCACGTTAAGCAGAATGCCCAAGGCGTAAATGTCGGTTCGAGGGTCGCTTTGGGTAATGCCAAGCTGTTCGGGGGAAGCGTATCCAACCGTTCCCATAATAACCGTATCTTTATCAGCGGTGGATACCTTTCTGGCGGCATTCATATCCACCAAAACCGCTTTGCCTTTGGAGGAAATGATAACGTTTTCGGGTTTAATATCCCGATGAACCAATCCTTTACTATGTAAAATGTGCAGAGCAAAACAAATCTGCTTGATTACTTTTTTTGCTCCTAAATAACGGTATTTACCCGTTTCCATTACTTGGGCAACCGTAATGCCTTCCACATATTCTTCCAACACAATTTGCCCGTCATCGCAGGATATCACATCATAAACAAGGGACAGGTGTTCGCTTTCAACCGAAAACAGTTCTTGGTAAGCGGGAATAACATTGGGATAACTGCGAACCACCATATCTTTTTGATTGTTTTTGTTTCGCACCCGCAATACCTTTCCTTGATTCTTTTGGCTTAAAACCGAAACCAAGGAATAGGTTTGTAAAAGGTGATGAATGTATTCTTCTCTTGTCATTTTCTTACCCGTTCCATTCTTGATACACCGCTCCGTAACTTGAGGCGGTGTTTTTATAATATCGGAAATTGCGATCGTTGCAAGAGGATGAGCAATGAATGGTTAACGTGCCGTTGCGTTTGGCGGAATCGGCAAAAGCATAGGGGTCAATATAAATGGAAGAACCTTGTAAATATACGTCGGTTAAATTGTAGCAGTTGGCAAAAGCGTTTTCTTTTACGGTTTTTACGCTTGGGGGAATCACAACCATTTTCACGGTTTGGTTTATCTCGGCATCACAAAAGGCAAGGTTCATCACCGCCAGTACCTGTTTGCCGTCAATGGTTTGGGGGATTACATATTCTCCGTTGGCAGAAGGGGTTTTTACTCCTGTAATTACAATGCGGTTGGTGGTATCGGTGCTCACCGAAAAATCATCCCCGTATTTGGCATCCCGATAGGTGTAGGTAACGGTTGTGGGAAGGCTTTGGCTACTGCTGGGTAGCGAGGAAGCCGTGGGGGACTCATAAGAAGGGATGCTTGGTGTGGGGGTGCTGTGAACAGGAGAAGAAACGGGAGGAACAACCCCGCTACTAACCAAAGGAACAGAAGAAGGGTTGATTACTTCTTGGGAAACAACCGATGAAGTTTCTGGAGCAAGGGCAGAACCAATACCACTTATGGAGGAAGCGTTTTGAGAAGAAACCACGCTTTGGGAAGGAACGAAAGAGGGAGAAGATACCGTAGTTTCGGCAGAAGCGGTTTGGGAAACCGTTTCCTCTGTATTGGTTGGTGTTTGAAAATCTGCTATGTTGTTGGTGGGGGCGGTTTTTGGGAAAATCCAAAAGCAAACCCCAACAATTACAAATAACAAAAGGGCGGAAAGAATGTATTTCCACCAGTTGTTTGGTTGTGCGGGTGTTTCTTGCTTTTGTTTTCCGTCTAAGGAAGTCATACAATAAAGGCAAAATCGAGCATTTTCCTCAATCTTGGCTTTACAAAAAGGACATTGTTTCATACGCGAATTACCCCAATGTTTCTAAATCGTAGTCAAAAAGCAGACTGTTAATCTCCATAACCGAAAGCCCTTTGCATATCCCGTATAAAAGGATACTGTCAAAAGGAATTTTGGCATAAAGGGTGGAATATCCTGCACATTTTAACAGGGTTTGGGTTTCCTCCAAGGTTAATTGCATTCCCACCGCAAGGCATAATAACTTTTTCCGTTCGGGAACACGAAGCCCCGAAAAAATTTGGTAGGCGTATACTTCGGAAAGTTCGGCGTTCTTGATTACCACGGATTTCTTCAATCCCTTTTGTTCCAATAATTCTTGCAACAGTTGGGATAAGGTGGCATCCACCATATATTCTTTGTTTTCTTGGTAGAAGGTGGTGAAATCATCACACAATCCCAATTCTTCCACAATTTTAGAGGTATCTTTTCCCATGGTTTCACAGCCTTTGAAAGATTTTCTATCAGTAGCATACCATATTCGACAAATTTTTTCAACTATGCCGGCAGCATAAGACATTTCATTTTATTTGCGGTACACTATAAATCAAGGAGGGGATTTTGTGGAAGATGTTATCAACAACCTGTTTTCTCACTACCTTTCTCACCAAAAAACAGATCCCAATTCTCGGTATGGGATTTTATCCAAAAAAGCCTTGGAAAAGGAAAAAGAGTTGCGAGGAATGTTAACAGCGAATCAAGAAGCCTGTTTTGAACAACTGTTTGAACTAACCTTACAACTCCATTATTTGGAAGTAAAAGAAGCGTTTGGCTATGCCTGCAAAGCGGGCGCCAACGCTTCCAAAGAATTGCTTATTTAATTTCTTGTTCCAATGCGTGGTATTCAGGGGTATCAAAAAACTCAACCATAGTGATATCCAACCCATCGCATATTTTCTTTAGGGTAACAATACCGGGGTTTTTACTTTCCCCGTTTAAAATGCTTTTTACAGTGGCTTGAGGAATCCCAGCCATGTAACTCAATGCATTGGGGGTAATTTTCCTCTCTTTGCAAAGCTCATAAATTCTGTTTACGGTAAATTCGTGAATACCCATATTTTTCACCTCTAAAAGAATAGGATTCCCTATAATTAGAGGATATATCACTATAAAAAATATTGTTAGTAAATTATCACTAACTTTTTGTTGACATATTTTAGCGGGATGTGTATAATTAGTGATATATAACTAATATATGGGGAGTTTGTCATAACCAAGGTCATATGTGGAGAGTTCCACTGGCAATATTAATATTTCAAAAGGAGAAAAAATTATGGGAAAAATGGAACAAATGGCTGCTAAATTAGCCACAAAGTATGGAACAGTTAGTACGGGTAAACATACCGGATGTGAGGTTGCTTTGGGGAATGACCCCAGTCAAAAAGTAGCAACTTCCAATGATTTTAAACAAATTATATTTGTAAATGACGAAGGGGAACAAGGTCGCTACGATATTATTAGAGATTTTGCTTCTTTTGAAGTGGTTTCCAAAGGCGAAACAGGATATAAACTGCAATTGAATTATGTGAGTGGTGAAGTTAGCACTTTTGAGTTGATTATTCGCCCGGATGATTCCCTTGTAAAAGGTTTTGTTAAAAAACTTATGGGTCAAAAAACTACATTTGGTGCTACCGATGAACGAGAAAAAATGCTATTAAAATACCGTGGCGTTCGTGTGTTTTTTAACAATACCTTCACCCGATATCCTTATGATCAAGCTATGGGTTTCATTGATGATTTTAAAACATTGAATATTGATGAGCCCAGTGACGAAAAAATTGTGAAAATTCTTAAAGAACTTCACAATATTAAAGAGTAACGAGCAAAGGAAGTGAACCTTATGGGGTTTATGGACAAGCTTAAAGGCGTTTCTCAAGTTGCTGCCGGTGTGGTAGGCGATGTGTTGGTATCTGTTGGAAATTCTTTGGAAAAGGTATCAGAAAACAAAGCCTTCGAGGAAGCGGAGGAATCATCTAAGCCCAAATATGACTTTTTGGAAAAATTGACCTATGTAGGAACAATAAGAGGAAATAATCTTCCTGAATTGGATCCAAAACAGTTAAGACAATGTGTTTTAGGAATTTTTGGGAGCGAATATCAAGAATTAGATCCAGAACATAACCGTATGGTGGTTTATACAAGACCTGCTATCGGTTTAAATGGGGATTTGGAATTTGTTACCGAGTTTTCATTTTACAACATTGTTTCTGTGAAGGCAAATCGTTGTATAGAAAAAACTGAAGAATGCGATGAGATTTTTAAATCTAAGGTAACACGGTATTATTATACGTTTACAATTCAATTTGTTTCTGGTGCAACTTACGAGTTGTCGCAGTTGGTTACTGATGTTGAAAAACCTACCGATTATTACCAAATAATGATATTCAGTCAACCAATTTTAGCAACAATAGAATGGATTTACAACGCTAGTCTTTACATGGTAGACGAGGGTTCAAAAGAGGTGGTCAATACTTTCTTCAAACAGTGGGGTGGAGAGGAGTATCTTCCTTTTGAAGAAACTACAGACGAAACCGGTAAAAGTGTTTATGGGGAATGGAGTTTTGACCGTGTGTTTGATAGTTATTTGAAATTGATAGAACACCTTGGTGATTACGAAAAACGGAAATGTGATATGATTGATTAATCTGGTCTGAAAAAGACGGAAAATAAATTTTGAAAGGAATGTTGACTATGTCGTGGACACCAACAAAAAATACCAAATGCTGTGCTACTTGCGCATTTTGGCAAGGGTATCGCAAAGACAAGAAAATTAGTTTTGAGGTGGAAAGCCCCAGCGTGCGTGCAAAATGTGCTGCAGGTGTAATTGCCGATGCTTCTCAAGGCCCTGTTGCCAGTGGTGGTAGAAGCTGCAGCAAATATGTAAAATTAGGGTAGGTGTATTACCTTGGCAAGAGAACCAATTAAAGACTGGACCGGTAAAATCATTGGATTTGTAGAATGGTCCGGCAATAAAAAATGGCTAAGTGATTTTTACGGAAGACGGTTGGGATATTACGACCGTTCCACCAATAAAACTCATGATTTTTACGGTCGCATGGTAGGCCAAGGGGATATTGTAATGACCCTTTTGCGATGAATAAAAAAGCAGAACGATTCCGTTGGGAATTGTTCTGCTTTTTTTATTTTAAAAACATCCGAACCAATTTCTCGTAGAGATTGGAACGGTAGGGCTGATACCTTATGGGCAAATCCAACCAATTCTTTTTATGGAGAATGCTTTTTCTATGGGAAAAGGCTTCAAAGCCCACTTTGCCGTGGTAACTGCCCATACCGCTTTCTCCCACGCCCCCAAAGCCCATATTGGTGGTGGCAAGGTGCACAATCACATCGTTAATACACCCACCCCCGTAGGAAATGCGGTGGGTGATTTCTTTAATATGGGTTTTGTTTTGGGTGAACAGATATAAAGCCAAGGGTTTGGGCTTGTTTTGCAATAAGGGGAACAATTCTTCCCATTTTTGATAGGTGAGGATAGGTAAAACGGGGCCGAAAATTTCTTCCTGCATCACAGGGTCATCCCAGGTTACCTTATCCAATATGGTGGGGGCAATTTGCAAGGTTTTTTCCTTGCCTGTACCGCCCAACACTACTTTTTCGGGGGTAATCAATCCCAGTACACGGTCATAATGCTTTTGGTTAATCATTTTGCCATAATGGGGATTGGAAAACGGGTTTTCTCCGTATTGGGCAACCACTTGTTTTTTCAGTTCTGCCACCAATTGGTCTTTTACGGTTTCATCGCACAGAATATAATCGGGAGCAACGCAGGTTTGCCCGCAGTTTAACAGTTTGCCGAACACAATCCGTTTGGCGGCAAGGGGAATATTGGCGGTGGTATCCACAATGCAAGGGCTTTTTCCACCCAGCTCCAAAACCGCGGGGGTTAAATGTTCGGCGGTGTGCCGTAGTACCTCTTTGCCCACATTACTGCTTCCGGTAAAGAACACAAAATCAAATTTTTGTTCCAACAAAAAGGCATTTTCTTTTCTGCCACCGGTTACCACTGCCACGTATTCCTTGGGGAAACAGTTGGAAATAATGGATTGCAAAAGGGATGCGGTGGCGGGGGAGTAGGCGCTGGGTTTTAGGATGGCGGTATTTCCTGCGGCAATGGCATTGCAAAGGGGCCCCAAAGTTAACAGAAAGGGGTAATTCCAAGGGCTCATAATCAACACCGAGCCATAGGGGGTGGCAAGGGTGTAGCTTTTGCCGGGAAATTGGGCAAGGGGTGTTTTCACCCATTTTGGTTTTGCCCATTTCTTTAGGTGTTTTATCATATAAGAGATTTCGTGCAAGGTCATTCCCACCTCGCACATTACACTTTCAAACTCGCTTTTGCCCAAATCGGTTTCCAAGGCTTTTACAATTTCCGATTCCCGTATTTTGATTTCCTTGTATAGCCGCTTGAGCATTTGGATACGAAAGGCAACGGGCAACGTTTGCCCTGTGGCAAAATACTCTTTTTGTTTTTGTAACAGTTCCATAGCATCACCCGATTAGGTCTTTCACAATTTCTGCCCCCATCATCAGCCCTGCGGTGGCGGGTACAAAAATCATACTGGCGGGCGGGGTTCTGCTTTCTTCCTTGGTAATGGGTTTGCGAGGGGGTTCGGTGGAATAGATCACCTTGAGTTTTTTGATGTTACGAACTTTACATTCCCGCCGCATCACACGGCACAAGGGACAGGTGTCGGTTTTAAACAGGTCGGTAATTACCAATTTGGATGGGTCTAATTTATTCCCGCACCCCATGGCGGAAATAATGGGAACGTTTAATTCCCTTGCAATTTCAATGAGTCGCAATTTGGCGGTGATATTGTCAATGGCGTCCACAATATAATCGCACCCTTCAAACAGGGAGGCGGGGGTTTCGGCAGTTAAAAACAGGGCTTTCGTTTCCACCTGTAAAGAGGGGTCAATGTCTTCAATCCGTTTTGCCATGGCATCTACCTTTGGTTGCCCTAAGGTGGAGTGCAAGGCTTCAATCTGCCGATTACAGTTGGACAAAGAAAGGGTATCGCTGTCAATAAGCAAAAGGGTGCCAATCCCGGAACGGGCAAGGCTTTCGGCTGTGTAAGAGCCCACTCCACCGATGCCGCAAACCGCAACTTTTTTGGTTTTCAGGGCGGAAAACCCTTCTTCTCCTATTAACATTCGGGTTCGTTCATGTTGTAAACCATTCATGGATAACACCTTCCTTTGGATGCGTTTGTCACTTTGATTATTATACCTGCGTTAAGGGCGTTTGTAAAGAGAAAAAGGAAAGGATTGGCGGTTGACAAGGGAAGAAAATTGTGCTATTCTTTTAATAGAACAAATGTTCTTTAATCAGAAAAGAGGGTTTGGGTTGAAAGAGCGCATCATTCTTCATTGTGATTTAAACAATTATTTTGCCTCGGTGGAAAGCATTGGGCATCCTGAATACAAAGAGATTCCCATGGCAGTTTGTGGAAGAATCCAGGAACGCCATGGGATCATTTTGGCGAAAAACGAACTGGCGAAAAAGGCGGGAATCAAAACCGCCATGCCTGTAAACGAAGCCCGCAGGCTTTGCCCGGAACTGTTCATGGTTCCTCCTCATTACGACCGATATATGGAATATTCCCGAAAGGTTCAGGAAATTTATGTCAACTACACCAACCAGGTGGAACCCTTTGGGATTGACGAATGTTGGCTGGACGTAACAGGAAGCACCCTGTTATTCGGAAGCGGGGAGGAGATTGCCAACCGCTTGCGAAAGGAAGTAAAAGAGAAATTTGGACTCACCATTTCGGTGGGGGTGAGTTTTTGTAAGATATTGGCAAAATTGGGGTCGGACCTGAATAAGCCTGACGGGATAACCGTTATCACCAAAGCGGATTTGCCGGAAAAGGTGTGGCAACTGTCGGTGGGGTCTTTGTTCGGAATAGGGGGCAATACGGTGGAAAAACTCAGGCAAATCGGCATTTATACCATTGGACAGTTGGCACTGGCTTCTCCTGTGGCGTTGCAAAGCCGTTTTGGAAAAAATGGGGTATTGTGGTGGCAGTTTGCCAACGGGCTGGAATATTCCCCTGTGGCAAACTATGGGGAAACAGCACTTCCCAAAAGTGTCAGTCGGTCCACCACTTGCCTTGCGGACTTAACCAAAAAAGAGCAGGTTCGGCAGGTGTTGGTGGGGTTGACGGGGGAGGTAAGCAGTGAACTTCGCCGATATGGGCTGGTGGCTTCTACTGTCAGCGTGAATCTGCGGGATACCACCCTTTCCTGGACAGGGCGGCAACAAACCCTGATCACACCCACCCGTTTGGTAAAACCTTTGGTAGAGGCCGCCATGGAACTGGTGGAAAAACATTGGAACAAGCAGCCGTTGCGTTCTTTGGGAATTGCCGCTCAAGGTTTGATTTGGGAGGGAGAACCTGTGCAAACGGGACTTTTTTACGATATCAGAAAACTGGAACGGGGAGAACGGCTGGAACAGCAGGTGGATAAGTTGAATCAGCAAATGGGGGAACGGTCGGTTTGTCGGGCTTCCCAGTTGTTATATCCCTTGCAGGTGAAATTAGGGTCAAGTTTCGGGCATATACAGTTTTAAGTACTTGCTTTTTCTTTTTAAAAAAGGTATCATAGTAAAAGTAGAAAAGGAGTGGAACGAAATGAAACAACCAACCATTCAAGATCGTGTTTTTATTGCTCCCGGTGCCGTGGTGCGTGGGGACGTTACTTTGGAAGAAAATGCCAATATTTGGTACAATGCGGTGATTCGGGGAGATACCGCTCCCGTGGTCATCGGAAAAAACAGCAACGTTCAGGACAATGCTGTGATTCACGTGGACAACGGTTTTCCCACCATCATTGAAGAAAACGTAACGGTGGGTCATGGTGCCATTTTGCACGGTTGTAAGGTGGAAAAGGAAGCCTTGATCGGTATGGGCGCCATTGTGTTAAACGGTGCGGTCATTGGTGCGGGCTCCATTGTAGGAGCAGGGGCTTTGGTTACCGCAGGAACCGTTCTCCCCGAAAATTCCTTGGCGGTGGGTAGCCCTGCCAAGGTCATTCGTCAAGTGTCCGAAGAACAACGTCGGGCAACGGTGGAAAATGCCTTGCAATATGTGAAAGAAGCGGAAGAATATAAAATTTTGGAACAACAAAAATAAAAACCCGCAGATGGTTCTGCGAGTTTTTAGAGTGTTATTGTTTTTCCAGGTCTTCAAAAGAAAGTCCAAGGTCTTGCAACATGGCGTAAAACCGATGAACAGGGAAGCCCACCACGTTGAAATAATCACCGTCAATGCGGTCAATCCAAAGGGAGGCTTTCCCTTGAATGCCGTAACTGCCGGCTTTGTCCATGGGTTCTCCTGATTTCACGTAACAGTCGATTTCTTCATCGGGAATATGGGTGAAGTGGATTTTGGTCAATTCGCTCTGGCAAGCCACTCTGCCGCCCCGAATTAAAGCTACCCCGGTCATAACAAAGTGGGTGTCATCCCGCAACCGTTCCAACATTTTTTTGGCGGCAGCAGGGGTCTTGGGTTTTCCCAAAATTTTAAGGCCGTGAACAACAACAGTATCTGCCGCAATGATCAAAGTATCTTCTAAAGGCTCACCTTGTTGTTTCACTTCTTCCAAAACTGCCTTGGCTTTTTGGAGTGCCAATTCTTCCACCATGGTATTGGCAGCGTTTTGGTTGGCTTTTTCTTCAATATCAGGGGAGATCACATGGAATTTAAGCCCTAAATTTGTTAGAATTTCCTTCCGACGAGGGGAATTGGATGCTAAAATAATGCGAGTCATAAAGCAACTCCTTTGGTTTATTGCTGTTATTATACCAAAGGAAAAGCAGAAAAACAAGAGAAGAAAGGGGGATTTTCGGTGCAACCCTTGGAATATGAAATTTTACCCGCAGAAGAGGGAGCCCAAGTGAAAACCGTTTTGCGAAATCGCGGACTTTCCACCGGGCTGATTCGTCGGTTAAAGCAAACGGGTGGCATTTTTCTGGAAAACCGGTCGGTTACGGTGGCTCAACCCGTTCGGGCGGGCCAACGGCTTTCTTTGGTGTTGCCGGGAACCCCTTCGGAATACGTTAAACCTGTTCCCATGTCCCTTTCGGTGGTGTATGAGGACGATTGGCTGTTAATTGTGGACAAACCCTCGGGAATACCGGTTCATCCTTCGGCAGGGCATCATGATGACAGTCTGGCAGGGGGCGTTGCGTATTATATGAAAGATAAGGATTTTGTCTTTCGTCCCATTACCCGGTTGGACCGTTATACCGCAGGTCTTGTGTTGATTGCCAAAAACAGCATAGCGGCGGCGGACCTTTGCGGGCAGATTCAAAAAGGAACCATTGAGAAAACCTATTATGCGGTAACTGCCGGGATTCCCCATCCTATGAAAGGGGAAATCAATCAGCCCATTGCCAGGGAAGAAAACAGCGTTATCAAACGTAAAGTGTGTGAAACGGGAAAACCTGCCTTGACCAAGTATCAGGTGGAACAAACCAAAGGGAATCTGGCGTTGGTACGGGTGGTTCCCGTTACCGGCAGAACCCACCAGATCCGTGTGCATTTGGCTTACTTGGGATGCCCGCTTTTGTATGATTTTTTGTATGGGGAAGAACAGGAAAATCAAATGTTTTTATTGCAATGCACAGGGTTGAGTTTTGTGCATCCTCACACGGGAGAAAAAATTGTTTTAGAAATTCCCTGTGTAATTTGGATGTGATTTTTTCGGAAAGGCGGTTATATCTTTGAATATTCAACATATGAGGCATGCTGTAACGGTTGCCACGCAAGGTTCCTTGGGGAAGGCCTCTGAAATTTTACTAATTGCAGTTCCCAATATTAGTCGTTCCATTAAGGAACTGGAAGCGGATTTAGGAATCACTGTTTTCGAGCGCACACCCAAAGGAATGGAACTCACCCCCCAAGGAGAGGAGTTTATTGCTTTTGCTAAAGATATTTTAAGTCAAATAGAACAAGTGGAAAATTTTTATAAAAAAGGATCTCCTCAAAAACAAAAGTTTTCCATTTCGGTTCCTCGCGCTTGTTACATTTCCGAGGCTTTTGCTCGCTTTACTAAATATCTTTCTCAAGAACCAGCGGAATTGTTTTACGAAGAAACCAATTCTCGTCGTGCTATAGAAAATATTGAAAAGAATGATTATAAACTGGGAATTATTCGATATGCTAAAAGTTATGATGGATACTTCACAAAACTTTTGGATGAAAAGGGTCTTTGCCATGAACAGGTAACCGAGTTTACCTATTCTTTGATTATGAGTGCAAATTCACCTTTAGCTAAAAAGAAAACCCTAACGTTTTCCGATTTAACCAACTATATTGAAGTGGCTCACGCCGATCCTTTTGTGCCTTCGGTTCCTCTTTCTAAGGTGATGAAGGAAGAGCTTTCCGAAACCATCAATCGCCGTATTTTCATTTTTGAACGGGCCAGCCAGTTTGATTTGCTGTCACAAAATCCTGAAACCTTTATGTGGGTTTCTTTGGCACCGGAGGATTTGCTAAAGCGCTTCAATTTGGTGCAACGGAAATGCTTGGGGAATGCTAAAATATACAAAGATGTATTGATTTAT
The DNA here is from genome assembly GCA_045593325.1 of Acutalibacteraceae bacterium. GTDB lineage: Bacteria > Bacillota > Clostridia > Oscillospirales > Acutalibacteraceae > UMGS1484. The sequence goes on along the minus strand of JAZNWL010000062.1, from coordinate 22,829 downwards.
AAAAACGGATATCAACTCACTTCTTTAGATAGAGAATTTATTACCGAGCTAGTACAAAGCAAACGAAAATATTTGCCGAAATAGATAATTGCCCTTATCATTTTTGATAAGGGCAATTATCTATTTTAAGAATTCCCAAATACTGCAAGATTTGTTAAAATAATAACGAAGTATAATGCAAGGAGAATGTATATGAAAGTTACGGTTTGTATTGGGAGTTCTTGCCATTTAAAAGGTTCTCACCATATTGTTGCTAAATTTCAAGAATTGATTGTTGCCAACGAATTGTCGGATAAAGTGCAATTGGGCGGTACGTTTTGTATGGGGAAATGCCGTTTGGGTGTTTGTGTAACGGTGGATGACGTTGTTCATTCGGTAACTCCGGAAACCGTAATTGAATTTTTTGAAGAACAGATTAAAGGGCAGGTGCAATAAGAATGAGAATTCAAATTTGTGTTGGCAGTTCCTGCCATTTAAAAGGTTCTTCGGATATTATTGAATTGTTTCAAGCTGCTGTTGCCGAAGGTAAATTAGAGGATGAAATTGTTTTGGCGGGTAGTTTTTGTATTGGCAAATGTAACCGTGTAGGGGTTACCGTTCAAGTAGATGAAGAAATTCATGTTGGTATTACCAAAGAGAATTTTAAGGAATTTTTTAATGATCACGTGCTTAGTAAATTAGAAGGGAAGTAGCAGGGAATGCCCAATTGTTTAACCTTAAAAAAATCCAACTGTAAAAACTGTTATAAATGCATTCGTCATTGCCCTGTAAAAGCCATTCGTTTTTCGGGTAACCAAGCCCACATTATTGGGAATGAGTGCATTTTGTGTGGGCAATGTTTTGTGGTTTGCCCACAAAATGCCAAAGAGATTGTGGATGAAACCGAAAAAGCAAAAGTGCTGTTGCAGGGCGGAGAGCCTGTTATTGTTAGCTTGGCCCCTTCTTTTATTGCCAATTACGAAGGAGTTGGCATTAATGGAATGCGTAAAGCTTTAAAGCAATTGGGGTTTTACGATGTGGAAGAAACCGCACTTGGCGCTACTATGGTTAAAACCGAATACGAACGGATTTTGAAAGAAGAACAACGGGATATTGTAATATCCTCCTGTTGCCATTCCATCAACCTTTTAATTCAAAAACAATTCCCAGCCGCTTTGGAATATTTGGCGGACGTGGTTTCTCCTATGCAAGCCCATTGTAAGGATATTAAATCCCGTTATCCCAACGCCAAAACCGTGTTTGTTGGCCCTTGTGTTGCCAAGAAGGATGAAGCGGAATATTACGAAGGTATTGTGGATGCAGTGTTAACCTTCGAGGAATTAACCGAATGGTTGAAGGAAGAAAATATTGAATTAAGTTCAGAGATGGATAAGGATTTGTGCAGTCGCGCTCGCTTTTTTCCCACCACAGGTGGTATTTTAAAAACCATGGCACAGGACACCCCCGGGTATACCTACTTAGCCTTGGATGGTGTAGAAACCTGCATGGCGGCTCTAAAAGACATTGAAGCAGGAAAAATTCACAACTGCTTTATTGAAATGTCGGCTTGTGTTGGCAGTTGCATTAGCGGTCCTGTTATGGAAAAATATCACCGCGCCTCCTCGGTAAAGGATTATATTGCTGTGGCGGATTATGCAGGGCTGAAAGATTTTGAAGTTTCTCAGCCCGGTGCTTTGGATATGAAGAAATCCTTTTCCTTTATTGAACGCCGTTCTCCCATGCCCACTGATATGGAAATTATGAACGTAATGCGTCAAATGGGAAAATTCAAACCCTCTCAAGAACTCAACTGCGGTTCTTGCGGGTATAACACCTGCCGAGAAAAAGCCATTGCCATTATTCAGGGGAAAGCCGAAATTTCTATGTGCTTGCCTTTCCTTAAGGATAAGGCCGAAAGTTTTTCGGATATCATTGTTAAAAACACCCCCAATGGTTTGATTGTTTTGAATGAACAACTGGAAGTGCAACAAATCAACGAGGTTGCCAAAAATATTATGAATTTACGGTCTGCAGATGATATTTTAGGCGACCAAGTGGTTCGGGTGTTAGACCCCACTGTGTTTATGGAAGTGTTGCGTACCGGTAAAGACGTTCATAATCAACGGGTGTACTTGGCGGAATACAAGCGCTACGTAGACCAAACGGTTGTGTATGACGCCGATACCCATTTGCTGGTTGGCATTATGCGAGACGTAACTACTGAAGAATACGAACGGGAAGAAAAGGAACGCCTTGGTCGGCAAACGGCGGAAGTTGCCGACAAGGTTGTGGATAAACAAATGCGAATTGTTCAGGAAATTGCATTTTTGTTAGGAGAAACCGCCGCCGAAACCAAAATTGCACTTTCCAAATTGAAGGGGTCTTTTGGCAATGAATGATTTGTGTGCAGATATTGGATATAAAAGTATTCTTCATCACGGGGAGCGCCTGTGTGGTGACCACGTGGAAATTGTGGAACCGGACGATAATTCAACCGTTATTGTTTTGTCGGATGGTTTGGGTAGTGGTGTAAAAGCCAACATTCTTTCCATTTTAACTTCTACCATTATTTCCACTATGTTAGCTGAAGGGCTTTCTTTGGAAGAATGTGTGGCAACCATTGCCGCAACCTTGCCTGTGTGTTCGGTTCGTGGTGTGGCATATTCCACCTTTACCATTATCCATTTAAAAAATAATCAAACCGCTGAACTCATTCAGTACGATAATCCTCACGCCATTGTAATTCGGGATGAAAAGGTTTGGGATTATCCCAAAACCGAAATGAACATTGGCGGGAAAAAGATTTTTAAATCGGTTATTCAGTTGCAAGAAAATGATATTTTCATTGCGATGAGTGACGGTTGCCCCCATGCAGGGATTGGGAATCTTTGTAATTTCGGTTGGAAACGGGAAGATATTGCCGATTTTATGGAAACTATGGCAACGGCTGGGTATACTGCCAAAACTCTCTCTACCATGTTGGTGGATGAGTGTGATAAACTGTATGGGTACGAACCCGGTGACGATGCCACTGCCTGTGTGGTGCGTATTCGCAAGCGGGAGCCCATGAATATGTTGTTTGGACCTCCTTCCAATCGGGATGATGCCAACCGTATGATGTCTCTTTTCTTTTCCAAAGAAGGAAAGCACATTGTGTGCGGTGGTACAACGTCATCTATTGCTGCAAAGTTTTTGGGAAAACCGGTGCAAGCCAGCTTGAACTACGAACGAAGCGACGTGCCACCTACTGCGGAAATTGAAGGGGTGGATTTAGTTACCGAAGGCGTTATTACCGTAAATAAGGTGCTGGAATATGCTAAGGATTATTTGGGAGATAACACCAAGTATGAGCATTGGAGCATGAAACGGGATGGTGCCTCGCTAATTAGCCGTTTACTATTTGAAGAAGCCACCGATATTAATTTTTATGTGGGCAGGGCAGTGAATCCTGCACACCAAAACCCCGATTTGCCCATCAATTTTAATATTAAAATGAATTTGGTGGAAGAACTTTCCGCTTGCCTGAAAAAGATGGGAAAACGCATTAAAGTGAGTTATTTCTAAGGAGAACCGTATGAGAAAATTTGATACAAAAGTTCAACATTTGAAATACAAAGTATTGCGCGAAGTAGCCCGCCATGCTTGGCAGGGTACTTTGTTGGAAAATCTTATGGATATTCCTGAGCAAATCGTACCCGGAAAAACCCCTACTATGCGGTGTTGTGTATATAAAGAACGGGCCATTTTGGGGGAACGAATCAAAATTGCTATGGGTGGCGATAAAGAAAACCCCAATGTAATTCAAGTAATTGATATTGCTTGTGATGAATGCCCCGATGCAGGGTACGTGGTAACCGATTCTTGCCGAGGTTGCCTTGCTCACCGCTGTGAGGAGGTTTGTAAAAAAGGCGCCTTAACCTTTGATGAAAACCACGCTGCTCACATTGATAAATCCAAATGTGTGGAATGTGGAATGTGTGCCAAGGTTTGCCCTTATGCCGCTATTATCAATCGGAAACGGCCTTGCCAAATTGCTTGCAAAATCAAAGCCATTTCCATTAATTCCGATAATGCTGCCGCCATTGATAATGAAAAATGCACCGCTTGTGGCGCTTGCGTTTATCAATGTCCGTTCGGCGCCATTACCGATAAATCGTATATTTTAGATGTAATTGATGCCATTCAAAAAAGTGAAAACAGTCAAGCGTACAAAGTGTATGCTTTGGTGGCACCTTCCATTTCCAGTCAGTTTACCTATGCAAAATTGGGGCAGGTGATTACTGGGTTGAAGGAACTTGGTTTCTTTACTGTTGTAGAAGCTGCTTTGGGTGCCGATATGGTAACCCAGAAGGAAGCAGGGGAGTTAATTGAAAAAGGGTTTTTAACCAGTTCCTGTTGCCCGGCTTTTGTTCGGTATGTGCAAACTGCATTTCCCGATTTGGCAGAGCATATTTCTCATAACCTTTCACCTATGGCAATGTTGGCTCGGTATATCAAGAAAACCGACCCCACCGCTAAAGTGGTGTTTATTGGTCCTTGTACCGCAAAAAAAGCGGAAGCCCAATTGGAGCGGGTAAAACCTTACGTGGATTCGGTGTTAACCTTTGAAGAGTTGCAAGCCTTGTTTGATAGTAAGGATTTGGATATTACCGCCTTGCAGGAAGATGTTTTAGATAACGCTTCTTACTATGGTCGTATCTTTGCCCGTTCGGGTGGCCTTTCGGATGCGATTGCGCAACAGTTGAAAGAACAACTTAGCGATTTCCCCTTGAAAGCCGCTATTTGTGACGGTATTGATGAATGCCGTGTTGCTCTTCTGAAAAAACGGAAAAACGTGTTGGATGCCAATTTTATTGAAGGGATGGCTTGCGCAGGAGGGTGCATTGGTGGTGCAGGATGCCTTACCCATGGTGAAAAAAACAAAGCCGAGGTAGATAAATACGGCAGAGAAGCAATGGAAAAAACCATTAGTGACGCTGTTTCGGTGTTGTGATTTTACATTTTTAACAGAGTATCGTAAAGATACTCTGTTTTTTTGTGATATTCCACCGATTTTCATTGACTTTTAATGGAAAATATGATACATTGCAACAAGAGGTAAAAACCTTTTTGTTAAGGAGGAACTACTATGAAACCCATGAGAAATACCGATACCCCTAAAGCACCCGTTCAAGATGCGTATGAACTTCACGATGACCGTGGAATGATTTATAATCCCTTGTCCCGTGAATTTTCTGTAGAAGAAATTTTGGCAAAATATGAAAATGCTAACTGGTATGAAGGAACGTTGGAAACCAACAACGGAAATGCCATTTCTTTCCGTTTGCCCACCGATTGCACCGCTTACGATATGGTGCCTGTGGAATATACCTTTACCAAAGCCAGTTGTTTCGAATCGGTACATATTCTGGCAACCGCCCTGGAAGATGCCAACCGCAAAACCGATGAATATTACAGCAACATTCTGCCCGGTGACATTAACGTGGCTATCGAATATTTAGGATACGTAACCGGGAAAAACAACTTTGATAACCGTGCCAAGCACACAGGGGATTTTTCTGCCGACCGTCAAGGAAAAAAATATCCCATGCTGGAACCCACCGAATTGATTAAAAGCGGTGTAATTAAGCAGGCCAACTACTATTGGTTCCGTTTCGGTTACAAAAACGTGGGGAATACCATCCTTAGTGTAAACGGGAGTGGTACCTTTTGTTTTGAACCGGAAATTGAAAAATTGGAAAACGGTGAATGGGTGCATTACCGCAAACAAAACAACCTGTTTGTTCGTTTAACCGATGACTGCTATCCCGGGGAAAGCGGTGAATTCTGGGTATCTTTTGACCATTCTGAAACCTTTAAACCCGGTCACTATCGCATTAAAATTAACTGCTTGGTTCGTAACGAAACCTATAATCCCGAAAACTTTACCGTAAACATTTGGGCAGGTAGAACCTATCAAACCCACTATCAGGAATTTGATATTTGTGAAGAATTTGAACAAGTGGATATTACTCCCATTACCATGACCCGCAGAACCCACGTGGAACGGAATACATGGCTTCACACCTATGAAGAATTCTTGACCTCTTTTGATAGCTGGCTGAATCCCTTTGATATTCATCCCGAACGGGACGGCAAACACTTGATGTTTGTGCAAACCGCTCCCTGGACCAACTGCATTACCATGAAATTGTTAACCGGTAATAGTATGAATTTGGATGCCGTTACCGTTCCTGTAAATGTAGAATCCGATTCCATTAAAGTGAAATTGGATACCGACCACTTAAACTACATCATTAATGACGAAGGCAAGCGGGAACCTGCCATGATTGCCCAATCCATGTGCGATATGCGGGTACATCTTGCCTTAGGACCCGAAGCCGATCAGGAACTTCTTCATGAATTGATGGATATGAAGGATTGCGGGGTAAACATCATCTCCACCACTGCCGCCTTTGAAACCATCATCAATGACGGTCCCGAAGTGTTCAACCACAATACCGATGCTCACTGGTTTATGTGCGACGCCATTAAACAAATGGGTATGAAACTGGAAGGTTGGATTACGTATCCTTATGAAAATCCCAATAATGTGAGAAAGGCTGCCTGGATCACCGGTAATAAAGAACGGTATAATCCCAACCTCGTAGAAACGGTAGACGATCCTTTGCTGGCAGAAGCCAATGCTGTAAAAACTGCCTACCAGTTCAAACGTTGGGGTGACAATTACTATACCATGGGGGATGGCCGTGTACCTGTTACCGCTGAAGATACCCGTGGTTGGCACCGTGTTGACATTCAAAACCGTTGCAAACTTTCCGGTTTGATGTTGCAAGGCTTTAAAGACTTTGTGAAAGAAAAATACGGAACCATTGAAGAAGTCAACAAAGTTTGGGGCTGTGATTATAAATCCTTTGACGAAATCAATCCCGAAGAAGGCACCTTTATTGACCACGGTTGGCCTTCTTACACCACGCCCAATGCTGTGTTCACCGAATGGTGCCGCGCTTTGGAAGATCTGGACATTTTCCGCACCATGTCCCGCATGAAGAACTATAGCCGTACTGTGGAAGAAGTGCAGGATTTGTTCCCTGCATCCATTGGTCTTCGTACCGAAGGCGGTAACTGGACTGCTATTGTTCCCGGCGATTCCCAACGGCAGAACTATCGCCACGTTTACTATTCTCAACGTCGCGTGGCAGCCGTGCCCCAAGTGCTGAAAGATTCCGGCATGATGGCATTGCACTCTGACTATTGTACCTTGCCTTACACCCCCGAAGAAGTTGCCGATTTGACTCGTCGTTCGGTAGAGTTGGGGATTACCCCCATGCACATGATTCAAGCAGACCGTATGCGTGATATTGCCATCAACCCCCACTACGGCCAGGATTATTCCATTCGGTATAATCTGGGTGACGGCCCCAGCCGCGGCGCTTATATCAGCACCGTGATCTCTTTGTTCGGCTGGTATAAAGCCACCTACGAAAACGGCGGCATCCCCGGGGTTCTGTGGGAAGACTATCTTTGTGATGGGTATGTAACTTCCATGCAAATTAAAGAAATGAAATTCTTTACCAAGAAATTGCGGGAAGCCCTGAATACCCCCGAAGGCAAAGCTTGGGCAGAAGGCGAAACCGTTGACCAAAAAGCTGTTGTGAAAAACTCCTTGGCTGTTAACAGTTATCCCAAAGAATATGTTGCCGCTTGCATTGAAAAATGCAAAAAGACCCGTGAAAACAGAAAATAAACTACCATGAAAAAGGTTCTGTACGAAATTCGTACAGAACCTTTTTTTGAGAACGATTTTTTTATATTTCCTCTTCCATTACAGGTGAATACTTTTTAAAAACATCACACAATCTTTGGAAATAAACTCGATTAATGTGAAATAATATCATTTTCCCTTGATTCCTGGTCAACAAAATGCCGGCTTCCTGCATTTTGTTTAAATGGTAATAGGAATTTGCCGCAGTAAAGCCAAATTCTTTTTGAATGTCTTTTATACTTATTTCCTTTTTATGAGCAATATAGTTTAACATTTTAATGCGGTTCGGTTCCGCTAAAACTGTTCCCAAACGACTTAAATCGGGCATCTGGTTTTGTTTTATGACGGAATTTACGGTGTCCTCATAGGAAGCCCCTAAAAATAACAATGCCTTTTGAGGTTGCAATTTATAAAGTAACAAGTAATTGTTGCACAGAGTAAAGGAAACATATACGGTTTCTATGGTGGGGTCAATGGGTTTGCTTGCAATATATGTTAAACATTCCGATAAGGGTTCCCATTGTATTTTGTGTTGTAACTTTTGAAGAAGGAGTGTGTTTTCTTTATAGTAGCGAGATAAGATTTTGTCTTTTTCGGTTAGTTGTTCTGCCAGTGTTTTCAGTACTCCTTCAGGGTCGATGAAAAACGCATACATAGAATTTTTCAATTCATCACTGTAAGATGATTCCTGAATAAAGCGATTGATATTCAACAAAGGGTTTTCTGCCGATTTTAAAATTTCAATATCTGCGTTTTCAAAGTAATAGCGAAACATATCGGTTTTGATTCTGTCTGTATCATTGAATAATGCTTTTATCACTGTTGATAAATCATATTCTTCCTCAGCAAATAGATGGGTACACGGGTGAAAAAAATTCCATGTAAAAAATGTTTTTCCGTAATCGTTTTTTACAAAGAATAGGAGTAATTCTTTTGGGATTGGTGAAATCGATCCAAGAAGTTTGTTATAATGTTCGGAATGATTATCTTTTCCTTCATGATAAAGAAGAAAATTAGACAGACAAAATTCTTTGTTAAAGTACAGGAAGAATAAAAATGCCAAATCGTACACGTACGCTGCTTTTTTAATAAATTTGATTTTCATAAAGTTCCACCATCCTTTTGAAATGCGTTTTTTCGTTTGTTTACGGTCATAGCCCTGAATGCGGTAGGGGAATAACCGGTGAAAGACACGAATTTGTTGCTAAAATGCTGTGTGGTTTTAAACCCACAGCGAAGGGCAATTTCTTTTATGGATAAGTTGGTAAATGCCAAATGCTTTTTTGCAATGGCAAGGCGGTGTCTCCACACATATTCAATAGGCGTGATTTGTAATTGTGTTTTAAACAAATTGTTTAATGTGGAATGATTGGTGGCAAGGGCTTGGGCTAAACCATGTAATGTGATATGTTGGGAATAATGGCTTTCTATATAAGCAATCGCATTTTTTAGAATAGGATCAGTATCTATAGGAAGACCTATATCGGTGGTGTGAGATCCAATAATGCCGTATGTTCTCTCCAAAAGAAGCATCATTTCCAAAAAATATGAACGACTCCTGCAAGACCAATACCAGTCAGTTTGAAAATCCAATTCATTTTCCAATAGGGTAAATAATCGGGCGAAGGGTTGATTGTATTGTTCGAAAATGGGATATGCAAATCGATTAAGATCAGTGAATGGCTTTAACAAAAATAAATCGTGTGTACTTGCTATTTGTTCATATGAGTGGTCGTGTATTTGTCTAAAGGTCATATTTACGTTTAAAAAAGTGGGATGAAAATAAATGGCGTCGCAAACCAGGTTGTTTTTATTGATTACCTTTGGGTTTTGTCTTTCATCAAAACAAACAAGGCAGGGTGAATTTGCTTGAAAACGATAATTACCAATTTGAAAAGACGCATCACCTTGACGGATGAATAGCATAAGGAAACATTGATTCTGAATATCTAACTCAGTTAATGGGTCATTATGAATACATTGAATGGGTGCAACTTTACCAATATCAAATTTACGATCTACAGTTTTGGGTGTCATTGAAATCTCCTTGATTTATAGAATGCTCTTGAAAATAAAATCATCAAATTCCTTTGTTTGGTATTATCTTATCAAATCGACTTTTGCATGTCAAACAAAAGTCGTTGACTTAAAATACCGTTTGCAAAGGTGGAAAGACGCGGAAAAGGTTCTGTACGAAATTCGTACAGAACCTTTTTGTAGAGTAAGTTATATAAAACTTGTAACAACGGTTTCGAAAATCCCAATGAGATAATAGAACAAAATGGGAGCAAAAATGCTGACACCGCTGAGTTTAAATACGCGGTAAGCGGCTTCTTCTTTGGGCATTTCGTCCAACTGTTGAGCCCGTCTCAAACACTCTTTTTTGTAAATCAAATTACCAAACAGCCCGAAAACCAGAGAACGAATCAACAAAATAAGCAAGGCGCCCTGGGACAGCCAAATTACGCTTTGGGAAAAATTCATGTTGGCAATCAACAGTTCCATGGCCTGGGTATAGGAGGTTATTTGTTGAGATGCCAGGAAGGTGGCGATCTGACCGCTCATGGGGGAGAGGAGCAACAGGGCAATCAGTTCAATTATGGTGGAAAAAACCGCCCACACGTAACATTTTCGGTAGGCAAACCAATAGGTGGTCAGGAAAAATGCCGACCAGTTCCAGGAAATAGTCTTGGTTCCTTGTTTTTTCAAAGATTGAAAACGGGGCAGGTAATAGTCCCGCCGTTGCATAACAATGCGGGATAATTTCCCCACGGTAGCGGTATCCACCGGCTCATTGGGGTTTGCGGACGGAGCAGAAGCAAAAGAACCGCCGAAAGGAGAACCATCTCCGCCAAAAGGAGTAGAAATGGCGGGGATTTCTCCACCGCAATGGCGACAGGTAGAAGGAGTAGGCTGGCAGGGAACAAACCGCCCGCAATGGGGGCATTTTGTCATGGCAATGCCGCCGGAAAAGGGGAAGGGAGAACCGTTATCTTCGGTTTCTTCCCTTGGGTTTTCCTGGGAAACCTGCGGTTCTTGGGGTTCCTCCTTGGGATGCCATTGCAAGTCGGTGCCGTGGGCAACCTCATAGTGACAATGACCTTCCTCATGCCAACAGGAACGGTGATGAGGGGCGCCGCAAACAGGACAAAATACCACGTCATCGTCGGGATAAAATTCTTGCCCGCAGGCAACACAGTTGCGGGCTTTATCGGTATAAGAAATAAGAATCACCTCTTACAGTATACTTGTTTACTTTTTTATAATAGAGCAAATTTATGAACAAATCAAGATAAAAAACAAAATTTGGGAATATATTTTGGTAGGTTGTGTTTATTTTATGGAAGAATAGCCAGTTAAAACCTTTACAAAAAGGGAAAAATAGTGTATAATTTAGTGAATTTGATTGAAACCGAAAAAGGGGAAAACAATATCATGTTGCAATTTGAAGAACAACGGTTACGGTTGACCGCGGTAAAAGCGGAGCTCATTGATTTGGGAGAGGCTTTGGGCATTGAAGATGCCAAAAAAGAAATCCTTTCCTTGGAAGAAAAAACCACCGATGAAAATTTTTGGAATGATATGGCAGCGGGGCAAAAAGTTCTGCAAAAAATCAGCCAATTAAAGAATAAAGTTGCCGCCTATGAAAAACTTTGTGCAGACTATGATGACGGCTTGACCCTCATTGAAATGGCAGACGAAGAAGAAGACGAAAGCATGCTGGATGAAGTGGTGGGCAGTGTGAATGCAGTGCTGAAAACCATGGAAGAAATGCGGCTTTCCACTCTGCTTTCAGGGGAATATGATAATAACAACGCTATTCTCACCTTCCACGCAGGGGCAGGCGGTACAGAAGCCCAGGATTGGGCGCAAATGCTCTTTCGTATGTATTCCCACTGGGCAGATGCTCATGGGTTCAAATCCAAAACTCTGGACTATTTAGACGGGGAAGAAGCAGGGCTGAAAAGTGCCGTTGTGCTTATTGAAGGGGTTAACGCTTACGGATATTTAAAATCCGAAGCAGGGGTTCATCGCTTGGTTCGGGTTTCTCCCTTTGACAGTAGCGGCCGCCGTCACACCTCCTTCGCTTCTTTAGAAGTTATGCCCGAAATCAGCGACGATATGGACGTGGAAATCCGGGAAGAAGATTTGAAGGTAGATACCTACCGTTCCAGCGGTGCAGGCGGTCAGCACGTAAATAAAACCGAATCCGCCATTCGGATTACCCACTTGCCCACGGGGATTATTGTTGCTTGTCAGAATGAACGCAGTCAACATCAAAACCGTGAAATGGCAATGAGAATGTTAAAATCCAAACTCGTTGAAATTAAAGAACGGGAACACCTGGAAAAAATCGAAGATATCAAGGGTGTTCAAAAGGAAATTGGCTGGGGCAGTCAGATCCGTTCTTACGTATTCATGCCTTATACCATGGCAAAAGATCATCGCACAGGCTATGAAATGGGTAACATCAATGCCGTGATGGACGGCGATATTGACGGCTTTATCAATGCCTATTTGAAAGCCGCAAGTTTAGGTCAGTTGGGGAATTCCTCAGCAGAATAGAGGTTAGTATGGAAATTACCGTAGGGGGGCTCTCCCTTCATTATGAACAATACGGTGCAGGGGAAGACGTTTTGTTTCTCCACGGTTGGGGGTCTTCCTCCGAAGCCTTTACTTTTCTGGGAAGCCGTATTGCTAAAAAATATCGGGTAACCGCCATTGATTTCCCCGGATTCGGCAAAAGTGATATGCCGGGAAAGCCTTGGTGTGTGGAAGATTACGCCCAGTTGCTCCTGGCATTTATGGAGCAACTTTCGCTGAAAAACCCCATTATGATCGGCCATTCCTTTGGGGGACGGGTGATTATTAAACTCTGCGGAACAGGGCGGGTAATTCCTTCCAAAATCATTTTGATGGATGCCGCAGGGGTTCGCACTCCCCCGTCTTTCAAAACCAAAATGAGAACCCGTTGTTTTAAAACCGCCAAATGGGCGTTGACCCGTAAACCTTGGGCAAAAGCCTGTGAACCTACCTTGCAAAAAGTGCGGGCATTTTTCGGTACTGCTGACTATAACAATGCGCCTGACGTGTTGCGACAAACCTTGGTGCGGGTGGTGAATGAAGATTTGACCCATCATCTTTCTTCCATTACCGCCTCCACTTTGCTGATATACGGTGAAAATGATACTGCCACCCCGGTAGCTCATGCCAAAATTATGGAACGGGAAATTCCCGATGCCGGGCTTTGCGTCATTCCTGATGCAGGCCACTGGGCATTTGTGGAAAAGGCAGGCCACGTGGCTGCCATTGTGGAAAGTTTCTTACAAATTTCTTAGAAAGGATCCTGACTATGGAATATCTCCCTTTTGTTGCGGGGTTGCTTCTTCTTGGTGTTGGCAGTATGGGTGGTTTTGTTCGCTGTGCCCATATGATGCAACAAAATTCCTATAAACCCGAACGGTATCTTGCTTTTGGAAAAACCGCCGGTAAAAGCAGAATGTTTTTCGCAATGTTTACGGGACTAATTCTGTTGGTATTGGGATTGTTTTTTCCACCAGCCTTTGCAGGAGTTGCCGCTAGTTTTGCTTATATTCGTATTTTTAAAAATGCCAAAGAGCAATCCAAAGCCATTAAACCCTTGGTGTTTACTCCTCGTGTAAAACGGCAATTTGTCACCGCTTGTGTGTTGTTGTTGGCTTTGCTTGGTGTGTGGTGGCTTGGTTCTTTTTGGGTGTACGTCAGTTTAGGCGGGTTGCTGTTTTTCTATGGCTTTACCCCGGTGCTTATGCTTCTGGTGCTCTATCTGAACGCTCCCATGGAAAAAATGATTTCCAATCATTACGTACGGGATGCCAAGAAAATTTTAAAAGGGTCGACCAATATGAAAATCATTGGGGTGACCGGCAGTTACGGGAAAACCACCACCAAATTTATGATTACTCGTTTGCTTTCGGAAAAATATACCGTTACCGTTACTCCTGAAAGTTTTAATACCCCCATGGGCGTGGTACGAACCATTCGGGAAAAAATGAAACCCGGCACCGAGATTTTCGTGGTGGAAATGGGTGCCAAAAAAGTGGGAGATATCAAAGAAATTTGCAAAATCGTGAATCCTGATCACGGGGTAATTACCTCGGTTGGTCCTCAACATCTGGATACCTTCCACACCTTGGATAATATTATCAAAACCAAGTTTGAACTTGCTGATTACGTAACCAAAAAACAAGGTACTATGTTCCTGAACTGTGCCAGCAAACCTGTTTCGGAACAACAGGTGGAAGGCTGTATCCGCTATGGATTGGAAAACGGACTGGATGCCTATGCGAAAAATATTGTATATCATGAAGGAGGCGCTTCTTTCACGGTATGTGTGGGGGAAGAAGAAATTCCCTTGCAAACCCGTCTTTTAGGGCAACACAGTATTTTAAATCTCACTGTAGCCGTGGCGGTTGCCCGTTATTTTGAGGTGCCTGTTAAGGATATCCAGTTTGCAGTCAGTACGCTAAAACCCACTGAACATCGGTTAGAGGTGAAAGGATTTGTGGGCGGTTCCTTGATGATCGACGATGCCTACAATGCCAACCCCGAAGGGTGTCTGGAAGCGGTTAATGTGTTGGGTCGCTTTGAGAATAAGCAAAAAATAATAATCACTCCCGGGCTGGTTGAATTGGGTGACCGGGAAGAACAGTGCAATTTTGATTTGGGCGTTCATGCAGGGAAAACCTGCGACCGTATTGTATTGGTGGGGCTCAAACGCAGCGAACCTATCGCCAATGGCGTTCGTTCCACCGGGTTCCCGGAAGAAAAGTTGCATATTGTGGCATCCTTTAAAGATGCTGTTTCTTTACTTTCTCCCATGTTGGATGAAACTTGTGTTGTACTGGTGGAAAACGATTTGCCGGACAACTATTTATATTAAAAGGAGAGAATCCTATGAAGTGGAATTTAGGTGTATTTTTCGGCGGTGCTTCGGTGGAACACGAAGTATCGGTTATTTCTGCTTTGCAAGCCATGAACAGCCTGAAAGGGGAAACTTATGAAATTTTCCCTGTGTATATGGCAAAAGACGGCGGCTTTTACAGTGGCTCCGCCCTGCGGAAAATTGAAAATTTCAAAGATATTCCCGCTTTGTTAAAACAATGCGTCCAGGTGACCTTTGTGAAAGAACAAGGCAAGGTGAAAATGATAGAACTTCGTCCCCGTCGGTTCAAAAAAGCCATGGAACAAACCATCGATTTTGCTTTCCCTATTGTTCACGGTACCAACTGTGAAGATGGTTCTTTGCAAGGCTTTTTTGAAGTGCTTGGTCTTCCTTATGCAGGGTGTGACGTGGTTTCCTCTGCTGTTGGAATGGATAAAGTTCTGTTTAAACAGGTCATGGCAGAAAACGGATTGCCTGTGGTTCCCGGGATTACTTTTTATGCCCGTGAATTTGTAGCTGACAAAGACGCTATCGTAGAAAAAATTGAAGCTTTAGGGTATCCCGTTATTGTGAAACCTGCCAATTTAGGCAGTAGTGTTGGCATTTCAAAGGCTGACAACCGCGCCGCATTATTGGAAAAAATTCAACTGGCGGCTTCTTTTGCCTCCAAATTGTTGGTGGAAAAAGCTGTAACTGGGCTTCGGGAAATCAACTGTTCGGTGGTGGGGGATGCCAACGACTGTACCCCTTCGGTTTGTGAAGAACCTGTTATGAGTGATGAAATCCTTTCTTACAGCGATAAATATCAACGGGGGAAAGGGAAAAGCAAAAACAGCGGTATGGCAAGTCTGGACCGTATGATTCCCGCTCCCATCAGCGATGAAAAACGGGATGAAATTTGTGGTTTATCCTGTAAAGTGTTTAAAGCCTTGGGTTGTAACGGTGTGGTTCGTATTGACTATTTAATGGATACCCATGACAACGATAAGGTATATGTAAACGAAATCAACACCATTCCCGGTTCTTTGGCATTCTATCTGTGGGAAGCCAAGGGTAAGAAATATCCCGATTTGTTGGAAGAAATCATTGCTTGTGGCATGAAACGGAAACGGGAACGGGAACAGTTGATGTTTACTTACGATACCAATATTCTGGCCAATGGCTCTTTTGGCGCCAAAGGATGTAAAAAATGAGAACCTTGATTACCTGGCAAGAACAACTGCATGATAACAGTTTAACCGATTTATTTGTACCGTTGTATGGGGAAGTCCCTGTACAGCGGTTACAACTATTGTTTGATGCTTTTTCCGAATGTTTTGGGAAAGAGGGCGACCTTCGTTTGTTTTCCGCTCCCGGACGGGTAGAATTGTGCGGAAATCATACCGACCACCAAGGGGGCTGTGTGGTTGCTTTGGCGGTGGATCTGGATATTTTAGGGGTTGTCCGCCAAAGGGAAGACACTGTTGTTTGTCTGCATTCCATTGGGCTGGAACCTTGCAAAGTGGATCTATCGGGAGACTGCCCTGAAAAAGGGACGTCCCAGGCCATTATTTACGGGGTTGCCAAGGCATTGGAACAAAAGGGGTATGCCGTTGGTGGGTTTGAGTGTGTAACCCATTCTTCGGTTCCTGTGGGTTCCGGTCTTTCTTCATCGGCTGCCTTTGAAAACTTTGTGGCAACGGTTTTGAGTTGTTTATATAACCAAAACCCGGTAGCACCCGTGGAAAAGGCAATGGCGGGGCAAATTGCTGAAAATGAATATTTCGGAAAACCCTGCGGGCTGATGGATCAAATGGCATCTTGCCTGGGGAACGTTTCTTTTATTGATTTTGAAAATGCCAAAGCTCCGGTTTATGAAACGGTATCCATGCCCTTGGAGGATATGGGGTATCGGATGTGTGTGGTGAAAACAGGGGGGAGCCATGCGGATTTAACCCACTTATATGCCGCCATTCCCGCCGAAATGAAAGCCGTAGCAAATTGCTTTGGAAAATCGGTTCTTTCGGAACTAACCAAAGAACAGGTTTTGCAACAAATGGTGCCCTTGCGAAAGGCTGTTGGGGATCGTGCAGTTTTGCGGGCGCTGAATTATTTTGACGAAACCGGTCGTGCCAAAACCATTTGCCATCTGCTTCAACAAAAACAGTATCAAGAGGTTATGTCTCTTGTGAAAGCCTCGGGAGAAGGGTCTCAATGTTGGCTTCAAAATGTCAGCAACCCCTGCGACACTTCCTTTGACGGGGTTGGCACGGCTTTGTATCTTAGCCGTTCCATTTGCCCCGACGGGATATACCGTGTTCACGGCGGCGGTTTTGGGGGAACCATGCTTGGTTTTGTACCCATGAAAGAGTTTGATTTGTATCGGGAAAAAATAGAAGCTGTATTTGGACAAGATAGTTGTGTTCCTTTAAAGGTCCGCAGTGTTGGAGGCATTGAAATCCAATAGGAGGTATGATTATGAAAAAAATTTTTGTGATATTGGTTTCCTTGACGTTGGTATTCTCTTTCCTTATGGGATGTTCTGAGGACTCTCAACCCGCCGATGACGGTGAAACTTCTACCTCTTCTACTACGTCTGTTTCTTCCGTAGTTTCCAAAGATGAAGCAGAATTGGTTTTGGAACAAACCCTGTGGCAAATAGAAGGGGCAAAAGAGTTTTTGTTGTTTTATGATGGGAAACAGGTTTCGGAATATGATTTAGATGCCATTGACGGTGAAAATCAAGAGGTTGAAAAACCGTTGTCTTATGCCATTGAAACGGGAAAAAACAGCGAGAAAATAATTTATTTTCCTTATTTGATAGGGAAACATGATTTCCGTCTTACGTATCATCAAGAGGACAAAACCTTTACTGCCATGAATGATGAAAAAATTTCCATGAAGCAGGTTTCCATGAAATCATTCATGCAGCAGTTTATGCAACAAATTGCCAAAGCGGAAACCGATGGTGGAAACCAATGGCAAACCCAGGCAGAAATGAATATTGGTTCTGCTGTCATTTGCAATTACTGGAATACATTGTTTGATGCCATCGACCGTTATTTGCAGGCTACTTTGTCACAAAAAGAGTATCAGGATTTTGCAAAAAAAACCAAAAACTTTGAAACTTCCAGAGATGCAGCAATGCAAGAAGCGGGGAAGGAAGTAGAAGGCGGTTCTATGTATGTTATGGTAACCAACGGAGCGTACAGTACCGCCACTCAAAAACAAATTCAAACCATTTTAACCGAATATTTTGAATAAACAAAAACCGAGTGCAGGGCAGTGAAGTGAAGCACTCGGTTTTTTATTTAAAACCAGGAATAACAGGAAATGGTTTCCCGTTGCTGAATCTCTTCTAATTGGGAAATGCACAGAATGGCTTGTGGCAAAAATTCTTCTTCATGATATAACATCAATGCCTTGAGTAACGCCATTTGGTTGTCCACGTCGTCCAATAAATCCTGTTCAATATACATCATGAGAATTTTTCGGTGTTTGTGCCATAATTTTTCGGTTTGCAACAGCATTTCATTCGCCTTTTCCAAATCATTTTTTTTTGCATATTCAATGGTGCTTTCCATGGCAGTATTCAATTCCGCTATGCTGTAATTGATATACATAACACCGACGGTACAAATGAAACTGATAAAGGCAAGCAAAACCAGAATAATAATAGATCGTTTCATAGTCAGAGTTCCTTTCTGATGAGAGAATAGTTATGGTTGCGGTCGGCGGTGAGCATAAAAACGTCTTTGAGTTTCACCTTTTCCCGACGGGTGATTTCCATTACGTCTTCTTCGGTCATGTTGCATTGACTCAAGAATTTTCGGTTGATTTTGCCGTCAGCCACGATCACACAGGGAAGCCCTTCATCTTCTTTTACAAATCCAACCATTTGAGCGGTGGCAGGGGTTTCCTTTGGGGCGGGGAGTATACTCAAATTCCCGTCGGTTTCCACAATGCAGTATGCAATGTCTTCCAGATTAAAATATCCCTTCTGCCGTAAAGTGTTGGTCAAATCTTCAATACTTAATCGTAATTTTTTCATGGTTTGCTGCTTGATTTTTCCGTCAGCAATCACAATAGCAGGGGAGCCGTCGATCATTTTTCTGAAAAAGGGAAGTTTCATGGTTAAAAAGGAAAATACGATCTCCAGAATAACCAAGGAAAAAATGGAAATGATACCACTGATGATGGGGCGGTTCAGGTCCTGGATAGGAGCGGCGGCACATTCGGAAATTAAAATGGTGATCACCAATTCCCCCGGCTGTAATTCGCCGATTTGCCGTTTTCCCATGATACGTAAGGAAAAAATAACCACTAAATATAAAAGAATTGTACGAAACAAAGTAATTACCATAAACATCATCTCCTTTTACCATTTTGGCAAAAAAGAGGAAATTTATTTTGGTTGTTTTTACCAAGGAAAGGAAGAGGCTTTACATGGCCCATTGGATTCGGAAATTTTTGCATACTTACCGACAGGAAGAATATACCCATCCTTTACAATCCCCAAAGGCGTTTTCCACCTCTTTGGCACAGAATATGGAGGAGATCCGAAATGCCTACAAAGGGTGTGAGGATTTGATTGTTCGGGAGTTTTTGGCAGGTCCTCATTCTTTTGTTTGTCTCTCACTGGGGAATATGGTGGACAAAGGAGAAATCAACCGAATGCTTCTGGAAAAACTCCAGGGATTCAAGGGAATCAAAAAGAAGCCCTTGGATTGTTTCTTACAAATTGAACAGGAAATTTCAACTTCGCCTGACCAAAAACGGATATATACCTTTGACCAACTGTATGAGATGTTGTCCACGGGATTTGCCGTTCTGCTTACCGAAGGGGTGGAATATGCCTTGGCATTGGGTCTGCAGATGTTCCCTTACCGAGCCATCAGTTCTCCTCAAAACGAGGTAATGGAACGAGGCTCTCAAGAGGCCTTTACCGAGGTTTTAAAATTAAACGTCCCTCTTCTCAGGAGAAGGCTGAAAACGCCGGATTTGGCCATTGAATCGGTTCGTATTGGTGGAAAATCCAAAACCGAGGTGGCGGTATGTTATTTACGAGGGGTGGCATCCCCGGAAATGGTAAAAACCATTCAGAATCGGCTGAAAAAAATTACCATTGATACGGTGTTGGAATCGGGATATATTCAACCTTTTTTAGAAGATAATTCTCTTTCTATTTTTTCATCCATCGGGGTAACAGAACGTCCCGATACGGTTTGTGCCAAATTGACCGAGGGCCGAGTGGTGATTCTGGTAGACGGCTCGCCATTTTGCTTAATTACCCCTTACTTGTTCTCGGAACATTTTCAAAGCATGGATGACTATACCCTGAATCCCTTTTATGCCACTTTTATTCGTATTTTAAAATATCTTTCTTTTTTTCTGGCTATTTTATTGCCGGGGTTTTACGTTGCTGTTGGGGAACACACCCCCGAAGTGTTGCCTTCTGCCATTTTTTTCAAGGTGGTAGATGCAGAGGTGGCAACCCCTTTTTCCTTGCTGTGGGAAGCGCTGATTATTCATACCATTTATGAAATTATGCGGGAAGCAGGCTTGCGATTGCCCAAATCGGTTGGCCACGCTGTCAGCATTGTAGGGGCGTTGGTGATTGGGGACGCGGCGGTTTCGGCGGGGCTGATTGGAGCCCCCATGATTATTGTGGTAGCAGTAACCGCTTTGGCATCATACGTGATTCCCGCGTTGTATTACCCCGCGGCGGTATTGCGGTTTGCCTTTATCTTCGTAGGGGGAATTGCAGGATTATTTGGCGTAGTGTTATTGTTGGCAATCGTATTTTTGGAAATTGCCTCTTTGGAACCCTATGGGATCCCTGTTTCCGCTCCCATTTCTCCCTTCGACCGAACTGCCATGCGGGATACCTTTGCCAGGGCTGGCTGGAAGACCCTTGCTAAGCGACAAATTAAGGTGCAAAATTTACATGGAACGGATGGGGATGCCTTGTGACCTATACTTCAAAAATCGGCAGTGGGCAGTTATTCCTGTTTGCGGTGTTGTCGCGGGTAATCATTACCCTGGCATACGGCATCAATACGAGTGGGCACACCATCAGTAACGGTGCATGGTTTGCCTGCTTGTTGTTGCCGATTTCTCTTTTGGTGATGGGCATTCCCACCCTGTGGTTCATAAAAAAATCAGGTGGTGTTTCCATTTGTGATTATGCCTTTACCTTGGGAAAAGGCATGGGAATTGCAGTTAGTCTTTTATATGCCTTTTTGTTTTTTGCTCTTTCTTTTTCCTCGGTGGGGCGCTTTTCTTTCTTTGTGACTTCCACCATACAAACCAATCAAAGTATTTGGTTTTTCCCCATTCTCATGATGGCGGCAGTGTGTTTTGGTGCCATCAGAGGATTACGTGCTATTTTTCGGGCGGGAGCGGTTTTGTCGGTTTTGTGTATCCTTTCCATTGTGGCAATTATCATTGCTTTGTTCCCTCGGTTTGAATTTTTAAATATTCTCTCTCCCTTTTATAACGGCATAGGGCAGGTAGGATACTCTTTTACCATGTTAACCTTTAGCTCCATGGAAATGGGAACCTTTTTAATGTTGGCGCCCATGGTGAAAGGCAAACTCACCAAGACGTATATTGCCTATGCTTTGGTTGCTGCCTTGTTTTTGTTTGTGGTGTTTTTTACCATTATGGCGGTTTTGGGAGATTATGCCATGTTGCAAATGTTTCCCTTTTATGGGGTGGCAGGGGTTGCACAAATTGGGGAACTCAGTAACCTTTCTGCCTTGGAGGCTTCGGTTTGGATGATTGGTGTCTTTTTGAAATCGGCAGTATATCTGCATTTGTGTTATGATTGCCTGCAATTTTTCATTCCTAAAAATCATCGAAGCATTGCCATTGTTCTGTTGGCGGTTTTGGGTGTATTCTCTGCGGTTTATACTTCTAACAGCCTGGTATCTTCTAAAACCGGGTACGCATTGCCCATTATCATTGGTTTTAACGTGGTATTTTCTGTGGTGATTCCCTTGGCGGTGCTGATCATCGGTGGGTGGAAAAGGAGGAAGAACAATGAAAACAGTCCTTTGCCTGTTTCTTAGTTTCAGTTGTTGTCTGTCATTGCTGGGGTGCGGCCAAGCCACCCCTTTGAAGGATAAACTCATTGTGGAAGGCATCGGGGTGGATGTGGAAGAAGAGAAATTCTCGGTAACGGTACAGGTGTATTCTCCTGCCGCTGACAAACAAGGAAGCGGAGAAAGTCAGATGTTTAACGAAAAGGGTGAGACCGTTCAGGAAGCCTTGGCGCAAATTGATAAGAATTTAGGGAAAACCTCTTTTTATGCTGACACCAAGGTGATCGTACTTTCCTATCAGGCATTGGAACGGGGACTGTGGAGCCTTTTGGACGTGTTTATTCGCAGCAGTGAAATGGGAAGCAACGTTTGTGTGGTGGCCACCAAAGATAAGCCGTCAGAACTGTTTTCCATTGAAAAGGAAGGAAACAATATGCCCGCCAAAGTGCTGGCTAACGGGTTGCGATATGGGAAGAATAATAGCGCTCCTGTCAGCGGGGAACTCATGCGCATAGCCCAGGGGTTGATGGACGAAAGCGTCACAGTCTCCATTCCCATGGTGAAAACCGTGGAAAAGGAAGGGAAGAAATACCCGGTGTTTGAAGGGGTGTTGTGTTTCTCGGGGGATAAACCCGTTTACGAAATGGACGAAACCATGAAATGGGTGTATCATTGGATGAACAATTATGACGATAAGCGCAGTTTCCTGGTGGAAGAAAAAGAGAGCACCGTGAGTTTGCTGTTTCATGAAAGCCAAGTTTCGGTAGATGTTTCCCTGATTAACCAAAAGCCCCATTTTGATATTTCGTTGGAAGTGGTAGGGGAGGTTGGTGAGTCTTCCTCCTCTGATCAGTTGACGCGGGAAGGGGTAGAAGGGTTACAGAAAACCGCCCAGGAAAAAATGAAAACCATGATCCTTTCCACCTTAACAAAGGTGGTAGGGGAGCATGGTTGTGATGTGTTTCGATTGGGAAAAACCCTGCGAAAACAACAGTCCACCTATTTTAAAACCTTGAATTCCTGGAAAGAAACTATGAAACATGCCACCTATTCGGCAACAGTGGAATTGGATATCACCCGGGTTGGGCAACAAGCGGTGGCATAACCTAAAAAGTCCTTGATGGCAAACCATCAA